>JAKSRV010000022.1 GCA_024403435.1 Lachnospiraceae bacterium
AATTTATGGACCAGAGTAAAATAAGAAATTTTTGTATAGTAGCACATATTGATCACGGTAAGTCAACACTTGCGGATCGTATTATAGAAAAGACCGGTCTGCTTACAAGCCGTGAGATGCAGGAGCAGGTTCTGGACAATATGGATCTGGAGCGTGAGAGAGGAATAACCATCAAGTCTCAGGCAGTCAGAACCGTATATAAGGCACAGGATGGGGAGGAGTATATATTCAATCTTATTGATACCCCCGGCCACGTAGACTTCAACTATGAAGTAAGCCGTTCACTTGCTGCATGTGACGGAGCGATTCTCGTAGTTGATGCGGCACAGGGAATTGAGGCACAGACACTGGCAAATGTATATCTTGCGTTAGATCACGATTTGGACGTTTTTCCCGTAATAAATAAAATTGATCTTCCGAGCGCAGAGCCTCAGAGAGTAATCGATGAGATAGAGGATGTAATAGGAATCGAAGCTCAGGACGCACCTTTGATTTCCGCAAAAAACGGAATCGGTATCGAGGATGTGCTTGAAGCGGTTGTTCAGAAAATCCCCGCACCCAAGGGAGATCCCAACGGACCTCTTAAGGCGCTGATTTTTGATTCAGTGTATGATTCATACAAGGGTGTAATAGTATTCTGTCGAATTATGGAAGGTACTGTTAAAAAAGGTACCAAGATGAAGATGATTGCTACAGGAGCTGAGGAAGAGGTTGTTGAGGTTGGTTATTTCGGAGCCGGTAAATTCTTCCCCTGTGATGAACTTAGTGCAGGTATGGTAGGTTATATCACTGCATCCATCAAAAATCTTAAGGAGACTCAGGTCGGAGATACAGTTACCGATGCTGAAAATCCTTGTGAAGAGGCGCTTCCCGGATATAAGAAGGTTCAGTCGATGGTTTACTGCGGACTGTATCCTGCAGATGGTGCCAAGTATCCGGACCTTCGTGATGCACTTGAGAAGCTTCAGCTTAATGATGCATCTCTTTCCTATGAGCCGGAGACATCGCTTGCACTCGGATTTGGTTTCAGATGCGGATTCTTAGGATTGCTTCATTTGGAAATCATTCAGGAGAGACTTGAAAGAGAATATAATCTCGATTTGGTAACCACCGCACCGGGCGTAGTATACAAGGTATACAAGACCAATGGTGAGATGATAGAACTTACCAATCCTTCAAATCTTCCCGATCCTTCTGAGATTGATTATATGGAAGAGCCTATTGTTAACGCCGAGATTATGGTTACTAAGGAGTTCGTTGGTTCAATAATGGAGCTTTGCCAGGAGAGACGCGGACGCTATATGTCAATGGAGTATATTGAGACCAACAGAGCGCTTATTAAGTATGAGCTTCCGCTCAATGAAATCATCTACGATTTCTTTGATGCACTCAAGTCAAGATCTCGAGGATATGCTTCATTCGATTATGACTTGAAGGGCTATGAGAAATCTACACTCGTTAAGCTTGATATCCTCGTAAATCGCGAGGAAGTAGACGCACTTTCATTTATTGTTCATTCTGATTCCGCATATGAGCGCGGACGCAGAATGTGTGAACGTTTGAAGGATGAGATTCCGAGACACCTCTTTGAGATACCTATTCAGGCAGCTGTGGGTGGACGTATTGTTGCGCGTGAGACTGTTAAGGCCATGCGTAAGGATGTGCTTGCTAAATGCTATGGCGGTGATATCTCTCGTAAGAAGAAGCTGCTGGAGAAGCAGAAGGAAGGTAAAAAGAGGATGCGCCAGGTAGGTAATGTGGAGATACCTCAGGAGGCATTCATGAGCGTACTTAAGCTCGATGAGGATAAATAGTCCCCGAAATAAGTAATATTCAAAAATGAATAAGGATATGTCAAAAAGACATATTTGTAAGTGATGTGATGATTAGCCCGTCGTGAACCGATTTCACGGCGGGATTTTTTGTGGTTTTTACAAAATGAAAAATTTTAATATATTCAATGAAATATATCTGCACCTTTCTATATTTTTATGAAAAATAATGATTTTTTTGTGTTTTTTCTATTGCAATAAAAAAGCAATCTGATAACATAACGTCACGAATGGTATAAAGATATATAACCATATGTTGTGAAATCAATAATATAAAAAATTGATTTTGGTGAGAGAGAGATTATGGGAAAAGAAAAAACAAAAGAGACAAAGAAATTTCCTAAGACAAAAATGCAATGGCTTTGGGAAAACATGGAAGGAAGACATGGTCTGTATATGGTAGCCCTTTTGGGAACTGCGGTATACAACATCATGCAGTTGGTAGTTCCTTACTTTTCGGGAGAAATTGTAGACAAATTTGTAAAGGGAGATCATGTGGCTGAAAACTGGGCTACCAGACCGAATCTGTTTTATTGGCTGGTGGGAGGAATGGTCGGACTTACTCTTCTCAGAGTACTGATTGTATACCTTGACTGTATGGCGTATGAGCATGTATCACAGAAGGTTCTCTTCAGAGTACGTAACAAGCTCTATGACAAGATTCAGCGTCAGGATATGAAATTTTACAGCACCTACAGAACAGGTGATTTGATGACACGAGTAACCGGTGACCTTGATGCTGTCAGACACATGGTTGCATGGGTAATCAGAGTAATCATCGAGTCGTTCACTCTGTATGCCGCTGCGATGGTATATTTCTTTATCACCAGCTGGAAGCTTGCATTGTGCATGCTTGTTCTCTCACCGATTATATTTGTTATTATTTACTTCTTTAGAAGAAAAGTAGCTCCCATGCATGCACTTCTTCGTGAGAAGTTTGCGGGAATGAATACACAGGCGCAGGAGAATATCTCCGGCAATCGTGTGGTTAAGGCTTTTGCTCGTGAAGAGTATGAGAAGGAAAAGTTTGATGAGTCCAACAAGGATTACAGAGATACCAATACTAAGACAGGTTTGGTATGGCTCAGATATTTCCCCTTCGTAGAAGGTGTTGCCAACATTATGCCTCTTGTAACATTGGTAGTTGGTGGTCTGATGCTTATGGATCCCAACAGCGGACTTTCTCTCGGACAGTATGTAGCATTCTCAGGACTTATCTGGGCTATTCAGAACCCTATGCGTATGATGGGTAACATCATGAATGAGTTCCAGCGTTTTAATGCTGCATCTGACAAGGTAATGGAAATCTATTATTCAGAGGCTGAAATCATTGACGCTCCCGATGCTATTGAGCATCCCGAGAAGTTTAACGGTAAGATTGAGTTCAAGAATGTAAGCTTTAGCTATCCTGATGGAAATCTTCCTGTACTTGAAGATATTTCATTTACGGCAGAGCCCGGACAGACTATAGCAATTATGGGTGAGACAGGATGTGGTAAATCTTCACTGATTCATCTGATTCCCCGTTTCTATGAGCCTACCGGAGGTGAAATCCTTATTGATGGAATGGATGTAAATAAGCTTAAGCTGAAGCAGCTTAGACACAGCATTGGTCTGGCTACTCAGGATGTATTGCTTTATTCAGATACCATTGAGGGAAATATTTCATACGGTAATCCCGGAATTTCTCTTGAGCAGGTAATGAAGTTTGCAAAATACTCTGCGGCAGCAGGATTTATTTCTAAAATGCCCGAGGGCTATGAGACAGTAGTCGGAGAGAGAGGTGTAGGCCTTTCCGGTGGACAGAAGCAGCGTATTTCACTTTCACGTGCTTTGGCAGTAGAGCCTTCAATACTTATTTTGGATGATACTACATCTGCGGTTGATATGGAGACAGAGAAGGAGATTCAGGAGAGCTTGCGCAATCTTGATTTCCCCTGCACCAAGATCATCATTGCACAGAGAATTTCTACAACAAAGTCAGCTGATAAGATTATCATTCTTGACCACGGTCGTATTACTGAGGAGGGCTCACACGAAGAGCTCATCGCTAAAAAGGGTTACTATTACGAGCTTGTTAAGCTCCAGACCGGAGAGGAGGTATAATTATGGCAAAGAATACTTACAAGCAGGATGAACGCCTTGAAGAGCCTTTTGACATAAGACACCTTCTCAGAGCGTTCGTATATATTAAGAAATATTCGGGAAAAATGTTATTCGCACTGTTGCTTTCGGCAGCAGGCGGTGCACTCGGTCTTCTCGGTCCTATGATTACCCAGAAGGCTCTGGACGAGGCTATCCCCAGCGGTGAGGTTGCATTCCTCATGAAGCTGGTAGTAATGCTTGCCGGAGTGAGTGCATTAAGTATTGTATTTACAGCGGTCAGATCTATCATCATGACCAAGGTCAGCCAGAATATTATTTACGATATAAGAAAAGATATTTTTGCACATTTGCAGGATCTTTCATTCCAGTATTATGATGACAGACCGCACGGTAAGATTTTGATTAGAGTCGTTAACTACGTTAACTCTGTATCGGATATGCTTTCGAACGGATTGATCAACGTAATCCTTGAGATTATCAACTTGATATTCATTGTTATCTTCATGTTTATGGTTGATGTACAGCTTTCACTCGTTGTTCTTTGCGGTGTACCTGTATTGGCTGTATTCATGCTGTGGATGAAGAACAAGCAGAGAAAAGCATGGCAGGCAGTATCAAATAAGAACTCAAACCTCAATGCTTATCTTCAGGAGAACATTGTCGGAGCAAGAATTACCCAGATGTTTGCCCGTGAGGATCAGAATGCAGAGATTTTCAAGGGACTTACAGAGGATACCAGAAGTACCTGGATGAAAGCTGTAAGATATACCAACCTTGTATGGCCCGGAATCGATGCCATTGCGGTATGTATCAGAGCGGCTATATTCATTTTCGGTCTGGTAATATTCGGAGTAGGCGAGGGAGAGGCTGTTAAGTCAGTCGGTGTAATCGTAGCGATTTCAAGCTATGCAGCACGTTTCTGGCAGCCTATTATGAACCTTGGTAATATCTTCAACAACTTCATCAATAATATCGCTTATCTTGAGCGTATTTTTGAGACTATAGATGAGCCTATCACTGTAGCAAACTGTGAAGATGCTATAGAAATGCCTGAGATTAAGGGTGAGGTTACATTTGAGAATGTAGATTTCTCTTACGAGGAAGGCAAGCCTGTACTTAAGGATGTATCATTTACCGTTAAGCCCGGACAGAGCGTTGCATTGGTAGGTCCTACCGGTGCAGGTAAGAGTACCATCGTAAGCCTTATTTCCAGATTCTATAATGTAAACGGTGGTAAGGTTCTTATCGACGGTCAGGATATTTCAAAGGTTACTTTGCATTCACTCAGATCTCAGATGGGTATCATGCTTCAGGACAGCTTTATTTTCTCAGGTACCATTGAGGACAATATCCGCTATGGTAAGCTGGATGCATCTCTTGATGAAATTAAGATGGCCAGCAAGAGAGTATGTGCCGACAACTTTATCTCTCAGATGCCTGATGCGTATGCTACAGAGGTAAGAGAGCGTGGCGGATTGCTCAGCCAGGGTCAGAAGCAGCTGATTTCATTTGCAAGAACCCTTTTGTCAGATCCTTCAATACTGGTACTTGATGAGGCTACTTCAAGCATTGACGTTCAGACCGAGCGCGCATTGCAGGAAGGTCTGAACCAGATGATGAAGGGCAGAACCACATTTATCATCGCTCACAGACTTTCTACCATTAAGAACTGTGATATCATTATGTACATTGACGATGGTGGTATTACAGAGGCCGGTACTCACGAAGAACTTCTCGCCAAGAAGGGTGCTTATTACAAGCTTTACACCGCTCAGATGGATGAGAAGGGTGCATAATTTACACGCAGATAAGAATTATATCCTAATATAAAAGTAATCCCCCGCAATCGGTATTGGGCAGCCGGTTACGGGGGATTGCTTACATGTAAGTCATGCGCATAATTCACAAAATAAATGAAAAAAATGTAACAAAATATTCAGTATAGATTTAAGCAATTTATTGCTTGAAAAAAACAGTAGACTTTTTATAATTTATGATACGTAAACTATTCGGTGTTTACGATAATGCAGAGGCTAAAGGTATAGTGTATGTCGGCAAAACATAACGGAACGGATATGATAGTCAGCTTGTTTAATCTCCCTACATTTAAGGAGAGTGCAAGCTCGATTAAGATAAAAAGAGCATTCATTGGAGACAAGGATACCATTTTACAGTTCGTATCTCGCTATTTCCAGGAGAACTGGACTTATGAGGTGGAGCATGCACTTATGCAGGATGTATCCAAGTGTTTCATAGTTACAGAGAATAAGAAAATTTTGGGATTTGCATGCTATGACTCATATGCGAAGGGATTCTTTGGTCCTATCGGAGTAGATCCCACATATCGTGGAAGAGGAGTAGGAAGTGCGCTCCTTGTAAGGACTTTGAATGCTATGCAGGAATACGGATACGGATATGCTATCATCGGATGGGTAGATGATGATGTACAGGCATTCTACAAGAAGGCCGTAGATGCTCAGCCCATCAGAGGCAATTCGGAAGAGGGTGTATTCTCTAACCTTATTTTCCTGGGATAATTCATGGAAAAAGCGGAGTGCAGAGATTGGGTAAATATGCTCAAATGAATTGTGTTAATTGTACACACAATAAAATAAAAAGAAGTACAATTTAGTCGTTGACAATTAAAGTACTGTGTAGTATGATAACACTTGTCCGTGTTACGAGGACATAAATGCGATAGTAGCTTAGTTGGTAAAGCGCCTCCTTGCCAAGGAGGAGAGCGCGGGTTCGAGTCCCGTCTATCGCTCTTTATTGCGAGAGCGATAATAATTTCATAGGCGTTAAATGCGATAGTAGCTTAGTTGGTAAAGCGCCTCCTTGCCAAGGAGGAGAGCGCGGGTTCGAGTCCCGTCTATCGCTCTTTTTATTTTAAAATTTTAGGTATGTCGAAAGAT
The DNA here is from genome assembly GCA_024403435.1 of Lachnospiraceae bacterium. Classification (GTDB taxonomy): domain Bacteria; phylum Bacillota; class Clostridia; order Lachnospirales; family Lachnospiraceae; genus AC2028. The sequence continues at coordinate 6,854 of JAKSRV010000022.1, forward strand.
TCTGCGTACTCCCATATCGGTCAAACCGGTATAGGGGTATTTTTATTGCGTTATAATAAGTATAACGGAGAGAGAAGAGTTTAATAGCGTAAGTTTTGCATTGATTTAGCAATTTATGAAAGGACTTACAAGGAAAGAAGGTATATATTAATAGAGTGACATTTATTGGGGGGAATGAGTGTCACTGGAAAAATGAAATATAAGGGGTACAGTTATGAAAAAGTTTAAGAAAGTAGCAGGTGTTGTATTGGCATCGTCGTTACTCCTGACAGGCTGTTCATTCGGCGTGCTGGACGGAGACGGGATGGAGAATCCGAACGCAGTTACAGAGCCGGATGAGACAGAGGTTATCGAGACAAGTATATTCGATTCGATGGATATTTCCGGATTGGAACCGACCACTCTTGTGATGGATACCAACACAAGATATCAGACAATGGATGGCTTCGGCGGAGCATTTACCTGGTACGGAGATATATTGGCCAAGGCTAAGAATTCCGATGAAGGATATGATGCATTTTTTACCGACGCGAAGCTCTCGATAGTACGTTTCAAGAATGAATACAATTATAATGTGAAGGGCAAGGCTTCGAATGCGTCAGCTATGGCCAATAACTACAAGCAGGCCAGAGATCGTGCCGCACTCCGCGGTGAGAAGATTACCGTGCTGATGTCTTGCTGGTCTCCGCCGGCTTATCTTAAGTCGGACAATGCAATAGATACCGGTACAGGTACCCTCAAGAGAAATGAAGACGGAGAGTACATGTACAAGGAGTATGCCGATTGGTGGGTTGAATCAATCGAGTACTATACAAGCATGGGGGTAGTGATAGATTATGTATCTATTCAGAATGAGGTAGATTTCTCTCCCGAAAGCTATGAGGGATGCAGATTTTCACCGACCGAGACTGAAACCTATGCCGGATATGACGAGGCATTTATAGCAGTATATGATGCATTTCAGGAAGCTTTCGGCGCCGATGCACCTGTACTTCTCGGACCCGAAACCATGAGCTGTGCGCTCAAGGACATGCTTAATTATTCAACTCCTATCATTGAGAAGAGACCCGAGGCTCTCGGAGGACTTGCATATCATCTCTATGTGGGCGGTACGAGCAACGAAGAAGAGAATACTGTAAATGTTACATCCTACAAGGAGAACTTCCTTGGAATGGAGACTTATTTCCCGGATACTAAAAAGTGGCAGACAGAGTTCTTCGTGGGACAGGGACTTGAAACTGCAGAACTGATCTGGAGCGCACTTACCAAGGCAGAGATGAATGCTTATATTTATTGGAGTGCGATTTGGGCGGACTCAACACCCGATAGATTTGACAGTGCCGATCTGATGGAGATTAACAATTCCGGTGAGTGGAGACTGTCATCAAAGTATTATGCGCTTCGCCATTATTCTGAATTTATCAGACCGGGTTATCAGAGAATTGATGTTGCTACCGAGAAGTTTTCTGATGAAGTATGTGCATTTGCCAATGATGCAAATACTAAGATAGCAATGGTAATTGTTAATACAACCGGTAAGGAGAAAGCATATTATATAAGCGGAACCGATTACACTATAGTTGACAGCGCGGTATACCAGTCGGTATATGATGGCGTCGGTAAAGAAGAGGATATGTACAAGGCAATGGGTATCCTCGGTGAGAACGGACTCGTAGTGATACCGGCAAACAGTGTTACGACAATTGATATCACCGGATTTTATGGTGATACCGAGGTTGCTTATGAGGCACCCGCACCTATTACTTATGAAGAGGGCGTACTCGAAAATCCCGAGGTAAGTACTGTGCCTACCGAGGATGTTAATATCCTGAACAGTGATTTCAGTGATGAGTCACAGGTAAATGCATATAACGGTTTCGGCAGCAGTATCGTAAGATTCGTAGAAGGCGGCGGAAGTGACGGAAACGGTTGCATGATAGTAAAAGGACGTCAGGACGCCTGGAACGGAATGGCTCTTTCAGAGGGTTATTTCGAGCATTACGGATATCTGGTTAAGGTAAGCTATGATGTAATGATGGAGGAAGGCGGGCAGACCGTTTCATGTACCTCTAACTTTACAATAGACGGAAGCTCATATTATCCTGACGGTGAGAATAATCGTGTAGCATGTTATAATATGGAAGCCGGTAAGTGGTATCACTGTGAAGGCTATGTTACAATGTACTCAAATATGAGTCCGAACAGCTTTAAGTTGTATTGGGAGTCTCCTGATAATACCTATGATATCTATCTTGATAATATTGAGGTGACAATCCTTTATACAGAGAAAGTTGGAGAGTTTAGTAATTAATTTTCTTTGGCGGGGTGGCATTGGTCACAAGCGGAGTTTAGATGAAGGCGTTTATATCTTATTCATCTTTGGATGCAACAATTGCAAATGAGATAGTCGAGGCGCTCGAGAAAAATGAAGTTGAGTGTTTTATTGCACCGCGAGATATCAGAACAGGCCATGTGTATGCGGAGGAGATAGTATTCGGACTGGATACTTCGCAGGTGGTTGTGCTGGTACTTACGGAAAATTCAAACAATTCTCAGCATGTTCTTCGCGAGATAGAGCGAGCTGTCAGCAACAACATACCGATTATCTCTTATCGCAATGAGGAGATTAAGCTTATTCCCGCTATGGAGTATTTCCTGATGTCCACTCAGTGGCTGGATAATTCATGGACAGGAAAGCATACGGAACTGATTGAGGCCGTTAAGGAACTGGGAGAGACTCAGATCACCGGTGGTCAAAAGGCGGAGATAAAATCCGATGCCTCAAAGAATCATGCGGCTGTAAGCAAGCTAAAACAGAAGAAGAACAAGTGGAAGATAATTGCTGTTATTGCAATTGCTCTTTGGCTTGTGACCATGGGAGTAGGACTTTATCTTCGTTCACAGGATAGGTTGGTTGCCGATAATGAATCCGGCGAAAACGGTGATTTTGTCAGCATGGAAAAAACTGTCGAACTTTCAGTGGGAGATATCTATACCTACGGAAGCTACAACGGCGAGCAGATCGCGTGGTGGGTTGTTGATATCGAGGATGGAATAGCTACTTTGCTGACACGAGATGTCATTACGATGAAGGGCTTCGAAGGAGCTGAAAGCGGAACGAAGTCGACTACCAATAGCGGTGAGACAAAGTACATAACTGTAGAATGTACTCCTTCAGAACAAGTGGAAGCATTCGGCAGCAGCGATTGGGAAACATCAAGTCTTAGAACATGGCTTAATTCTGATAAGTTAAATGTTACATACATTGGACAATTACCTATAGCCGATGCAATGTTTAACGGGGATAATGAATACTACAGAGAAGCAGGTTTCCTGTATGGTTTTTCGGAAGAAGAAAAGGAAGCATTGGTGCTGACCAAGGTAAGTACCGAGTTCCGCGATTGGAAGACTGAGTCATATTCTGTCAAGGTAACAGAGGATTATGTTTTCATCCCGTGCAAGGATGATGTTGATGATTTTAAGAATCTCAAGATAAATATACATTGCGATCCTACAGCGGCGGCGATAGAGAAGAATAACAGTAGTTTATACGGGGCGAGTATTGATTGCAATGTAACCTCGATACCTTGGTGGCTCAGAGATCAGTATGAAGATAATTATTTTATGCTGTATTATGTTACTGCCGAATACGAGGAGACGATGTACAAATCTGTGGCGGCTGCTACCGGCGGAATGGGTGTCAGACCGATGTTGCGTGTAGATATTTCTAAATTGCCGATTAATGAGTAATCGCGTAACTAATGTTCATTTGGGAATGGAGGTAACAGGTATGAAACTGGTATTTATTGGGGCAGATCATCAGGTAACGGGCAGTTGTCACTATTTGGAGGTCAATGGCAAGCATATTCTGGTGGATTACGGAATGCAGCAGGGTACGCAGGTATTTGAAAATGCCGAGCTTCCGGTGCATGAAGCTCAGATTGATTATGTGTTTTTGACTCATGCGCATGTAGATCATTCGGGATTACTTCCTCTGTTGTATGCAAAGGGCTTCAGGGGCCAGATTTTTGCGACCGATGCAACTGTTGATTTGTGTAGCATAATGCTTCGTGACTGTGCGCATATTCAGATGCAGGAGGCAGAGTGGAAAAATAGAAAGGCCAAGAGAAGTGAAAACAATCCTTTGGTGGAGCCGCTGTATACCGTGGAAGATGCCGAAGGAGCAATCAAGCGTCTTGTTGCCTGCAATTACAATGATATTATAGATATTTGCGATGGAGTAAAAATCAGATTTACAGACATCGGACATTTGCTCGGTTCATCTTCGATTGAAGTATGGCTTACAGAGGGAAACACCGAGAAAAAGATAGTATTCTCAGGAGATATAGGTAACAAGAATCAGCCGCTTCTCAGAGATCCACAGACTACTGCCGAGGCGGATTTCGTAGTAATGGAATCTACCTATGGTGACAGATATCACAGTGCTGAGAAGCCTGATTATGTTAAGGAACTCGCGGAAATTATTCAGATGACCTTCGACAGGGGCGGTAATGTGGTTATTCCTTCGTTTGCGGTGGGACGTACGCAGGAACTGCTGTATTTCTTAAGAAAAATCAAAATCGGAAGGATGATTAAGGGTCACGAAGATTTCCTTGTGTATGTGGACAGTCCTATGGCTGTTGAAGCCACTGCGGTATTCCAGGAACACAGAAATCAGTGCTACGACGATGAAGCGCTTGCACTGGTAAACGACAATATTAATCCTCTTTCTTTTGCGGGACTCAGACTTGCCATTACAAGTGATGAATCCCGAGAGATTAACTTTATAGAAGAGCCGAAGGTAATTATATCGGCTTCAGGTATGTGCGAAGCCGGCCGTATCAGACATCACTTGAAGCACAATTTGTGGCGTAAGGAATGCACGATATTGTTCGTTGGCTATCAGGCAAACGGAACCTTGGGACGTGCAATTATCGAAGGAGCCAATGAGGTTAAGCTTTTTGGTGAATCAATCAGCGTAAATGCGGAAATCAGAACCCTCACCGGAATGTCTGGTCATGCTGACAAGCAGGGACTTATAGATTGGATCAGTGCTTTTGAAGAGAAGCCCAAGAAAGTATTTGTAGTACATGGTGAGGATAGTGTTACTACAGCTTTTGCGGAGACCTTGAAGATTGAGTACGGCCAGAGAGCTTATGCGCCATACAGCGGTTCGGAATTTGATTTGGCTGCCAACAGATTTACTTATGAGAAGGAGCCTGTCAGAGTCGAGAAGAAGGCACATATTGCCAACGGTGTATTTGCGAGACTTGTTGCTACCGGACACAGACTTATGGCACTTATTGCCAAGATGGAAGGAAGAACCAACAAGGAGCTCAGTAAGTTTGCTGACCAGATTAATTCATTGTGCGATAAGTACGATGACTGATGATGTTATATAAATAAAACAAAAATAAAGGAATATAAAAATGGGTAAGATTATCATTCAGCAGGAAACAACCATCGATCCTATCAGCCTGATAGGAAGAGAAGCGGGAGTATGCTGGGGCGCAGATATCGCTGACGCCGACAAAAATTACAAGAGAGGAATGGGTTGCCTGACTTCGGGTCACGGCAGAACCTGGGAGTATCCTCAGGTATATATGGTGTTGGACGGATATTCGGCCAGAGTTATTCGAGAATTTTATACCCATATCGGAGGCGGCCCTACCAGATTGCAGGCTTCCACCAGATATATCAATTATCAGAAGGGCTTTGGATATGTCACCCCTCCGAGCATAGGAGCAAGTGATGAGAGCAGAGAGATTTATGAAAATACCATGAATGAGATTCTGCTCGGTATGCAAAAGCTTGAAGCGATGGGACTTCCCAGAGAGGATATAGGAATGCTTCTTCCTCTCGGAATGGAGACCAAGGTTGTATTCAGAACCAATCTTCGCAATCTCATTGATATGGCACATCAGAGAATGTGCACCAGAGCATATTGGGAGTATCGTGCGCTCATGAATGATATGGTGAAGGCTCTCAATGAATATTCCGATGAGTGGAAGGTATTGACCAAGGAATACTTCGTACCCAAGTGTGAGGTATGCGGATTCTGTACAGAGGATAAGTGCTGCGGCAGAAAGGCCAAGAAGGAGCTTTAATGAACTTAGTAGCGGCTACAGATATTAACTGGGCAATAGGTAACAAGGGAAATCTGCTGGTAAGTATTCCGAACGATCAAAAGATGTTCAGGGAACTTACCACAGGCAAGGTGATTGTGCTCGGAAGAAAGACATTGGCGACATTTCCGCAGGGACTTCCGCTGATGAATCGCACAAATATTATTCTTACGCGTAATCCGGATTTTAAGGTCAGAGGGGCATTGGTAGCTCATTCCGTGGAGGAATTGCTGGAGATGCTTAAGGACTACAGGAGTGAGGACGTATATGTGGTAGGCGGCGAGAGTATATATAAGCAGCTTCTTCCATATTGTGATACGGCTCATATAACCATGATTGATTATCCATATACGGCAGATGCATATTTCCCCAATCTTGATAAGGATCCGGAGTGGACTATAACTGCTGACAGCGATGAAATGACCTATTTTGACCTTCCTTATACTTTTTATAGATATGAGAGGGTGAAAAAGAATTAAAAAGCAGTTGTTTTTGCGGTTAAAAGGCTATTATTGTTATATTGACTTTTATTATTATCGGTATGATAATTGAGTAAGCACTTTCGCGGAAACTTATATTTATACCGCTTTTACGGCGGATAAAGTGGGCTACGGCGAATGTAAATAGAATTTATAGAAAGAAGGACAAATCCATGGAAAAGAAAAATATTGACTGGAGCAATCTTGGATTTGGATACGTTGAGACAGATTATCGTTACGTATCAATGTTCAAGGATGGAAAATGGGACAACGGAGAAATTTCAGCAGACGCAAACATCGTGCTTAACGAGTGCGCAGGAGTCTTCCAGTATGCCCAGACAGTCTTTGAGGGACTTAAGGCTTATACTACCGAGGATGGCAGAATCGTAACATTCCGCCCTGACCTTAACGCTGAAAGACTTAACCAGTCTGCAGCACGTCTTGAGATGCCCGTCCTTCCCGATGGACAGTTTATAGATGCAGTAGAGAGAGTTGTTAAGGCTAATGAAAATGTAGTTCCCCCTTACGGAAGCGGTGCTACTCTTTATATCAGACCTTACATGATGGGTACCAACCCCGTTATCGGTGTTAAGCCTGCAACCGAGTACATGTTCAGAGTATTCTGTACTCCTGTAGGACCTTACTTCAAGGGTGGCGTAAAGCCCCTTACCATCAAGGTTTCTGACTTTGACCGTGCGGCTCCGAACGGAACAGGATGCATCAAGGCAGGTCTTAACTATGCAATGAGCCTTCATGCAATCGTTACCGCTCATGCTGAAGGATTTGATGAGAATATGTATCTCGATCCCAAGACCCGTACAAAGGTTGAGGAGACCGGTGGAGCTAACTTCCTCTTTGTTACCAAGGACGGCAGCGTAGTAACTCCCAAGTCAAACAGCATTCTTCCTTCAATCACCCGTCGTAGCCTTGTATATGTAGCTAAGGAGTACCTCGGACTCAATGTTGAGGAGAGAGAGATCTATCTTGATGAGGTTGCTGATATGGCTGAGTGTGGTCTCTGTGGTACTGCAGCAGTTATCTCACCTGTTGGTAAGATCGTTGACCACGGCAAGGAGATTTGTCTTCCCAGCGGTATGACCGAGATGGGCCCTGTTACCAAGAAGCTTTATGAGACTCTTACCGGCATTCAGATGGGTCGCATTGAGGCTCCTGCAGGATGGATTCACGAGATTAAGTAATTTACAAACTGACTAAAAAAATCAGTTATTTTTCAACATAAGATGCAGACAAGATAGCCAAACTATCGTTGCCTGCATCTTTTTATTTTGGTATACTATATGGTGTATGTTAATGGGTCGAAGACTCGACATAAGGTATTTAGGGGATTTTACAAGAATGCAGGAAGTGATTAGAAAAATCTTAGACGGAGACTACACCACAGGCTCAAAAAGTCTTAATTTCTCATGCTCAAAAATTGAAATACAGGTGGCAGCCGATTGCGATTTTGAGGGATCATTCCATGTGTATTGCGCGCCCGGTACCGAGACTGACGGATTTGTTACTACCACTGACAGCAGAATGGAGTGCATCAACTATGCGGTTGTTGGCAGTGATACCGAGATTTCGTACCATTTTCATGGAGATTTATGCAGCGCCGGAGATGTTATAAAGGGCGCATTCTGTATAGTCAGCAATCACGGCGAGTACTATTTGCCCTATGTGGTAAATGTTGAACAGCCGGTTTTGTATTCTTCAGACGGACCTATCCGTAATCTTTTTGCATATACCAATCTGGCAAAGAACAATTGGAAGGAAGCGGTAAAGCTTTTTTATTCTCCTGAGTTTGTGAGAATATTTGACAGCTCCGAGGAAAACTTCCTTGAGATATATAAAGCACTTGATGATTCCAGCGGCAATGAACAGAATGTCGAGGAGTTCTTAATAAGTGTCGGCAAAAAGCAGAAGGTTGAGTTTTTATACAATAAAAAGACGCTCAATATCAGTCTGATGGGAAGAGATTTATCCGCTCCTGTTGTTGAGAGTGAAGTAGAGATTGTTAAAAACGGCTGGGGATATACCGGCGCGACCGTGTATTCGGAGCAGGATTTTATATTCCCCGAAAAGTCGGTGCTGACTGAGGAGGATTTCCTGGGTAATGCGTGTATTCTCAAGGTCTTCATTGACCCTAGAATGTGCAGAAACGGTATTCATACCGGACGCATTATAGTAGAGAGCCCGTTCAGCCGATTGGAGATTCCTGTGGAGGTTAAGAGCAAAAGTACAACTCTTAAACCGGGAAATATTATCAATCGTTCAAAAAATAATTATATGTATCAGCTCACCAGAGAGTATGTGGATCACAGTCTCGGAAAAATGAGCGATGCAGACTGGATAAAAAAATCCGGCAAGCTTGTTGAATTGATGGCTGCCATGGATGATGAGGATTTTTATGCAAAGCTGTACCAGGCTCGAATACTGGTTCTTCAGAACAGAATGAACGAAGCGGGATGGTTGGTTGACCGTGCCGGAGAACTAATCGATCATGCCAAGAGACAGCGCAAGCTTTCAGATGAAGCTTTGGCTATTCCGGTATGTTATCATTGGCTGATGGCAGCTATGGTTACCGATGAAGCAGGAATGTGGCGTCAGGCAGCGGAAAAGGTAGAGGCAATCTACAAGAGAAACAGAAAAAACTGGAATCTGGGAATCATAGCATTGAAATTACCTACCAGCTACAGTTCGAGTGTGAGTTCACGCTGGAATTTGTTGGAGTATCTCTTCAATCAGGGTGGTTGTACCAGCCCGGTAGTATATGCTGAGGCTATCGGTTTGATTAATGAAAATGCAACCGTAGTCAGACAGGTTGACAGTTTTGCACTTCAGGTTATTGCATGCGGTGCACGTTACGATGCTTTCAATCCGCTTGCGTTGGAACAGATTATTTTCCTGGCCGGAAGAGTCAGAGAATACAGTCCCGTATTCCTCAAAGCATTGATTACTCTCTATGAGAATCACGAGGACAAGAGACTGTTGCAGGAGATTTGTTCGCAGCTTATCAAGGGACAGCGTCAGGATGCCAAGGCTTTTGAATGGTATTCCAAGGCTGTTGAAGCAGAAATCAGACTTACCAATCTGTATGAGTATTATGTATTTTCAATAGATACAGAACAGGGTGTGGAAATTCCCAGAAGTGTTCTGCTTTATTTCTCATGCCAGAACAGTCTCGATTATGAAAGAATGGCATATATATATCACTATATTATTGCCTTGAAGGATTTACATCCCGATATCTATGAGAGCAATCTCAAAAATATTGAAGAGTTTGCAAATAATCAGATGCGTAAGCATCACATCAACAGAGACCTTTCGGTTATTTATGAGAACTTCTTAAATCCCGAGAGCATCGACAGCAAGGTTGCAGAGGGAATGAGTGATATCCTGTTTTCTTACTGGATATCATGCCGTAATAAAAAATATACCAAAGCATTTGTGTACCAGAAGGGCTGTGCAAAGCCGTGGGAGTACAACCTTAAAGACGGATGCGGCTATATTTCCGTATATGGAAGCGGAGGCTTGGTAGCCTTTGGCGATAGCAGCGGCAACTTGTACCTGGGATCAGCGGAATACACAGTCAAAAAGATGATGAATTCCGGAATATACATGCCTATCGTTTCGGAATATGTATGGGACAATACCCGCCTTAATGCATTTTTGATAGGTGTGGGACAGGATGGTTCCATTCAAGTCACTTCGGAAAATATCCGCCGTTTTATGCAGCTGGCGGAATCTTCGGAGGTATCGGCGGATATTCGTGTAGAGATGCTTATGAAAGCAATGGATTATTATCTTCTCCATGAGGAGGTAAAGGAACTCGAAAGATGCCTGAGCATTATTGATCTGGAAAGATTGACTCCGAGCAGAAGAAAACAGGTATTTGATTATCTGATGGTGCTTGGAAAATACGATACAATCATTGATTGGATCAGAAAATACGGTCCGTATTTTACGAGTGAAGAAAACATTCGAAAATATCTGGAAAAGGTTATTACACCACGCTCTGACAGGAAGGAATACAGACCCGAGGAGGCTATCACCAATGCTGCAATCTATGCATTCAGAGCAGGTCACTGCGGTACTGTAATTGCAGAATATCTGAGCAAACATTACAGAGGTATGTCTTCGGAACTCAGAGATATATGGAAATCTTTGGTAGAGTATGGATTGCCTACCAATGAGCTTGAGCAAAAGCTTCTCATTCAGTTGTTATTTACAGGTACATATTTACCTGAAAGATATGAGATAACATCAAAATATATATCAGAAAATCCCGAGACCAGGCTGACCAGAGCTCTGATTGCGCAGGGGGCATTTGAATATTTTGCAGGAAAAGGCAAGGCGGATGACGGCCTTATGGAGATTATCTCCAAGTATGCTGCACCGGGAGCAAAGCTTCCTAAAGCTATACAGCTGGCATTTCTTAAGTATTATGCAGCCAATCCGGATAAGTTGAACGATCATATGCGTAAGCTGGTGCTGATTTTCTTAAAGCAGCAGATGGATGAGAGGATATATCTCGGATTTTTCAGAGACTACTTAAAACCGGGTGTCTTCCCCGACGAGGAGCAGCACAAGAAGCTGGAAGCGGTACTTGAAGTGCTCGCAGACAGAACGATTATCGATTACAAGGCAAAGCCCGGTAAAGTTGCCAGAATCAATTATATGCTTACGCAGGGTGATGAAGAGCAGGGTGAATACTCTACCGAATACATGAGAGATGTATGCGGCGGAGTGTGTTTTAAAGACTTTGTTATCTTCTTCGGAGAGAGTCTTCAGTATTACATTACTGAGGAGGACGGAGAGGCGGCAAAGCTTTCAGAGAGCGGAACAATTCAGAACAATGAGGCCGGTGCGGGTAGTAACGGCAGTCGCTTTGATATGATAAATAATCTTCTTGTGAGCGAGACAATGAAGGATTATGCGAGATTTGATTCTTTGCTTGAGGATTATACCAGACAGGAATTCATGAACAGTGAATTGTTTAAGCTGATGTAGCGGCAGACAAGATTAATAAGGACATAGTAAAAAATGATTAAGTTGCCCGGAGTACTAACCAACAACAGTAACAACAGAATATATGTCGGCTTCAATCTGGGCGAGCACAATTGTCAGATAAGTTACTGCACTAATGACGGAAGAGTAGATACTATCTCGGCTATTGCGGGAGGAGAGGAATATAATATTCCCACCGTGCTGTGCAAGCGAGAGGGCGTGAATCAGTGGTTTTACGGTCGAGAGGCTGTAAAATATGTTGCTGAGAACAACGGAGTGCTTATCGACGATTTGCTCGGAAAGGCAATGGACGGTGAGCCGGTTCTGATTGAAGGAACCAATTATCAGCCTATTTCTTTGCTGTCTTTGTTTATAAAAAGATGCATGTCGCTGGTTCAGGCTATTTCCAACGATAAGCTGGCGGGAGTGCTTTTTACCGCAGATTATATGGACTATGACCATATGGAAATCCTGAGAGAAGCTGTGGGTGCACTTAAGCTCAAGACTGAAAAGATATATTTTCAGAGCCATATGGAAAGCTATTATCATTATATGATTCACCAGCCGGATGAACTGTGGCAGGCGGGAACCATATTGTTTGAGTATGAGACCGATGAGGTCAAGATATACAGAATGGTTTCAAATTTGCATACGGATCCGGTGGTTGTATACATTGAGGATTCCGCTTATGCGATGCCGGATGGAAGCAGAAGCAATGAGCCCGACATGGAATATGAGCTGATTCAGATGGATAAGACCTTTACCAATATTGCGAGGGATGCCTGTGAAGCAGAGAAGACTTACAGTGTATTTTTGATTGGTTCATCTTTCTCGGATAACTGGATGAAGGAGTCCAAGAAGTATCTGTGCGGCAAGTACAGAGTATTCCAGGGAAGCAATTTGTACAGTAAAGGTGCTTGCTTCGGACTGATTGACAGAATGTTGGATTTGCAGGTTGGCAAGGATAATATTTTCCTCGGAAATGACAAGCTGACCGCCAACATAGGAATGAATATTTTAAGGCAGGGAGACCAGAAGTACTTTGCTTTGCTCGATGCGGGTGTCAACTGGTTCGATGCGGATACAAGTTTTGATTTTTATATACAGGATGCCAACAGTGTTGAAATCAGAGTATGTTCACTGATTGGCGGCGGTGATTTTACCGCGACTATCACATTGGATGAATTCTCAGGGAAGCTGTCGCGTATGCATGCGCATCTGTTCCTGGAGAATGTCAAGAGCCTGGTGGTGGAGATTGAGGATCTGGGACTGGGAGAGTTCAGACCTTCTACAAACAAAATATGGCGCGAATCTATAGCGCTGTATTAACGGAGAATGATAAATGCGCGTTTGTATCAGTATAGGAAATTACGCGACAAATCCATATACAATCCCCGGATTGGAGATTTCTGTTTACTGCATTGAGGAACTGTGCTATCTGCTCGGAGAGAATGCGGTGCTTTTGGATCAGACCATTATGCGCCGTGAACTGGTCGAGTGGATTGAAAAAGAGTGCGGCCTGGTTGACCTTGCCAGAGAGCTGTACCCTATGGTTCAGAGAGCCGGTTCGCTTAGCGGTTTCGTATGCCTGATTTTGGAATATACCGGACTGAATGACGGACTGTATATCGAAAATGTCAGACGTACACTTAAACGTGGCGCAGGTTTGTCTGCGATAGAACGTCACAAGAAACAGATTGATTATCTGGTGGAAAAGAAGCGCTATGCTTCGGCTATCCGCGGATACAGAAATCTGATTGAAAAATGGGACAGTGTGAGCAAGGATCATTCATCGGTGCTTCCGGGACTTAATGTGTTGTCGGCCATTCATCACAATTTGGGAGTTGCCTACGCGGGTCTGATGCTTTATGACAGAGCGGCGAGATCGTTTGAAGATGCGTATAAACTGGATGGTGACCGCAGACATTTTTCTGCTTACCTTGCGGCAAAGAGAATGGGCATGACCGAGAGCGAATATATTGCGTTTGTCGGTGATGCGGGCAACTCAGGCAATGCAGGAACCGCAGCGGAATTGCAGGAACTGGAAAAGAATCTTCAGAGACTGCAGAGAGACTGGTATGCACAGGGAGATGCGCACAGACTGAGCCTGCGTAAAAATATTCGTAATAACGGAAACGCCGAAGAAATCAAGAACTATGAGGAAGAAAACGAGCGAATCCTCAAGGCTCTTAAGGACAGCTACAGAGAAAATGTCAGCATTTTTGAACAGGGCTGATACAGATAACTATTAGGCAGGATATATGAATTTTTTTAAGAAGCTTTTTTCGAAAAAAAAGAATATAGAACCCGAAGCCGCAACCGATGAGAGAGACAAGCTGCGAAGCGGTGTTAATTTTAACAATCCGGAAGAACGAAGCAGATATATTATGGACTGCCTCGAGAAGATGGAGATAGGTGCCCGCGAAGTGGAAATGCTCACGGGAGAATACCAACTGGTGACCGAATATTTGACAGACACCGAGGAGATAGACGCACTGCCCGAGGAACAGCATTTTAAGCTGGAGACGGTAGCAAAACAGTTGGTGGGATATGATGCTGAAATCAAACGCTATCGCGAGAAGAAAAATCGCATGAGCGACATTGATTACTATACCCTGCGCAGTCAGGAGAGCGAAGTGGAAGAAGGTATCGCCAAGCTTCGTGAAGGCGAAAGGTATGCAGTTAAAATCAAGAAGGATTTAAGACGCCTGGACGGAGAACGTCAGGCCAATGAATTTCGCAAGCTGGAGCTCAAACGTTCCAAGGACAACTACAAGGGCATGGTAGGCATCTTTGTGATGGCATATATTTTTTGTATGCTGTTACTGGTGTTTTTCCAGTTTGGATTAGGCATGTCCGTATTTATCGGTTATATATTGGCGACTGCGGTTGTGGCAATTGCATGTGCGGTTGCGGCAATCAAATATATTGATTGTGATAAAGAGCAGAAGCTGGTGCACAACACCGTCAACAAGCTGATAAAGCTGCAGAATACCGTAAAAATCAGATATGTTAATAACCGTAAGCTTTTGGAGTATTTATATCTCAAGTATCACGTTGAGAATTCGGAGAAGCTCGAAAAGATGTGGCACCTGTATCAGCAGGAGAAAGAGGATCGCAGACAGTTTATCGAGGCTGAGGCCGGAAATGAATATGCGACTAAGCAGCTTATGGCTCTGCTTACTTCTTACAGAATAAAGTATCCCGACAGATGGCTGTTCCAGACACCGGCTCTGATTGACAAACGTGAGATGGTGGAAATCAGACATGATTTGATTTTGCGCAGACAGGCAATCCGTGAACAGATGGATGGCAGCAGGAAGCTGAGCGACGATGCACGAGACGAGATAGCAGAGGTATCGAAGCAGTATCCCGAGTATGCCAAGGAAATACTCGAACTGGTGGACAGCACCAAGAAGTCGATTAACTAACGGAATGAATAAAAAAACATGTCAGATTTGAAGAAATATAAGCATATCTGCGATTTTATATTTTTTTATATTATGATATTTTAATTAATGTGGGATATAATTTGATTGTTTCACAGGATATGAAGCGTTGAAATCGGACGCTTCGAAATAATAAACAATAACACAAGACTATGGAGGTTATGTGATGAGCACTGCTGAAATTAAGCCTATCAAGGAAGGCAAGGTAAGAGAGATTTACGATAATGGTGATACCCTTATTATGGTAGCAACAGACCGTATCAGCTGCTTTGATGTTATTCTCAATAACATCGTAACAAAGAAGGGAACTGTTCTTACTCAGATGTCTAAGTTCTGGTTCAATATGACAAAGGATATTGTTCCCAACCACATGGTTTCTGTAGATGTTAATGATATGCCTGAATTCTTCAGACAGCCTAAGTTTGACGGCAACAGCATGATGTGTCGTAAGCTTACAATGCTTCCTGTAGAGTGCATCGTTCGTGGATACATCACCGGAAGCGGTTGGGCAAGCTACAAGAAGGACGGCACCGTATGCGGTATTAAGCTTCCCGAAGGTCTTCAGGAATCAGATAAGCTCCCTGAGCCTATCTACACTCCTTCAACCAAGGCTGAAATCGGTGATCATGACGAGAATATCTCTTATGAGCAGAGCGTAGCTTATCTTGAGGAGCGTTTCCCCGGCAAGGGCGAGGCATATGCTTCAAAGCTTCGTGACCTCACAATTGCTCTTTACAAGAAGTGTGCAGATTATGCACTTACCAAGGGAATCATCATTGCAGATACCAAGTTTGAGTTTGGTCTCGATGAGAACGGAGAAATTGTACTCGGTGATGAGATGCTTACTCCCGACAGCTCACGTTTCTGGCCCGCAGATGTATACGAGGCAGGACACGGTCAGCCTTCTTTCGACAAGCAGTTCGCAAGAGATTGGCTCAAGGCGAATGACGGACATAACTGGACTCTTCCCCAGGAGATCGTTGACAAGACCATCAACATCTATCTCGAGGGTTATGAGAAGCTTACAGGCGAGAAGCTTGTATAGTTAATTGTATAAACAAACACTTAATTTCAGTGGAAGTGAAATGAGCGATTTGACAATACCGGAGAACAGCCGGCAGGAATATTAGCAGATATTACCTGTCAGCTGTTTTCGACATTTTATTTTTCATGTATTTTTGAAGGAATATCGGTGAGATTAGGATCGGCGATTCTTTGGAAAACATGTACAACAGCGAGGGAAAAACGGTGACAGATCAGATTTTCATACAGGAAGAAATAGAGGACAAGTGCCGCGAGGAATGCGGTGTATTCGGAGCCTATGATTTTGATGGTTCGGATGTATCATCATCAATTTATTACGGACTCCTTGCTCTCCAGCACAGAGGACAGGAGAGCTGCGGTATTGCTGTAAGCGATACAATGGGACCTAAAGGAAGAGTTCTTTCGAGCAAGGATATGGGCCTTGTAAATGAGGCATTTACTCCTGAACATTTAGACAAACTCAAGGGTAATATCGGTGTTGGTCATGTAAGATACTCAACCGCCGGCAGTTCCACAAGAGAGAATGCACAGCCTTTGGTACTGAACTATGTAAAGGGAACCCTGGGCCTGGCTCACAACGGTAACCTTATCAATGCGCCGGAACTCAGAGAAGAACTGGCATATACCGGTGCTATTTTCCAGACCACTATCGATTCAGAGGTTATCGCATACCATATTGCGAGAGAACGCCTCGTATCCAAGACGGTAGAGGAAGCAGTCGGAAGAGCAATGGAAAAGATTAAGGGTGCATATTCACTTGTTGTTATGTCGCCCCGTAAGCTCATCGGAGCGCGAGATCCTTTCGGCTTCAGACCGCTTTGCATCGGACAAAGAGACAATACATTTTTCCTTGCCAGTGAGAGCTGCGCACTCGATACTATCGGAGCGAGATTTGTCAGAGACGTCAAGCCCGGTGAGATCGTAACCATCTCACCTGAAAAAGGAATTGTGTCAGATATGAGTCATGCACTTAAGAGTGATATCGATAAGAGTGCGAGATGCGTATTTGAATATATTTATTTTTCAAGACCGGACAGCTATATTGATGGCGTAAGCGTATATAACTCACGTATCATGGCCGGTAAGTTTTTAGCAATGGACAGCCCTGTGGAAGCAGATTTGGTTGTCGGTGTACCCGAGTCGGGTAATTGTGCGGCACTCGGATATTCATTGCAGTCGGGTATTCCTTACGGTATGGCCTTCGTAAAGAATTCATACATAGGAAGAACCTTTATTAAGCCCAAGCAGAAAAACAGAGAGAGCAGTGTACAGGTTAAGCTCAATCCTATCCGTGAGGCAGTTGCGGGCAAGAGAATTATAATGATAGATGATTCTATTGTGCGCGGTACCACCTCAGACAGAATAGTAAAAATGCTCAGAGATGCGGGAGCAAAGGAAGTACATATGCGTGTTTCTTCACCTCCGTTCCTCTGGCCCTGCTATTTCGGAACCGATGTACCGGCTCGTGATCAGCTGATTGCTTACAATCGCTCGGTAGACGAAATCTGCAAGATGATAGGTGCGGATTCGCTCGGATATCTCGGACTGAATCGCTTGGATGAAATTGTGGAAGGACTCGGCATCTGTAAGGGATGCTTCAGCGGAAATTATCCCATGGATCCACCTAAGGATGACATTCGCGGAGAATTTGATAAGTAGTCTATTCTTACGAGAGTAAGAGGATTATAGATTTTGAATTATTAAACAATATTTATTTTTAGGAGAATGAAAATGGCAACAGACGTTTACACAAGCCCCTTGTCAGAGCGCTATGCGAGCAAGGAAATGCAGTACATTTTTTCACAGGATATGAAGTTCCGCACATGGCGCAAGCTTTGGATTGCGCTTGCTGAGGTAGAGATGGAGCTTGGTCTTTCACAGGACGGCAAGCCCGTTATTACTCAGGAACAGATTGATGAACTTAAGAGCCACGCAGACGATATCAACTATGATGTTGCACGTGAGCGTGAGAAGGTTGTACGTCATGACGTTATGAGCCATGTATATGCATATGGTCAGCAGTGCCCTAAGGCTGCAGGTATCATCCACCTCGGAGCTACATCTTGCTATGTAGGTGACAACACCGATATCATCGTTATGACTGAGGCTCTCAAGCTTGTAAGAAAGAAGCTTTTGAATGTAATGAAGGAGCTTGCTGATTTCGCTGATAAGTATAAAGCACAGCCCACACTTGCATTCACTCATTTCCAGCCTGCACAGCCTACAACCGTAGGTAAGAGAGCTACTCTTTGGCTCCAGGAGTTTTCACTTGATCTCGAGGATCTTGATCATGTACTTTCTACAATGAAGCTTCTTGGTTCAAAGGGAACCACCGGTACTCAGGCATCATTCCTTGAGCTTTTCAACGGAAATCATGACCTCATCGACAAGATCGATCCCATGATTGCCAACAAGATGGGCTTTGATAAGTGCTATCCCGTATCAGGACAGACTTATTCACGTAAGGTAGATACACGTGTTGCAAATGTACTTGCAGGCATCGCTGCATCTGCTCACAAGATGAGTAATGATATCAGACTTCTTCAGCATCTGAAGGAAGTAGAGGAGCCCTTCGAGAAGACTCAGATTGGTTCTTCAGCTATGGCATACAAGAGAAATCCTATGAGAAGTGAGAGAATTGCTTCCCTTTCAAGATATGTAATGATCGACGCTCTCAACCCTGCAATCACTTCAGCTACTCAGTGGTTTGAGAGAACTCTTGATGATTCTGCAAACAAGCGTCTTTCTATTCCCGAAGGATTCCTTGCTACAGATGGTATCCTTGATCTTTGCCTCAATGTAGTAGACGGATTGGTAGTATATCCCAAGGTTATCGAGAAGCGTATGCTTTCAGAGCTTCCTTTCATGGCTACCGAGAACATCATGATGGATGCTGTTAAGAACGGTGGTAACCGTCAGGAACTTCACGAGAGAATCCGTGAGCTTTCTATGGAAGCAGGCAGAAATGTTAAGGTTGAGGGTCTCGACAACAACCTTCTCGAGCTTATCGCGGCAGATCCTGCATTTGGTATGACTCTTGACGAGCTCAAGAACAATACTATGGAGCTTTCTAAGTATGTGGGAAGAGCACCCGAGCAGGTTGATGCATTCCTTGATAAGGTAATCAGACCTATTCTTGATGATAATGCAGATATCCTTGGAATGAAGGCTGAGATTAATGTATAAATAATCGATGGGATT
>JAKSRV010000023.1 GCA_024403435.1 Lachnospiraceae bacterium
TTCCTCTCTGCTGGCTTTGGGTGATTTATGCTTATTTCAAGTCATTTCAGCCAATCCATTTATCATTTTGGCTGAAATCCCCCTTTTCTCTCGCAATTCACCCAATCCTTTTCTCTTTTTGGCTGAAATTCTCCTATTTCCTCGCAATTCACCCAATCCTTTTCTCTTTTTGGCTGAAATCAGAAAAAATCATTCACTTCCAGCCAGAACTTATTTCAAAAAAAGCTTGCGGCAAAAATCACTTGCCGCAAGCCAATATCTTTCTCGTTATCATCATCTTGATGTCATAATCTTGTTATCAACATCTTGTTGTCATCATCTTGTTATCATTACTTCATTAACTTCCCCAATAATGTTTCATTAATTTCCAAAGATAATTGCAAGAATAACGATAACAGCCACAATAGCCAGGATGGTGAGGAATACCTTAAGTCCTGAGATAGGCGACTTACCTGCAACCTTACCGGTCTGTCCGTTTACTGCAAACTGGAACACCTTGCCATTGAAGGTGAAGCTCGAGAACCATACGGGAAGAAGCAGATACTTGTAGGTCATCTGTGAGTAGCGAACATTCATAGTCGTTACTTCACTGTGATCTGCGTGGTTATCGGTTCTGATCTTATTATCGATTACAGATCTCAAATGTCTCTCAATATCCTTGGTAGCACCCTTCCATCCGTCCTCAAGTGATAAGGTATATCTCTCTGCCTTAAAGCCTGAAAGATACTCAGGGCTATATACCTTGTTATCTCCGGTCTTGAAAGGCTCGATTGATTTAAGGAAGCCTTCTGTATGATTCTTTGATGCACAGATGAGCTGGTCATCAATGAATTCATTATAATCGCCATAGGTATTGTACCAATCGGTAACAGTCTTGGTGTTGCCGTCCTTGTCCTTTACTCTGCGATCCTTACCAAACTTACCTGTATAGTTGGTATCGGTCACAGCATCAAAAGTCCAGTAGGGTAGATATACTCCATGGAAAGATTCTGCCTGTGCGCTCTTCTTCGCAGCATTGGGAGCAAAAAACTTAGCACCGATCCACTTTTTAAAGAGATCGCTGGCCTGCTGCTGAGTAATCTGGAAAGGAACTACGCCGCCGGGTGAAAGCATTCCCTTGTCATCGGCAGCCTCGGTTACATGGTTTGAACCACAGAACTCGCAGGTGGTAGAAAGTGAATTGACATCCATAACCATCTCTGCGCCACAGTATTTACATGAGAAAATCTTGGTAGCAGTACCCCAGTCTCTGTTACCGGTAGACTCCATATGTCTGAAATCAAGAAGATTTTCCTGCGCTGCGCCTTCCTTCTGAACCTGGCCCACGCCAACCTTCATCTTGGGTGCTTCCTGCTTTACAGCGGGAATATCAACCTCAGTATCACAATAAGGGCACTTAAGTTTTCCTACAGCTGCACTGAAATCGAGTGCCGCACCACATCCGGGACACTTCTTCTCTGTAGAAGCCATTGTCTGTGCTGCTTCTTTGAGTTCGCCGTTGCTATCCATTACCTGATCTGCCATAATTGCAAAATCCCCCTTAACTATTCATTCTTCATAATTTATATATATACAATCTCATCATTCAGATTTTACATATACTATAATCTCATTATTCCTGCATTTTATCAATGCCGTATTACATATAATATTTCAGTTTTATAAAAAACGACCCGCATCAGGGCATATATACCTCGATGCGGGCGATATGTTTTATTGTTACCGAACCAATTTTAGATCACGATTATGTGCTTATTTGCACTGACTTAATACATCTATTTTAGCTTCCAAATATCTCTGTTGTATTCTGCAATTGTTCTGTCGCTTGAGAAGAATCCGGCCTTCGCAATATTTACCAAAGACTTCTTCTTCCACTCGGTACGCTTCTCGTACTCCTTGAATGCCTTGTCCTTTACCTTGATGTAATCCTCGAGGTCAAGCAGTGTCATGAACCAGTCCTTGTTGAGAAGCTCGTTATAGAGTCTGGTCAGGTTCTTCTTATTGCCCTTCTTGATTACCTCATCGCTTACGATAAAGTCCACAGCTTCCTTGATAACCTTGCTCTTGTTGTAGAAGTCTCTTGATACATAATCAGCCTTAGCATAGTGCTCGATTACAGTATCGCTCTTCTCACCGAAGATATAAATATTATCGTCGCCTACAAGGTCGTTAATTTCTACGTTTGCACCATCGCTGGTTCCGAGGGTAACAGCACCGTTGAGCATAAACTTCATGTTACCGGTTCCAGATGCTTCCTTGGATGCAAGTGAAATCTGCTCTGAAATATCACATGCGGGAATCAACTTTTCAGCGTAAGAAACGTTGTAGTTTTCAACCATTACGACCTTCATGTATTTGTTGACCTCAGAATCGTTGTTTACGATGTCTGAGAGCACCAAAATGAGGTGAATAATATCCTGTGCGATAATATAAGCAGGAGCTGCCTTAGCACCGAAAATGAAGGTGATAGGTCTCTTGGGAGCCTTGCCACTCTTAATCTCCAGATACTTGTGAATGATATAGAGTGCATTCATCTGCTGACGCTTGTACTCATGCATACGCTTGATCTGAATGTCATAGATTGACTCGGGATCGATATCAACCTTCTCATGCTTCTTGATATACTCTGCAAGCGCAACCTTCTTTGCCATCTTAATATTTGCAATCTTATCAAGTACCTTCTTGTCATCCTTGTACTCAAGGAGCTTTTCAAGCTTGAATGCATCCTTTTTGTACTCGGTACCGATGGTCTCATCCAAAAGCGCAGTCAGCTCGGGATTGCATGCCATCAGCCAGCGACGGAAGGTGATTCCGTTGGTCTTGTTGTTAAACTTCTTGGGATAGAGCTTGTAGAAATTGTTAAGCTCTGTATCCTTCAAAATCTCTGTATGAATAGCAGCCACACCGTTTACGCTGAAGCCGTAGTGGATGTCCATATGAGCCATATGAACGCGCTTCTGCTTATCAATAATCTGCACGGTAGAATCTGCATACTTTGCCTTAATTCTCTTGTCCAGTTCCTTGATAATAGGAACCAGCTGAGGTACTACCTCCTTGAGATAGTCAAGAGGCCACTTCTCGAGAGCCTCTGCAAGGATTGTATGGTTGGTGTATGCACAGGTCTTAGACACCACCTTGATAGCCTCATCCATGTCAAATCCTTCCTTCTTGGTAAGGAGACGGATGAGCTCGGGGATAACCATTGAAGGGTGTGTATCATTGATCTGGATAGCCACGTGCTTATCAAGCTTGTGAAGGTCATGGCCCTTGGCCTTTTCCTCATCAAGAATGAGCTGTGCACCGTTTGATACCATAAAATATTCCTGGTAAATACGGAGCAGATTTCCGTCCACATCCGAATCATCGGGATAGAGGAAAAGTGTGAGATTCTTATCAATAGCTTTCTTGTCAAAAGTGATACCCTTCTGAACAAGGCTCTCATCTACCGACTTGATATCAAAAAGATGAAGCTTGTTTTTACCGTTCTCATAACCGATAACGTCAATATCATAAAGAACAGAAGTAACGGTACCGCAACCGAACTTTACTTTATAGGTAGTGCCGGTCTTGCGAAGCCATGAATTCTCTTCAATCCAGTCATTTTTCTCTGCGTTCTGAAGCTTCTTGCGGAATACCTGCTTGAACAATCCGTAGTGATAGTTCAGACCGATTCCGTCGCCGGGAAGACCGAGGGTGGCAATAGAATCAAGGAAGCATGCTGCAAGTCTTCCAAGGCCACCGTTTCCGAGAGAAGGTTCCGGCTCAGCATCTTCTATCTTGCTGATATCTTTACCGTTTGCCTTGAGAACCTCTGCGAGTTCATTGTATATTCCAAGATTAATCAGGTTGTTGGAAAGAAGCTTACCGATAAGAAATTCCATGGAAATGTAATAAACCTTGCGCTTGCCGTTAAGAAGCTCTGCTTGGTCCATACGATCCTTGGTAAGCTGAAGAACAGCATCATAAAGCTGTGCATTGGTACAACCCTTAATTGTCTTGCCATAAAGCTTTTTTGTAAGCTCTGTAAGTTCATTTTCAAGTGCCATAATCTATTGCCCCTTTCGCAATTTTCTTTAAAATATCATATGATAAATTTATTTGCAATACTTATAAGAAACCGTTTTCCCATTTTCTTTCAAAATCCACTACTTTTTGACACCCGAGACCTTAACTGTATATAATATAGAGGTTGTATTCACTTGCACAATTCGGAGTTATTTATGAAATTATCTACAGATGAAAAATATATGAAGATGGCTATCCGCCTGGCCAGAAAAGCCGCAGATCTCGGAGAGGTTCCGATCGGATGCGTCATCGTATATCAGGATAAAGTAATCGGTCGCGGCTACAACAGACGCAACACCGATAAAAACACCCTGGCACACGCAGAAATCACCGCCATCAACAAAGCCAGTAAAAAGCTCGGTGACTGGCGCCTCGAGGAGTGCACTCTGTACGTAACTCTCGAGCCCTGCCAGATGTGTGCCGGTGCTATCGTTCAGTCCAGAATTCCGCGCGTAGTGTACGGTTGCGACAATCCCAAGGCAGGATGTGCCGGTTCAATATTGAATATCCTGAACCATCCCGCATTCAACCACCAGGTGCTCACCGACAAGGGCATCCTCGAGGAGGAATGCAGTATTATGCTCAAGGAATTTTTCACTGCCCTGCGCAAACGTCTCAAGACAGAGCGAGAGCTCGCCAAGGCTCAGGCCGCTGCGCAGAGTCAATCATCAAACGAATAAGCTCAAAGAGCCGACTTACTTATTTATTGTCAGATAATATGCTGTATATCCAAATGCCCCTGTGCTTTCGCTTGACATGCCAAATGTAATACTAGCATCATTCTTTCCGGCTCCGCCATGGAAGATATACGAAATCTGATACGGAATACCCGAATAGATTTCTTCGATTACCACGTCCATATCAGCATTCATTGCTTCGGAATAATCGGTCCATTGGATTTCCCAATGTTCTATCTCACCATCCGGATACCAAGTTTTAACATACGGATCACTCAAAACATCACAATCATCAGAGCCGTAATGATAGCTCATATATTCCCCTTCATACAAAGGTTGCAGATATGATGCACTCCAATTCCATGCAAAAAAAGTATCATTCAACTTATCTCTGTATACATCGGGCAGATTGAATGTGTCTTCCTCAAAGCCGTACAGATAAGTAACCAACTCTGCCATAGTTTTACAATAAAGCTCATCATCGTCTGCAAAAGCGTCCTCACTTCCGCACTTGTACAATTCGTAAGCTACTATCCCCAATGCCTTTACTAATCTATCCTCTTCAGAAACTGTTTTTGCTCTATAATCATCATCCTTAATCGTATAGGTTCCGTTCTGTTTTCCAAAGTTTTCTTCATTTACCGGTATTGATTTAAAACCATATCGAACCATCTGCATGCAATCTTCGCTACCGTCAATATCAAGAATCAGCTCGTATGCGCGATTAAAATACATCTCATTCCATACATAACCGTCATACATAAAGCCTTCCAATTCATCCGACCAATAGCCCTCGATAACATCGAAATATTCATCTAAATTCGATGTAAAACGCACATGCACTCCCGAAGCATCCGGATTAAGCACCACTACGTCCTCCAGTGCCTTATACTCCGCTGAATCAGGGTCGGTATAAACAGTCAGTTCTCCGTAATATATTCCCATTGTCCATGCGAAATCCATAAAAGTCTTATACCCATGTTCGAGGAAATAATATAAATCAGTATCTGTCACTTCACCGTAAGGACGACTGATATCACTACACTCCTGCATACAAATGCTTCGCGATATATAATCACCGCCATTCTTAAGCCAGTCTACATCCAACCGGTCATATTCGTCCTCATCTATCTCATTCCCGTCGCCATTATAATACGAAACCTCATATGTATTATAATCCGTACATTCAGACTTAATCACTTCACAGTGAATAACATTGTCCTCCATGTATACCAAGTAATAATCAACATAATTAATACTATCGGTGAAATTATACTGATAGCAGTAACAGTTGTAGTAAAAATTATCCTTAAATTCATAAGCTGAATACAAAGAGCCTATATCAGGCATAGCGTGGCCATTATACTCGATTTTAATCTCATTAATGCCATCACAATCTTCATTTACTTCAAACACAGCCGATTCCGTACTGAAATCGTTATTATCGTCTATGACACGTACTATTTCGATAAAGCCATCGTTATCAAGATCGGTCACCCCATACCCTACCAGAAATCTGTCAGTATCAATACGATTTCCGACAAACCATTTAGTCTGATTTGCTATCATTACCTCATACTGATCCTCAAGAAATGCTGCGGCCACATTACTACCGTTCGAACCATGGCTTCCGCTTCCGCCGTTATCATCGTCGTCATCGTTGTCATCACTGTCATTATCTATCTCACCATTCGTAATAGCTACCGCTATCTTATGCGCAATATATTGAAAACTGTCCGCAACACCACAGCCGGTAAGTACCATGCTCAATATTAAGATAAAAACTGTTAAAACCGCAGCCTTCTTCTTTTTCATCAATGACATCCTCCAAAAATACTTCGCAATTCTCACTATGATATGATAAAATCGTTTTATGTGTTATAAGAACTGTAACAGTAACATTTTACCACATTATGTTCTATACATATAATGAAAGTAAAAATGACCTGATATTTAGTTCTACAGCAAAAAAGCTTGAAAGGCGGTAATAAAATGGCACAGAACCCTATCGTAACATTTAATATGAGCAACGGTGGCGTAGTTAAGGCTGAGCTTTATCCTGAAATCGCTCCCAACACCGTTAACAATTTCATCTCCCTTATCAATAAGGGTTACTACAACGGACTCATCTTCCACAGAGTAATCAAGGGCTTCATGATTCAGGGTGGTGATCCCACCGGTACAGGAATGGGCGGCCCCGGATATCAGATTAAGGGCGAGTTCGCAATGAACGGCTTCAAGAACGATCTCAAGCATGAGGCAGGCGTTCTCTCTATGGCTCGTTCAATGATGCCCGATTCAGCAGGAAGCCAGTTCTTCATCATGCACAAGAACTCTCCTCATCTTGACGGACAGTACGCTGCATTCGGTAAGGTAATCGAAGGTCAGGATGTGGTAGACAAGATTGCAGAGACCAGAACCGATTACTCAGACAGACCTCTCGAGGAGCAGTCAATGGTTACCGTTACCGTTGATACCTTCGGTGTTGATTATCCCGAACCCGAGAAGGCATAATTTGTTAAAAATGTTGAAAAATATAAATCCGGATAGGTGATAATGCCTATCCGGATTTTTTAGTGGTAATTAAATTCCGCACCACAAGATATTGTTCTTCGACTTATTTCGCTTAATTTTTAACTCTCATGTTCATATTTTGTTCATAAACGTTTCAATATCTGTTAACTCTAAAAACATTTTTTGTCTAAAATTATCCTTTATACTATGTAATATCAAAGGTGATTACAACAGTATAAAAACTTTTTCATAATACATGCCGGGTGACGCAAGTTGCTCGGCATCCTCCCTTTTAAAGGCCAATAAATGCCAATATAAACAAATAACAGCGGAGTTCCTATCAAGGAGCTCCGCCTATTTATTTTACATGCTTGTCTGTTGTTTCACACGCTCGATCTTTTTACATACTTCCCAGAATCTTGTAAAGCAATGTATACAAGGTCTTTGCTTCCTCGGGACTCATCTCCACACAAGAGCTCATCTTAGCCGGAATCTCAACAGCCTGTTCTCTGAGCTGCATTCCCTTATCGGTGATGGTCACGTTCAGAACTCTCTCATCTTCCTTGGAGCGATTACGGCTAACATATCCCTTGCTCTCCAAAGTCTTGAGCACCGGTGTCAGTGTACCGGAATCAAGGTACAGACACTCTCCTAGCTCCTTGACGGTAATACTTTTCTTGTCCCACATAACCATCATGGCAATATACTGGGTGTATGTAAGATCTATCTCGTCCAAATACGGCTTATATCTTCTGACTATCTCCTTGGAGCAGGCATACAGAGGAAAACAGATTTGATTTTCAAGCTTGATAGCATCATATTTATCCATTGTGACTAACCTCATTTCTTTATCGATTGTACACAATCCTCACCGCTCATGCAACCCACAAATCAATTGATGCATGCAATTATGCCACATTAATTTCCGCGAAACAAATAAAGAACCTCGTCTCGGGCTCACACCCAAAACGAGGTTCGAATAATCATTATCAGTCAGATAACCAACAATCCTCAGAATGTCGATTATGCTCTTCCTACTGATCCGAAGAGCTCCATCTTTTCCTTAACGGTATCGTGGATAGCTGCTGCTCCGGGAGCAAGAACCTTACGAGGGTCAAATCCCTTACCCTGGAGATCCTTACCATCCTCGATGTACTTTCTGGTAGCTGCTGCGAATGAAAGCTGGCACTCAGTGTTAACGTTAATCTTAGAAACACCAAGGTCAATTGCCTTCTTAATCATATCAGCAGGGATACCTGTACCACCGTGAAGAACGAGAGGCATCTCACCGGTCTTAGCCTGTACTGCTGCAAGAGTCTCGAATGAAAGTCCTGCCCAGTTCTCAGGATACTTACCGTGGATGTTACCGATACCTGCTGCAAGGAAATCTACGCCGAGATCAGCGATCATCTTGCACTCGTTAGGATCTGCGCACTCGCCCATTCCTACAACGCCGTCTTCTTCTCCACCGATTGAACCAACTTCAGCCTCGATAGAAAGTCCCTTGCCGTGAGCTGCCTTAACAAGCTCAGTGGTCTTAGCAACGTTCTCATCGATTGAATAATGTGAACCATCAAACATGATTGAAGAGAAGCCTGCCTCGATGCACTTGTAGCAGTGCTCGTATGAGCCGTGATCAAGATGAAGAGCTACGGGAACATCGATATCAAGATCCTTAAGAAGTCCGTTTACCATACCTACTACAGTATTGTATCCGCCCATGTACTTACCTGCACCCTCAGATACACCGAGGATAACGGGGCTGCGAAGCTCCTTAGCGGTAAGAAGAATGGTCTTGGTCCACTCAAGGTTGTTAATGTTGAACTGACCTACTGCATAGTGGCCTGCCTTTGCCTTCTTCAACATATCTGCTGCTGAAACTAACATAACTAAATACCTCCATAAAATATTAATCAATCTCTGCTCATAGGCAGAGTAATTTTACAATTCGTGAAAATTATAACATACTATCGGTAGTATTTAAACAGTAAAATGATTACTCATAAACCTACTCTTCATCGCCAAGCAAAGCTCTCTCGGTATCTACAATAATGTTTACCGCATTATTCAAAGTAGTGATGTGTACTCTCTTATGTGAACCGCCGTCTTCGCCGTCAAGAGCCCAGGGAACCTCCTCATCACACTCAAAAATAATATCAGAAGTCTTGAAGCTGTACATCATCTCATTGTCGAGGTTTCGCTCCAAAAGAGCCACCATGATACGGTTGAGCTCCTGAGGTGATTTTGGATCCTTTATCAGCGTAACTTCAAATTCTCCGTCGTGCAGATCGACACCGTCTCCCATTATTCCCTGGAAGCCTCCTACCTGATTCGAATTGGATACCATACCGTAAATAAACTCTCCCTCGAAGGACAGGTCTCCGGATATTACTCTCATATTCTGAGCCTGAGCATTAATGATTGATTTACCGCCGCTGAGAATATATGCGGCATGTCCGAGAGCATTTTTAATCTGCTGATCGGTCGAATAAGATACCTCACTGAACACACCGAAAGCAGCCACATATATGAATTTTTTATCATTGAACTGTCCCACGTCGCAGCTGAATCTGTCACCGTGGACAATCATTTCCGCGGCTCTGACCATGTCATTGGGTATATTAAGCGTACCGGCAAAATCGTTGGTTGATCCCGCAGGAATGTATCCTATAGAGGTGTCGGCACCACTCATAATCATTCCGTTGACAACCTCACACAGAGTGCCGTCACCGCCGCTGCACACCACTATTTCATAATCCTCAGCCTTGGCCGCCACAATATCGGTAGCATCGCCGCGCTTCTGTGTAGGCACCACGGTAACCGCATAATCCGCAACGGTAAAAACATCCAGAATATCTGCAAGTTTATTGCGAATCATTGCCTTGCCGGCCTTGGGATTATATACAAAAAGCATCTTTTTTTCTAACATATCCGTAACCGTTTCCTAAGATACTAAAAGCGAAGACAATAAAAATTATTGCCCTCGCCATTATTTCTTACATATAAAACCTGAATACAACAAAATTACTTGGTCTCAGTAAGGAACTCCTCAAGAGCTGCTACTGCTGCCTCTTCATCGCTTCCCTCTGCAGAAATGGTAAGGTCGTCGCCATTGGTAAGTCCAAGGCTCATCATACCCATGATGCTCTTGGCATTAACCTTCTTGGTGCCGATTTCAAGATAAATACGGCTGTCAAATTTTCCAGCTTCCTGAACGAGTAATGCGATAGGTCTTGCTTCCAAACCATTCTCAATGTTTACTGTAATTGTCTTGTTCTGCATGTTCGTTTCCTTTCATAACCGTCCCCTCATTGCTGAGTGAACACTCCTCATAACTCCTCAGATCTCCTCAGGGTGTTGCGCATCACCCATTTCCACACGCAATTTCTCGGCAAATTCACTCAATCGTCTGAGTCTGTGGTTGACTCCCGATTTTCCGACAGGCGGATCGAGCTGTTCGCCAAGCTCCTGAAGCGGTGCCTCAGGAAATTCCAATCGTACATAGGCCATTTGGGCCAATGACTCCGGTAATTTATCTATTCCGTAATGGTCCTTGATATACAAAATATCCTCCATCTGACGTGATGATGATTCAACAATCTTCCTGATATTGGACATCTCGCAATTAATACGACGATTAACGGAATTATTTACCTCTTTATAAATTCTCGCATTCTCCATTTCCATCAATGCATTCACTGCTTCGATTACATTGAGAAGATCGACAATGCTCTCACCCTCTTTAAGATATACCACATGGCTGTTGCGTCTGACTATGATTTTCGATTCGATTCCGAAATTGGAAATCACATTTTTG
Source organism: Lachnospiraceae bacterium (assembly GCA_024403435.1). Classification (GTDB taxonomy): domain Bacteria; phylum Bacillota; class Clostridia; order Lachnospirales; family Lachnospiraceae; genus AC2028. The sequence goes on from JAKSRV010000023.1 coordinate 11,074, forward strand.
AGCTGCTCTGCCTTATCCTTGTCGGGACAGACAAATTCCATATGATAGCCCTTCGCAGGATCGTTTATTGATCCTACCGCCAGGAATACACCTCTCAAAAATGCACGCTGGCAACAGGGATTCTTTATAATCAGTGAGTTAACCGGCTCGTTTATATCACCTATTTTTGCAAAAAAATCTTGCAACGAGGCATCATCCGAGCGCAATTCGGTATATATATTATATGTTTTCTTTAATAATGTAAAGCCTTTTCTGACAATAGATTCTCTTTCAGTGGCAAAACCTAATGTAATGCCGCCATCCTCAGTCGCACCGATCTGTCCGCAATAATGAAACAATCCGACCAGCTCGGCTATCTGGCAATGCCTTGCCTGAGGAATTTTCTTTGCCAGTTCCTCCTTTACGTCTCCGGAAAATGACATCCTATTTTATTTCCCCTGTACGGTTACATCTCTGTGATAAAGTTTCAGACCGTAATGCCCCTTATCCTTAAGGCGCTTGTACAGTCCGTCGGCAAGAGTCACGCTTCTGTGCTTTCCGCCGGTACAGCCGATTGCAATCACCAGACTGTATTTTCCTTCCTTGATATAGTAAGGAATCAGGAACTGAATCATATCCTCGAGCTTGTCAAGGAACTGACCCGCTTCCTCGAACTGCATTACATAGTCTCTGACTTCTTTATCGAGGCCGGTCTTGGTCTTCAGTTCTTCTATATAATAGGGATTGGGTAAAAATCTGACATCAAACACAAGGTCTGCATCTGCCGGTATACCGTGCTTGTATCCAAAAGACATTACAGATACGATCAGGTTATTGTATTCCTCGTTACCGATAAAAATTCTCTCCAACTCAGCCTTGAGCTCACGGGTAAGCAGATTCGTTGTATCGATGATATATGTAGCCTGACTGCGAATATCCGCAAGAACCTCTCGCTCCTTGCGAACACCGTCCTCCACACGTCCCTCAAGTGAGAGCGGATGAACTCTTCGTGTCTCCTTGTATCTGCGGATGAGCGAACGCTCCGACGCCTCCAGGAACAACACCTCTACCTCTATATCCTTGTGCAAAAGATTCTGAAGTATGTTGGGCAGCTCCATAAACGACTGTCCCGAACGTACATCCAGTCCGAGTGCAATCTTGGTCAGTTCCGCACCGGGCTGTGTTACCAGTTCCGCAAATTTTTCAAGCAATGTAACAGGTAAATTGTCAACACAATAGAAGCCTGCATCCTCGAGCATCTTAAGTGCGGTACTCTTACCGCCTCCGCTCATTCCTGTAACAATTACAAATCTCATTTCTTATCCCCTATATAAGAAAGACCACACTGTAGATTTATTTCAAAACTACAATCTCCGGTTCGAGGCTGACTGAAAATCTGTCAAACACTCTCTCCTTAACTTCAGCCATTACATCCAAAATATCTGCCGCCGTTGCATTGCCCATGTTAACCACAAATCCGCAATGCTTGTCGGCAACACGCGCTCCGCCGATTTGAAAACCTCTCAGTCCGGAATCCATTATCAGCTTGCCGGCAAAATAACCCTCCGGGCGCTTAAACGTACTGCCTGCGCTGGGATATTCAAGCGGCTGTTTTTCACGGCGTCTCGCATTGTATTCATCCATAGTCGCCTTGATTGTTTCCTTATTGCCCTCCTGCAGTTCAAAAACCACCTCAGCGGCGATAAACTTTTTGTGCTTCAGCACGCTGTTGCGATAACCGAACTCCAGAAATGCAGGAGTAAGCTCCATGATTTCACCTTCCGGAGAAACCACTCTGACAAGCTTTACCACCTGACTCATCTCTCCGCCGTAGGCACCGGCATTCATTACCACCGCACCGCCTACCGAACCCGGAATGCCTGCTGCAAATTCCAGTCCCGCGAGTCCGTTTTCCATAGCTACTCTTGATATCTTGGTCAGCATAGTACCTGCCTTGGCGGTAATGATATTACCCTCCACTGTGATACCTGAAAACTTCTTGCCGAGATGAAGAATGATTCCTTCATAGCCTTCATCCAATGCAAGAGTGTTGCTGCCGTTACCCAATATAAAATACGGATATTCTACCAGGTTAAGGTATCTGGACATATTGGCAAGCTGAGCCACAGTTTCAATCTCAACTATGCACACCGCCTTACCTCCCACCTTGAAGGTGGTGTAATCCGACAGTGACGCATCCAATATTATATTTTCTTCGGGGACGTATCCCCTGATAGTATCTAATGTTGTTTTGCTGAGCATTCATCTATCCTTTCGGTTACAGATACCGACTTTTTTGTCACTCTGTTTTTGAAGCCGCAATACTTTAATTTTATATCTATATCAGAATGCCTTGAGAATCATTCCTGCTGCGCCGAAGATTCCCGCATCGTTGCCGAGCTTTGCAAGTGCGAACTTGGCATGACGGCAAGGAGGGAATACATACTGTTGGAAGCTGTCCTCTACAAATGTAAGAAGGATATCGCCTGCCTTGGATACACCACCGCCGATTACGAATACCTGAGGATTAACTACGTTGGCAACAGAAGCAAGTCCCTTGCCGAGATAGTAACCAAACTTCTTGGCGATCTCAACAGCAACCTCATCGCCTGCCTTTACAGCATCGAATACGGTCTTTGCAGAAATCTCTGAATCTCTGAGTACGCTTGCCTTGTCATCCTGTGCGAGGCGACGCTTGGCAAGTCTTACGATACCCGTAGCAGATGCATACTGCTCGAGGCATCCGCAATGTCCGCAACCGCAAACCTCTGTCTCTGCATCCTCAAGGTGAATATGTCCGATTTCTCCGCCCGCGCCTGTCGCACCGGTCAAAATCTTGCCATTTACAATAATTCCTCCGCCTACGCCGGTTCCGAGGGTAACTGCCACCATATCGCTGTAGCCCTTACCACCGCCCTGCCACATCTCTCCGAATGCAGCTACGTTTGCATCGTTTGCAGCCTTTACGGGGATACCGCCGGTTGCTTCCTCAAGAGTGGTTCTCAAGTTAAATACAGGCCATCCGAGGTTAACCGCACCACCGGTCATAACACCGTCCTCGTCTACTGCTCCGGGAGCGCCTACACCGATACCGGCAACGTCTGTCTTATCGATTTTTTTCTCTGCAAGCTTTGCGAGAACGCTCTTTGCAACATCAGGAACAATCTGTGCTCCCTGATTATCCTTTATAGTGGGAATCTCCCATTTATCGAGAACATTTGCGTTCTCGTCAAAAAGTCCAAGCTTAACCGTAGTTCCGCCGATATCTACTCCAACTGCGTACTTCATTATTAGTTATCCTCCTCGAATTTCTTAGCCATGTTTTCCTGAACACGCTTGTACAATTCCTGTGCTGCGTTGTAACCCATCTTCTTCTGTCTGAAGTTAACGGCTGCAGACTCGCAGATGATTGCGAGGTTACGACCGGGTCTGATGGGAATGTTATGACATGCAACCTTGTTGCCAAGATATTCTGTGTATGTATCATCGAGTCCGAGTCTGTCGTACTCCTTGTCCTTGTCCCAATCCTCAAGATGAATAACAAGGTCTACTACCTGTGATTCCTTTACCGAAGATGCACCGAACAATGCCTTGACGTCTACGATACCGATACCGCGAAGCTCGATGAAGTGCTTGGTGATGTCGGGAGCGCGTCCTACGAGAGTATCATCATTAATCTTGCGAAGCTCTACAACGTCATCTGTTACGAGACGGTGACCACGCTTGATAAGCTCAAGTGCCGCCTCTGACTTACCGATACCGCTCTCACCTGTGATGAGAAGTCCCTGGCCGTATACGTCGACAAGTACGCCGTGTACCGAAATCATGGGAGCCAGACGCTCGTTCAACCATCTGATGATGTCAGCGGTGAATGCCGAAGTAGCCTCATTGGTAATAAAAATAGGAACCTCATGCTGCTTTGCAAGATCCAGGAAGGTATCACTGGGTCTAAGGTTTCTGCAGAATACAATTGCGGGAATAGGATGTGAAAGAAGCTTATCAAAAGCTGCTCTCTTCTGCTCTTCATCAAGAGCATTTTCCATGTATGAATACTCTACAAGACCGATAATCTGAATACGTGATGAATCGAAATACTCATAGTATCCGGTAATCTGAAGTGCAGGTCTGTTGATATCCTGCTGATGAACGCGAATCTTGTCGATAGGAATGTCCGGAGTAAGACTCTCCAGCTTGAATTTTTCCACAATACTTGTCAGTTTTACACTTGCCATACTTTTCTCCAATTTGACGGCACAATATTTTTAGCGTTGCCCACCCGACATACGCAAAGTGCACGTAATTATATGATACCATATTTTAATTCAACTATGTAGGAAAAAATCACTTTCTGTCCTTAAAGAACTTAACAACCGCAGCCGCAGCCTGAGGAGTAAATTCCGGAATCGCACTGATTTCCTCTTCAGTAGCCGCAGCTATGGCACTGAGGTCTGTAAAATGCCTCATCAGCGCCTTTCTGCGCGCCGGACCGACACCCTGAATATCATCCAGAATAGATTTTACCTGCACCTTGCTTCTGAGCGATTTATGGTACTCTATTGCAAACCTGTGAGCCTCGTCCTGAATTCTGGTAACAAGCTTGAAGCCTTCCGAATGAATGTCTATCGGCAGCTCGACATTATTAAAATAAATGCCTCTGGTTCTATGAAAATCATCCTTAACCATACCGCATACCGGCACGTTGAGTCCCAGACTTTCGAGCACCTCAAGTGCAATATTTACCTGTCCGCGACCACCGTCCATCAGCAGCAAATCTGGATACTTGGAGAAGCTTCCGAATGAAGCATCCATATCCTTGCGCGCCAGTTCCTCATTTTCCTCCATACCGTGGGTAAAGCGCCTGGTCAGCGCCTCCCTCATGCAGGAATAATCATCCGGGCCTGTTACTGTTTTTATCTTGAATTTTCTGTAATCACTCTTCTTGGGCTTGCCCTTTTCAAATACAACCATCGAAGCTACATTTTCAAAACCGTTGGTATTTGAAATATCAAATGCCTCCATGCGGTCTGCATTTTCCAGTCCGAGAAGCTTAGCAATTTCCTTAACTGCGCCGATGGTACGTCCTTCCTCACGCTTGAGCTTTTCTCTGTCCTGAGTAAGTATGATTTCCGCATTGTGTGCGGCAAGCTCCACCATCTTTTCCTTTTGTCCGGCCTTGGGCACCTTGATGTACACTCTGGTTCCGCGGCGACCGCTCAGCCACTCCTCGAGAAGCTTGGCTTCCTCTATCTCATGCTGAAGCATTATCTCCTTTGGAAGGAAAGGTGTTCCCGCGTAAAACTGTTTTACGAATTCCTGCAGTATCGCTCCGGGCGAATCCTCTGCCACATGAGTCATATAATAATGCTCTCGTCCGATCAGCTTACCGTCTCTGACAAAGAAAATCTGAACGACTATCTCGTCCTTGTCGCGGGCCATTGCAATGATATCTTTGTCCTCACCTTCGCCCTCGTTGATTTTCTGCTTCTGCGCCACGCTCTTTACACTTATATGCAGGTCTCTGAGTCTGGCAGCCTCCTCGAATTCCATAGCCTCTGCAGCTGCGTGCATACGCTCTTCTAAGCTCTTAAGTACAGGCTTATAATTGCCGTTTAGGAACTCCATTGCCTCTGCAATCTGCTCATTGTATTCCTCTTTAGACACATATCCCTGGCAGGGTGCCGTGCACTGTCCTATATGGTAATTGAGACAAGGACGGTCCGCACCGATATCTCTGGGTAGACTGCGGTTACAGGTTCTGAGCATGTATAACTTGTTGAGAAGCTCTATGGTATCTTTTACCGCCGCTGCGGAACTGTAGGGACCAAAATATTTTGACTTGTCCTTTTTCATCAGACGCGAAAACATTACCCTTGGATATGGCTCTCCGAGAGTCACCTTTATATAGGGATAGGTCTTGTCATCCTTGAGCAGTGTGTTATATTTTGGCGAATGCTCCTTGATCAGATTGTTCTCGAGCACCAGCGCCTCAAGCTCGGAGTCCGTCACAATATACTCAAAATGATCAATCAGCGAAATCATCTGATCGATTGCAGGACCACGACCGACATTTTTTCTAAAATATGAGCGCACTCGATTATGCAGGTTAATTGCTTTACCCACATAGAGAATTCCGTCGGACGAATCCTTCATAATATACACTCCCGGACTGTTCGGGAGTTTTTTCAATTCTTCCTGAATATCAAACATGTCCTATCCCCGTATGAATCGATAATACAGTAAAAAGCATTCTTGCTCGGCAGCTCGTCATCAATTGACAAGCACCGCATGATTTTAATATAATCCATAATTGGCACTGCAGTGGTGCCGCACATTAAACCACATCACTCAAAGAGGTTAATTTCAAATGAGATTACGTAATATAACCGGCTGCCAGGAAACCATCGCCGACAGCAAATATGTAGTAAACGAGGATATCCTCGAGGAATGTCCCGGTACATGGGCCGAGCGCTTCGGCAATAACAATCCCATCAGAATCGAAATCGGAATGGGTAAAGGTCGCTTCATTCATGACCTCGCCGAGCAGAACCCCGATGTCAATTACATCGGTATCGAGAAATATTCCGCAGTTCTTCTCCGTGCAGTTCAGAAGATGGAGGAAAATGAAAAGAGCAATCTTATTTTCCTCAGAATGGACGCGGAGGATATCTGCAAGATATTCGGTGAAGGCGAGATTGATAAAATCTATCTCAATTTCTCAGATCCCTGGCCCAAGGACCGTCATGCCAAGAGAAGACTTCCCTCAAGACAGTTCCTTGCCCGCTACGACAAAATCCTTAAGGCTGACGGCAACATCGAATTCAAAACCGACAACCGTGACCTGTTCGATTTTGCAGTAGAAGAACTCGAGCCCGCAGGTTGGGAGGCAGATTATATTTCTTATGATCTCCACCACAACGAAGAACTGATGCAGGGCAATGTCATGACTGAGTACGAAGAAAAGTTCTCAAGTCAGGGCAATCCCATCTGCAAGTACTGCATTCACAGATCATCCAAGCAGTAATATTCCACATTCCGATATTCTGTTACTGCTGAAAGCAGCATCAATTGAATGTAATCACATGAGCCGATTGCTTTTTCAAGCAGTCGGCTCATTTTCTTCCAAAGCGATTGTCGGGACCGTTCTCACCCAGACGCCTGCTGAGACTCTTTCTACCACGGTTTCTGCGGCGTCCTTCTTCCCTAAAAGCCGCTCTGTGGCGCATAGCCTCCTGATGCAGCGTAAGGTACTGTTTGCCCTGCTTCCTGCGCCTTCTGTCACGCTTCCACTCGGCTCTCCAGTTGGGATGACGCTTACGATAGCTGATTATTCCCTTTACTATCCAATACACCACCAATATGCTCGCCAATGACGCGCCTACAATAATTGCAATCTTGGTGACGTTTACAAATACAACCTTTTCTTCCTCGGTCTCTTCCTTGACCTCCTCGGCAGCCGCCACAGAAGCAGGCAGTTCATCAAACGTATATCCGCTGTCGGACTGCACGGCAAACTCTACCGCTGCAGAGCCCAGATATACTCCGTAATAGCTGTAGGTGATGATAGCCGCCTCGCGTGGATCCTGCGTATCGTAGGAAATCTCCGAAGTCAGGTCTGCAAAGTCCACAGTCTTGGGAACAATAATATAATCCTGTGTATTGAGCGCCAATATAGGGGTTGAGTTACCCAATACATCAACACCGCTGTAAAAAGAACCGGTGGTACTGATGTTGTACTTGGTCTCGGTCTCCGAAATATTAGCGGTATAGAAATTCGAAAAACCATAATCAAACAGATTGATGGTATCCAGATACTGATATGGTGCCTCATCTCTCATCACCACACACACCAGTCTGGTTCCGTCTTTTTCCGCACATGATACCAGGCAGCTTCTCGCCGCATCCGTATAACCGGTCTTGGCTCCTATCAGATATTCATACGCATAGGTCTTGCCGGGTAAAATCAGTACTGTCGAATTCTCTATGATTTCATCCGGCTGATTTGCCGAAGGATAAATATGCAATCTCGGAGTCATGGTGATATCGCAGAGCTCCTGATTGGCAAAAAAAGCCCTGCCTATCTGTGCAAGATCATACGCACTGGTATAGTGGTTGTCATCCGGTAATCCGTTGGGATTGACAAAGTTCGAATCCACACATCCCAGTTCCTGTGCACGCTTATTCATTATATCCGCAAAGCTCTGCCAGTCACTTCCTGTAATATGCTCCGCTACCGCAAAAGCACACTCATTTGCCGAACGAATCAAAATAGCCTGCAGGCACTCCTCAACGGTAAGTGACTCTCCAACGTCTATTGCAATATTATTACTGTCTCTGGGTGTATCAAAAACTGCTGACTTTGAGAATGTGACAACCTCGTCATTTTCGCACATCTCCTTTGCGATCAGGCAGGTCAAAATCTTGGTAGTCGATGCCGGAAATTGCTTGGCATGTACATTTTTTTCATACAGGATTACACCTGTATCCGCATCAATCAATATAGCCGATTCAGCTCCCACTATGGGACCCTGCGGCCAGTTCGGAATCTCATTGGATTCGACACGCATCGCTCTGTTGGTTTCCAACAGTTCATCGCCCGTATCTGCGCTGACTGTCATCGCACTGTCCGCAATTCCAGCAATCGCTCCCAGCAATCCAGCGAGCACGACAAATACGGTCATGGCGATTGCCATGGCCTTTCTAGATGTATCTCTATAACGTCCTTTTAGGCGTGTTTTTTTATCTGTCGCCGGTTTATTCATCAAACTTAAACCACTTACTGATTCTCTTTCCTACAAACTCTATTACAGGTCCAAGGGTAAATACCATAAGTATTGTCACCACATACCACTTGCTTCCGAAAGCCCATGCAATCAGTATAAGTATAGCATCATACGCTATTCTCACCAACTTAAGAGGCACTTTTTCAAACTTTTTCTTGATATTGGTGTAAGCGATAAACGGCATCGCATCACAGGGGGACATTCCAAGTCCCGCGTCCATATAAAGCGCCGCAAAGAATACAAAGATAGCAAGTGCCACTATCATAATAATGATTTTTGCTGCAAGGTAATCTCCGCTGATAACCGCACTTTGGCTACCGTTCTCCGCTGTAGTAATTACCAGGAACCCTTCCGGCACTCTGCCCGGCAATACCTTCAACCATACCCAACTGAAGAAATCATACAGATATCCGCACAGCACCATATTTGCAATGGTTCCGAATCCGAAATTGTCAGCGCCCAATATTACTACCAGTATCAGCAGTACTATATTCAAAATAAGCTGCCAGGTACCGAGCGTAAGTCCCACCTTGTTGGCTATAGCAATGTTCATATTGGTGAAGGTATCGGTTCCCCAATCTACCAGCCCCAACCAAGACAGTGAAAAGCCCATCATAAATACACCTATCAGCATGGGAGGAAGCTGCTTCTTAAGATTCTTACCTTTTACAAATCCTACAATTATATTTTTAATACGTTCCATAATATCCTCAAAAATAATGCGGACCACCTTGTGGGCAATCCGCATATCTTTATTTATTAGTCCATTCTTGAATTCGAGAAACGACCTACATCTCTTCCGTCATTGGGAGATCCGGGAGGAGTCCAACGATTGTTATCGTCATCCTTCTTATTGCCGTCCTTATCATCATCCTTCTTATCGTCTGCTTTCGCTTCACCGACATCGGTGACATCCTCTGCTTTGACTTCTTCATCATAAAAAGCACTCTTTCCTGATGTCACTTTAGATTCGGTCTCAGTATCACCGACAACAATTGTAGGAATTGCATCATCGATGGGAACAACCATATCATCAGCAGATTTCTCTGACTCAGACTTATCATCGGTCTTGTCCTCAGTCTTCACGCCTTCAGACTTCTCATCATCATTCTTCTCTTCATCAGGATTGGGAAGACCCTTCTCTCGTCTGAAGATTTCCATGAATTCCTTGCCGGTAATGGTTTCCTTCTCGATAAGGAATGCTGCGAGCTTATCCATCACATCTACGTTCTCGCGAAGCATTGTAAGAGCCTTCTCATAGCTCTCTTTGATAATCTCTGCGATTTCCTGGTCAACCAAAGCTGCAGTCTGATCTGAGCAGTTGAGAGAACTTCTGCCCTCGAGGTACTGACTCTCTACTGTAGCAAGACTCATCAGACCAAAACGCTTGCTCATACCGAAGCGGGTAATCATATTTCTGACAAGCTCGGTTGCCTTCTCAAGGTCATTTGAAGCACCTGTTGTAACAGAGTCGAACATAATCTCCTCTGCCGCACGTCCACCGAGCAGACTTACGATTCTGTCTCTGAGTTCTGCCTCAGAGTTGAGGTATTTCTCCTCCTCAGGAACATTCATTACATAACCGAGCGCACCCATTGTTCTGGGTACGATAGTAATCTTCTGTACAGGGTCAGAATTCTTCTGAAGAGCACTGATAAGTGCATGACCAACCTCATGATAAGATACGATTTTACGCTCCTCTGCGTTCATGATGCGGTCCTTCTTCTCCTTGCCGACGAGCACCTGCTCAACCGCATTGAAAAGATCCTGCTGATTTACATACTTACGCTTTTCCTTAACAGCATTGATAGCTGCTTCGTTGATCATATTGGCAAGTTCCGAACCAACGGCACCGCTGGTAGCAAGTGCGATAGCATCGAGATCAACGGTCTCATCCATTTTTACGTTCTTGGCGTGTACCTTGAGTATCTCCACTCGGCCCTTGAGATCGGGCTTGTCTACGATTACACGTCTGTCAAAACGACCGGGACGAAGCAATGCCTTGTCCAGGATTTCAGGTCTGTTGGTAGCTCCGAGGATAAGAATACCCTTGGAACCGTCGAAACCGTCCATCTCTGACAGGAGCTGGTTGAGTGTCTGCTCACGCTCTTCATTTCCTCCGCCGTACTTCGAATCACGGCTACGTCCGATGGCATCGATTTCATCTATGAAAATGATACAGGGAGCATTCTTGTTTGCTTCCTTGAAAAGGTCTCTTACACGGCTTGCACCTACACCTACGTACAGCTCGATAAAGTCCGAACCGGTAAGTGAGAAGAAAGGAACATGTGCCTCACCGGCAACTGCTCTTGCGAGGAGTGTCTTACCTGTTCCGGGAGGGCCTACAAGAAGCGCACCCTTGGGAAGACGTGCCCCGATCTCGGTATACTTCTTTGGATCGTGCAGGAAGTCTACAACCTCCACCAACGATTCCTTGGCTTCATCCTCACCCGCAACATCGGCGAATGTCACACCTGTTTCCTTCTGTACGTATACTTTGGCGTTGCTCTTACCTACTCCCATGCTTCCGCCGGCACCCATTCTTCTGATGAAGAAAGATGCAATCAGCCACATAAGCGCAAGAGGAAGTACCACGCCTATAAGAATCTCTGTGAAAAGGCCTGAATTGGCACTGATTTTTCTGCTTCCGACTACATTGTATTCCTCAAGTCTTGCAGTCAGTGTGTCCATGCTCTCCATCACATTGGTCACATACACTCTGTTGTTCTGAACCTGAGAATAGTACGCATACTGAGCCAAAGTATTGCCCTGCGCACCGCTATCGTCTGTTTCAGCAGTCACTGCCTCAACCTTAAGTGTTACCTTAAGCTCAGCATCCTCGGCATTTAACTGTACCGATTCAACCTTGCCGGCTTCCAAATCATCTATGAATGCAGTGTACTCTTTGCCGGTATACTTGGTAGACTTGCTGAAAAACATATTATATACCAAGAATGCCATACCGATAATCAGAAGAATAGTCAAAAATAAAAATATTCTCGGGCGTCTTCCTTCACTGCCCGAACCACCGTTACCTCTGTTATTGTTGCTGTTGTTTCCACCGCTTCCGTTATTATTACCGTCACCGTATTGAACAATATTATTCTTCATTAAAAATCCTCATATTAATCCCCGGGGCAAAAAAATATATTTCCCCTTTTATCATATAAGATTATATGAATTCCTCATTTTTTAGGCAATAGAAAAAGTGTGAAAATTGTATTAACTTTCCTTTACCCAAGGGGCTCTGAGCTATTGTCGAAAAGGCCTATTGAGCCTCGCCCTCGCCGTTCTCACCTTCTATCGGAGTACCGTCGGGATTGAGTCCCTGCTGACGCATCTCCTCTTCGTATCTTTGCTGTTGCTGAGCGTATATTTCTGCATCAAATGCAGCATTGCCGTTAGCTTCTCTTTGCTTCTCCGCTCTGATTTCCTCCTCTGTCATCAGACCTGAGTTCTGATATACATAGAAATAGAAGTTACTGCTCTGAAGCTTAAGAGATGCCGAATACTCGCTCTCGGTATAGGTCTGCATTGCATTGAGATATCTCTCCAGCTCATAATCGCTGAATCCGTCAGCCGCATCCGACCATATAGCCTCGCCTGTACCTGCATTGTATCTGACATATTCGGTGATAAAGCTTCCGTTGTACAGTCTTGCTCTGTGTACGCTGTTGGAGAACACATCGTTTCCCGCCAGGAGTCTTGATTCATAATCAAATCCAAAGAGATTCAAAACCGTGGGAATAATATCCACATTGCAACAATAAGCATCATTTACAATAGGCTCTTCAATACCTGCGTTGTAGATAATGCAGGTAGAATGATACATTTCGAAATCTTCAAAATCATCGGGTTCCTCACCCACTATCGAAGCACGTGCGCTGTTGGTCATATAGTAAGGATAGTGATCTCCTGTCAATACAATAACTGTATTATCGAGGACGCCTGCCTCTTCAAGTCTCTCCACAAGATACTCGAGTCCCATTTCAAGCTCATATGCACCGGCAAAATAACCAAGTGCTTCATCATTATACTTATCCCCGGCCAGTTCTCTGACTGCAGCTATGTTTTTATTGTACATAAAGTTCTGAGAAGTATAAGGACCATGACCGCTGAATGTCATATAATACGCATGGAATTGCTCATCTTCGATATAATCATCCACCGACTGCTCGAACATCTCAAGGTCCGAAGCGGGCCAATATGATGTAAAATTCATACCCTGACCGAGGAATTTGAGATTTTTATAACCCAAATTTGGCCAAGTACTGCTACGATAATAGTAGCTTCCCCAATAATTGTGGAAACCGTATGTAGGTACATCTATCGTATTGAAAAAATCAGCCAGACCGTAAGGCATGAAAATATTCGCAGACTGAGGGAACGAACCGATAATTGCACCCTGGTCCGCTATACGCGAAACATCGGGCCACAGACTTGTACAAAAAGCAAACTCACCGTTGGAGGTTGTGTTCTTGAAACTGTTGTAATAGTTGGAAAGAACGATACCGTTGGTAGACATTTTGTAAAGCATGGGAGTGATATCGGGATCAATACAGTAATTTGAAAATGATTCCGCACATATATAAATAAGGTTGTAACCCTCGAACATACCGGTATATTCATTAGTCATTGTACCGCTCTTAGAACCGTAATATTCGCATAACATCTTGGTATCGGCATCGGGTGCGTTCTCTGCAAGCGCATCAAAATCTATCTCTTCAAAAATCTGACGCTCCGGCACAAAGACATTCTCTTCAATTATTTCTTCCTCAGCAGCCTGTGCTTCCGCTTCAGCTCTTGCCTGTTCCTGCTCAGTCTCTTCCACTGCATCTTTTACCAATGTAAGTGCACTGTCGTCGATGGTTGCCACAGTAGTCTCAGGAGCCTTTCCCTTTATATTGAGATAACGCGAAGCCGCCTCAATGATACTGGTAGAGAGCACACCGATTCTGCGCGCGGTTGTATCGCTGTCGGCATAATAATCATTGAGAACATAATAAGCCGAATTTCTCTCGGTACCTGCTGCCTTCAATCCTCCGATTCCGGCAAACCACAGTCCCACTGTGAGCACAAAGCATACTGCATGAAGCCACAGCGCATAACCTGCCCCCGGCATCTTCTTGGTAACGGTATTGATTTTTTTAACAAAGGAAAATACTGCTGCCAGAATAATAGGAAGTAAAAACAGTGCAATATACTTCCATACATCCTTAAGAATACTGCTGATAGCCCAACTGAAGTTGCCCATGGCATCTCCGCCCATTCCCAGCAGATTGACAGAAAGTACAGAGCCGAACACGCGGAAATATACCATCTGAATACCGTAGAAAGCAGTAATAAGAGCCAGCAGAAGCACGAATACTATCTTATTAATAATCGTATGCTTTTTGGCGAAACCGGCAAAGGTCGCAAAAAACATAGCCTGCGCGGGCACAAAGGCAAGAAAACTAATATTTGCCGATGTCACCTTACCTGAAATCATCACTCTCAGTGCAAGCTCAAAAAATATAACAGTAACCGCAAAAACTGCAAAGTATACCAAAGCCCTCAGAAAATCGGGCTTGAATTTAACAAAAAAATCCTTCAATTTCTTCATAATCATTCATCCTCAGCGAAGCATTTCGAAAAAACGTTTTTCTAAATACTTCAACCTTGACATTATAATACATTTTTAAAAAAATTCTATCTTTTTTGCGTTTTTTAGCTTTTTTATCATTTTTACAGTAGATTTTTTTATTTTACAGGTTTATAATCTCTCCATTATTAGTGTTGTTCGTGATTCTTTTTCACGTTTAATACTAAATATACGCATATTACCAGACATCATAGTTTTTCATCAGTTAAGTCAGCAGGTTTAGTCATCAGGGAGGTAAATTAAATATGGCAGTCAAGTATGTATTTGTCACAGGTGGAGTTGTGTCCGGACTTGGTAAGGGTATAACTGCCGCTTCACTCGGTCGTCTTCTCAAGATGCGTGGCTACAAGGTCACAATGCAGAAGTTTGACCCCTACATCAACATTGACCCCGGTACAATGAATCCGGTTCAGCACGGTGAGGTATTCGTCACAGACGACGGAGCCGAGACCGACCTTGACCTTGGCCATTATGAGCGTTTCATAGACGAAAGTCTCACCAAAAATTCTAA
>JAKSRV010000024.1 GCA_024403435.1 Lachnospiraceae bacterium
TTTTGGAGTTCGGAGCCGAGATTGAACCTACTGTCCACAAACCGCCACACAATTGGAAATTCTACAATAAACACAAGTCAATGTCAAGGAAAAAACCGCGTATTTTAAAGGTTTATTCCATGTTTTTTTGTTCATAAATACCAATAAAATATCATGCTACAATATTTAGTGTATTGGTTCATTCATAATACCAACATTCAGGCAATAATATAAATCAATCATTACATATATGTAGCCATCACAAATCCAATTCGTCCATAAAACTGCCACCGGACATCCTTTCAGTCTTAACCTTCATCAGATATCCCTTCATACCGGTATTACGCTCTCCCATGGATTCAATCAGCCTCGATACATTATCCTGATTAATGCAGTCACAGTCAAGCAGCAGATCAAAATACTCTCTTTCATCCCCGTGCTCTTCCACCACTACCTTCCACGTTACACTATCCATATTATCTCTGATATAAGTAACAAAACGTTCTTTTATATCTGAGCTTATACCTTCAGAATGAAGCAGTCTCAACAGTAGCATTCTTACCTTATCTTTTTGCCTCATAAGACAATATGTATCGAAGTTACTGTCATCACCAACATAATCCTCTTCTCCGCACAAAAGCATCTTCGAAAATCCATCTGAATCTTCTTTCATAAGCATCTGAAGAGTTGTTGAATCGAAATGCTCGATCCATTCGAGTGATCCTGCATTGACGGTATCAAACAGATATTGAGCATCCAATCTGCTGACTGCTGCCGCAAGAAGATAGCATATATCCGAATCATCTTGACTTCCATCGTCGTCCGTCAAAACTATTTTTTCAAGCATAACGCATTCCCTGAAAACACCGTTTCCTATCTCAAGAGACTTTCTCGGCAAAACCAGTTCAGTAAGTCTGCTGCATGAAGCAAATGCCCAGTCTCCTATTTTGAGAACAGACTGCGGAATCACAATTCGTGATAAGGTCTTTGCCGATAAAAATGCTTTCTTACCTATACAGACAACCGGACAGTCCTCTATCAACTCAGGCACAGTCACCGCTACATCCTTGCCACGATAATATTCAATTGTAGCCTCTTTCAATCCGTCTTTTTCAGATATGCTGTATGCCAGCACTCCATTGCCGACGCTTAACTCTGTCACCATTTTCTTACCTACAGGTTTAACTTCTCAATCTCAGCCAGAAGCTCAGTATTTTTTTCAGTCATCAGCATCTCAGAGCTGTACTTGTTGTAATCCACACTGCCAAAATCTGTGAGGAATTTGGTACCTATATCACTTACTGTCATTTCAGTCAAAAGAATCAGCATTTCATTTCCCTGTGAATATGCCTTGTTGGTAAATTCAAATGCATGATGAATATGCGTCTGACATGCGTCTACTGCCTTCTGAAGATTTGCCTTCTGAACCGTAAAGTTGCCACGAACCACTTCGAAATCCGCAATTCTACTAGCACTTCCGTCCACGCGCACATCCTCAACCGCTCCGATACACTCACTTAAAAATGCTATCGTCAGCTTTGTCAACTTGCGCTCATCCTCAGAAAGAGCTCCGGCACTTTTTAGCTGCTCTGCCTTTTTAACACGCGCGGAAAGAATATTATGAAGCACATCCATCACATCCTTATCTGACGCCTTCAGAGCTTTCAATGCAGGAAGTATACTCTTTAGCATCTCTCCCTTTCTGCACACTTCACGCATTTCATTTTCAATAGTGGAAATCAGCAGTCCCATCAATGAGATACGCTCATCAAATGCTGCCGCACCTGCCTTTGCTACAGTTTTATCGCTGTAGATTCCATCGACAATTTCCCATGCCTTGTAATCATTTTTATATTTATTGTACAGATCGTAGTATGCGGTAAATTCTCTGACCACACGCTCACTTCTCAGATACTGTCCTATCAATTCTTCGGTAACATTCAGACCGTCAGCCTCATACAACAGAAGTATCTGAGAAAGGTCTTCCCAACCTCTGGCGGTCACATAGCTTTTGCCACTTGCTGTGGTCTCCATTATATAAAAATCCTGCTTATTGAGTTCCAGATAGCTCTGAATGGCTCCGTGAAGATTTTTCTCACGTGCATAGCTCTTCCAGGCCTCGTAATCCGCATCTACATCAAGAATCTTCAGACGATCGAGTGTAACCACATCAAACTCTCTTACGGATTTATTGTACTCGGGAGGATTTCCGGCTGTGACGATTACCCATCCTTCAGGCACCTGATGGCGTCCGAATATTTTGTACTGCAAAAACTGCAGCATAGACGGTGCCAATGTTTCAGACACGCAGTTGATTTCATCAAGGAACAATATTCCTTCCTTGATACCGCTTTTCTCTATAGTCTCATATACCGAAGCGATGATTTCACTCATCGTATACTCAGATACGGAATACTCCTCACCGCCATAGTTTTTATGCTCAATGAAAGGAAGGCCCAACGCCGACTGACGTGTGTGATGAGTCATTGAATATGCCACCAAAGCGATACCCAATTCCTGCGCAACCTGCTCCATTATCGCAGTCTTGCCGATACCGGGAGCACCCAGCAAAAATATGGGACGCTGACGAACCACAGGAATATAGTAGTCATTGTACTCGTCCTTTTTTAAGTAAAGACGAACTGTATCCTTAATATAATTCTTAGCTTCTTTAATATTCATTCAGTGTTCTCCAACTACAGATTCTCATCCAACACAACCTTGGCTGCCCACGGCGGAACTGCCGGGCTCTTGTCATCCTCATCAAGAAATACAAAAGCCACATCGTAATCGGGCATCTTTGCAGGATACGTTCCGTATCCGTCAGTAAAATATATCAATCCCTTGAGTGATTTCAGTTCGCCCTTGGATCTGAGTTCATCCACATACTCAAATACCGGAGTAAAATCCGTCGAACCGAATCCCTGAAGCTTACCGTTTTTCAAAAAGTAATCAAAGTCCTCATCATTGGTAATTACAGTATCACTTTGAACCTGATTGTCACATTGGATAATGTGGACATTCATCTTCTTAAAAAAAGTATCCTCACTCTTTAGGATATTTATAGTCTTTTGTAAAAAGTCCTGCACCACTTTACCGCGGCAGGAGGCCGAGGTATCTAGCGCAATTACAAACTCATTGATGCGATTGACATCCTTGTACTCCAATGGCTCTATGAGGGGCATATTGCGGTATACCTCCAGGCCATAAGTATAGTACACGTAATCAAACTCATCATCATTGATGCGCATCGCCTCGCTGCGCATCATAAACTGCTTCAAGAACTTACCGTAATCTACCTTTTGTCTGGTAGCCTCAGCCAGTTCCAGCATCAGGCTCTCGCCACCCGCCTTATTCTTTGAAAAGCTCTTGAGATCTGCCTTTACTCTCTCAGTGATTTTTTTCCACTGCTCCAACGATATCTCAAGCTTTTCCGGCTCTGACCATCTGCTGTGAGAATCCGTGCAAAAGAGTCTCTTCAGAGTACTCTCCTCATCCCTTGAAGGCGGTTCCAGTAAAAACAATCTGTAAAGCTTCTGCGCACTGAGCTGCGGACATCTCTTTTTCAGCGTCTTGAGTTTCAAGCGCCTCTCCGCATCTTCATCAGATGAATCTTTGTAGGTATCAAGGTCCATCATTACAGCCCATACCGCAACGTCCGTGGCCATATCCCAGCTTTCTTTATTCTTTTTGTCATACTCGTAATTATGATGAAAAATCATATGCAGTATGACATGAAGATACAGGTTGACGATTCTCTCCTGATCACGCTTAAAATCCGCAAGCATTACCTCCGGATCGTAAAAAATATTTTTACCGTCGCAGGCGTATCCTCTGCCCTCAGACAATATCAGCTTTGAGACAGGCATCCAAGTCAAATTGCCCATGGCGATTTCAAGAAATCGCAGCTTAAGCAAAATACTGTTGTGTGCAGCCGTTATTATTTTTTCCGACAGTTCTACGCACTTATCGTTATTATCCATTAATTAATGTACCCTAATCCGATTGTGTGAGTACAACCACACACTCCAATTACAACACCTTGGTGGTCCACTTCGAGCAATCCCATACAGCGGTCGCCAGTCCATCATAAAATTCAGGCTCGTGGCATACCATGAGCACACTTCCCTTGTAAGCCTTGAGAGCTCTCTTAAGTTCATCCTTGGCATCAACATCCAGATGGTTGGTAGGCTCATCGAGAAGTAAAATATTGGTCTCTTTATTGATCAGCTTGCAGAGGCGAACCTTGGCCTGTTCACCACCGGAAAGAACCTTCACCAGACTCTCAATATGTTTGGTAGTCAGTCCGCACTTGGCAAGCGCGCTTCTGACCTCATACTGAGTAAAGCCGGGGAATGTCTGCCAGATTTCCTCAATACATGTTGTGGTAACGCTCTGATCCATCTCCTGCTCAAAATAACCGATTTCAAGATAGTCTCCGAGTTCAACACTTCCGGAGATTGAAGGTATCAATCCAAGGATACTCTTAAGCAGGGTAGTCTTACCTATACCGTTGGCACCGGTGAGAACAATTTTGCTACCGCGCTCCATCTCAAGATTGAGAGGGGTTGACAGCGGCTCATCATAACCGATCACCAGATCCTTGGTCCGGAAAATATACTTGCCCGAAGTACGCGCCTCACGGAAATTAAATTCCGGCTTCGGCTTTTCTGCAGCAAGCTCAATCACATCCATCTTGTCAAGCTTCTTCTGACGCGACATAGCCATATTACGGGTAGCAACACGTGCCTTGTTTCTGGCAACAAAATCCTTGAGGTCCTTGATCTCCTGCTGCTGTTTATTGTACGCAGCCTCAAGCTGAGACTTCTTCATTTCATATACTTCCATGAACTTGTCATAGTCACCCACATAACGGTTGAGCTGACGATTGTCCATGTGATAAATCAGGTTTACTACACTGTTGAGGAAAGGAATATCGTGCGAGATAAGAATAAATGCATTCTCATATTCATTCAGATATCTCTTGAGCCACTCTATATGCTCCACATCCAAATAGTTGGTAGGCTCGTCGAGCAACAGGATGTCGGGCTTTTCGAGCAAAAGCTTTGCCATAAGCACCTTGGTTCTCTGACCACCGCTGAGCTCGGTTACATCTCTGTCGAGTCCTAAATCAAGAATACCGAGCGCGCGGGCAACTTCTTCCACCTTGGCATCAATCATATAAAAATCATGCATGGTAAGCAAATCTGAAATAGTACCTGCCTCCTCCATGAGTTCATCCATCTTGTCGGGATCGGCCTCGCCGAGTGACTCATAGATAGCATTCATCTGTGCTTCCATATCATAGAGGAAATCAAAAGCAGACTTAAGTACGGTCTCAATAGTCATTCCCTTCTCGAGTACTGTATGCTGGTCGAGATAACCTACTCGCACATTTTTAGCCCACTCGATTTTTCCCTCATCGGGCATCAGCTTATTGGTAATGATATTCATGAAGGTGGACTTACCTTCTCCGTTGGCTCCGATGAGACCGATATGCTCACCCTTAAGGAGTCTGAAGGATACGTCCTCGAAAATGGCTCTGTCTCCAAAACCGTGATTAAGATGTTCAACGTTTAATATACTCATTACTGCTTTTCCTTCCTCATTGCTTTAAGCTGTCTCTTCGCCTCGCGCTTTTCTTCTCTTGCTCGGCGGCGTTCCTCGCGGGCCTGCTCCTTGGCAGCCTTTTTAGCCTCAGCCCTCTCACGCTTTTCTTCCGCGCGTCTATCCAAGACTATCTGAAAATCATAGGCACCAAGCACCTGTCTCAAATAGTCAAGATATGACTCATACTCGTTACTGAATATCATTTCCACATCCTTTTCCTCGGTGAGGATACGGATAAATCTCACTGTCTTTTGCACATACAAAACATGGCTCTGATCATAGAATTCTTGGATAGGATATACCTTTACTCTTCTGAACAGTCTGATTCTTACCAGTGACGGTACTCCTTCCACGGGAATCAACCACATAAGCTCACGATTAACCAGACGCTTGGGATATTTTTTCATAGAAAATACCGGAATAGCGTAGGCTGCATCGGCAAATCTTTTGCGCCCCCTTCTCGGAAACTTCTTGGATACAAGTTCAATCACACGGTTTTTATTGAATACCTTCCGCCAAATCGGATTGAAATAGATGTATCTGTAATAGACTGCATATTTTTGAATCTTTATCAAAATAAGCAGACAAATAGCTGTAAAAATAAGTCCTACGATTGCCGCGAAGTATACACTTACGAACTGGAATATAGTCGCGAATAAATGCACGAAAAATTTAGCAACCTGCGATACCGCATTTGTAGCCGCCACAGGCATACCCGTCGCAATGGCTTCGATTCCTTCGATGCATTT
This sequence comes from Lachnospiraceae bacterium, assembly GCA_024403435.1. GTDB lineage: Bacteria > Bacillota > Clostridia > Lachnospirales > Lachnospiraceae > AC2028. The sequence goes on from JAKSRV010000024.1 coordinate 6,339, forward strand.
TGAGACTATGAAATATACTACCGCGCACAATACTGCGGCTATCACACCGAGCACCACACCCAAAACCGTAGCCCCTGTACGTACCGCACTGACAGTTGTACCGGCAGCCTCTGCAATTGCCACAGACGTAAACTGTAATAATACAAGGCAAACGTTTATTACCTGTCCGCCTATTCGCTCCACCTTATCAATGGTCTCCTGGCTGATTGCTTTGCACGCCTTGATACTTCTCACGACATACAGAGCTATAGTCATAATCGTAAATATAATCGCGCACCACGGATTCGCCACCGGCAATGTTTCAGCGTTTCTGACCAGTGGTATTTTTTCCAAAAATGTCCTTGGTCCTTCAAGCCAGCTTGCATTGGGCCACAGTTCATCTGAACGCTCCACCATACCCACTATACTGAGCACAGCCATAGTCGCAGTAGGATTGACAGCCATTGGCACAGCATTCGCAAAGGAGCCGCAATACATCTCCAGATAGTTTCTGGAAACAGTATCCGGGTCGTCAATGGTAGTAGCCGATCTGGTCCTTTGAATCGGTGCGGAGAAGATAAATAATCCCACCAGAAAGGCCATCACGAACACCATTATTCTTATTTCATTTCTGTTTTGTCTGAAAAAGCTCTCTCTCATTTCTTAAATCTCATGTTACTCAGCCACAAATTTATGTTGCTTAACCACAAAATCAATCTCATACTACTTAGCTACAAAATTAATTACTGTAGGTACGGGTTTGCCGTAGTCTTCATAATATACAGTGGTAATCTGCTCTCCGTCCACCACCGTTGCAACGGAATCACCACCGTCAAGCATATAAGCATATGTGGCTCCCGCCGCAATCATTATATCCGCCGCCTCGTCATAGTTTAGGCCGTAGCCATATCCCGAGTCGACATCATTGGTTGATAAAATATAATAGTTGCCTGCTCTATCCTGTCCTATCACCTGATGAGCAACCTTTCTGCGATGAACTTTCTCGTAGAAAATCGTGCTCGCATTGACAGCAGACGGATCAAGCACCACAACAGATTTTCCGTCATAGACCACACATCCCCATCCGGTGATTGCATCACGTATACCAGCTGCCACCAGACTGTCTGCATCTATCGTTCTGTAGGGTGCCCCTGACTCATACTTGGCAAAATCAAGTATACCGGCAGCATCTATCGTCATAGCATAGCACTCTGTATTGGGGCTGATTGGATCACCAATATCATCCTTCATGGGATTGTTGGTCACCACCACACCATCTATAATGGTCTGTCCCTGCGGAGTATTTGAGAAAATATTAAAGAGTCCCGCATTGATGGTAAACGCTGTGTGGTACACCTGCGCATACATCATCGGTGACAATACCGATCTAAACAGTATCCTGTCCTTCTCGTCAGTAATCTTATCATAGCACGGATAAGCATAATACTGCATCCAGCTGGTCTGCTGAAGCTCCGGCATTACCTGTCTTCCGTCCGACAATTCTGAAGGTATTTTTATCAATACATACGGATTGCCTTCTTTACTTCGTCCTTCAGTGATTTCCAGCTCAGCCAGCAATAAATCATTATCCGAATACAGATTCTCATATTCACTCACAGGAGCATTTCTGTATACCTCGACACCTGCAGCCAGTTCCGGCAATCTGTCATCGGTCATAGTCCTGCTCTTATCTATATCCGTGCAATCATCTGTAGAAGTATTTGCAAACGAATAGTCAATCATCAGATACGAATCCTCGGGAATTGTGAATGACTCATTATCACTATCCTTCCAATCCGTAAAATAAGTACATGTATACTCACACGCTTCTCTGTCCAATGTTGCCAGATAGAACCTTCTGCTTATACCCGTTATCTCAATAAATGATACCATATCACCTGCTTTGAGATATATCGGCACAATAGTCGTAGCCACACATGTGGTTCCGCTCATAACCGATATATCCGTATCCAGCCATGCACCTCTGAGCGCGACATTGACATTAGGATTGGTGAGCAGATACATCCTCTGATTCTCACCGTCACACTGCCATTGGTAGTTCTTTTTAAGCTCTATATTATAAAGACCGTAGCTTTCTTCCGGTACTTCATTGCTCGAATCATCAGAGTCGTTTTGATCGGCACCTGCCAAACCACTCCCCGTACCTGCCGATTCGTTATCAGCTGTCTGAGCAGACGTTCCGCCATCAGAATAACCATTGCCACCTTCTGCGGAATTTTTCCCACAGGCTGTCAAAAGTAAAAGGCTTACTACAACAATACTCACTGTTTTCAGTGAGTATCGTCTGATTACCGATATTTTATTCTTAACAAAATCCAATAAATCCATATACATACAAGCAAATAAACTCGTCGCCGTTAATCACTTATTACTGCGCATCCTTTACCCATCTGCCCGATGCACCGCAAGGAAGAACCAGACCGTTGCACTTAACAGGGAGTCCGATTTCCGATGCCTCTACATGTCCGCCGAATTCAGGGACTATAGCGCTGTTGAGCATATATGTAAGTACTGCGGGCTGCAATCCGGTAGTATAACTGTTGATGAGGAAAAAGCTTGAATCCTTGGAAAGAAGCTGAGCTGCAAGCTGTATAAACGGCCAGATGCACTCCTCAATTTTCCAAGTCTCACCCTTGGGTCCTCTTCCGTATGAAGGGGGGTCCATAATAATACCGTCATAGGTATTGCCTCTTCTGATTTCACGCTCTACAAACTTGGTGCAATCATCCACCAGCCATCTGATAGGAGCATCTCCGAGACCTGATGATGCGGCATTTTCCTTTGCCCACTGAACCATTCCCTTGGAAGCATCCACATGAGTAACAGCAGCACCTGCCGCAGCTGCAGCTATGGTTGCTCCACCTGTATATGCAAAAAGATTCAGAACCTTCATCTCCTTGCCCTCAGATACCTTCTTACTGATAATCTGCGAGGTCCAATCCCAGTTTACCGCCTGCTCGGGGAATACACCCGTATGCTTAAAACTGAACGGCTTGAGATGGAAGGTCAACTCATTTGAACGTACTCCGGGAGTGTCCATAGACAAAGGAAGCTTGTACTTGATGCTCCACTCCTCGGGAAGATTGAAAAACTCCCACTCGCCGCCGCCCTTATTGGAACGATGATAGTGCCCGTTCTTTTTCTTCCAGCCTTTATCATCATGACCGGTACTCCACAGTACCTGAGGATCGGGACGAACCAGGGTATATTCACCCCAGTGTTCAAGCTTTTCTCCGTCCGAGGTATCAACCACCTCATATTCCTTCCAATTATCTGCAATCCACATAATTATTCCTCTTAAAATATTTATTCACACATCGAATAAATATATTCATTCTTGTATTCGAATGCAATAGCCTGATGCTCATTGCCGTCATTATCAATCAATGTATAACCGAAAACAGAATTTCTGTAATCGTCTCCTTCACATACCGCCTCTGCACTTCCGATATCATTGACCGTCCATTCAAAATTGATGATATTACCGTCGATATCCATGTAGTAACCCGTTCCGTCGTTACCGAAGAAAATAAGTTCCTTCTCAAAGCGGCTGCCTGCACCACCGTTATTGATGTAATCGGTTTCCACTCCCGTCTCAAAGTTTGAGACATAGAAGCTGCTCCATCTCTTGTTTTTGAGATATGCTTCATCAATATCGGTATAGTAAAGTGAACCAATATCGGCCATACCCATGCTTACCGAACTGTTGCTGTCATAGCGCTCCGCTACATATGCCGCATACTCCGCATCGTCCATACGCTTGAAATTATCGTAGGACATCTGAAGTATATCTGCAAAATCGCTGCCGTCCTCATAGTAGTGAAAACTGAGCATCTGATTAAAGCTGTCATAGCCGTCGGCATATATGCTGTTAACATACTCGGCTTCAGCGTCTTTATATCTCATAGCGTCCAATGCATTACCCGCAGCATCATAATACTTTTCGGGATTTTCATCATCGGCCAGATTACATACCATTCGAGAAAAACTTTCGCATTTCAACGTTCCGTTATTGAGGGTCATCAGATAATTTTCATACTCATAAATTGAGTAGTCGGACATATTGCTGTCCGTGATGGCATATGACAGACTACCGTCACTGCCCCTGTAACAATTGATGACGTTATTCAATGAAATATCAGGCATACATGTGGCATCACCCAAATCAACATTGACCTTGGTGATTCCGCTGCCGTCTTCATTTACCTCGTACATGTAGAACTGAGTATTTACACACGAACCTGCTTCTTCTCTGGATACAGTCAGTTCCAGACGACCGTTTTCGTCAAAGTCCGATATACCCACATAGCAAATCCATTCTTCACTTGGCTCTACATACCATATGGACTGATTGTCCTCAATAAGTGCCAGCTGACGTTCAGAGGTCAGCTTCGCCCCCAGGCCATCATCGGCCTCACGGCTTTCTTCAAGAGTATTCTGAGTACTTATCGAATTGTCCGCTGTCTCACCACAGCCGCAGACAGTTCCGCAAACAAGACCTGTCATTGCCAATACTGCCGGCAAGAGTTTTCTTTTCATAAGCTTCATAATTATTCTTTCTGTGCAAAAAATCTTTTTACTGCAATTCTGTATTCGCTGAGGCTGTCAGATTTTCTGATGGCCTTTAACTGCTTTTCTCTGTCAGGGAAGCTCAGTCCCAAATGATTCCATACATCCTTAAGCTTGAACAGACAATTACTGTCCTGTCCTACACCGTAATGATACTCGTAACTGTCGGCAAGTTCGCTCATAAAGTCCTGAAGACGGTCAGTCTTACCTTGTCCGCTCAGTTCATCAATCAGCGCAGGATTTCTCAGAATGCCTCTGCCTACCATCACACTGTCAATTCCCGGTAGCTCTTTTAATATATCGTCATATGTTGCCTGTGAGGTTATATCTCCGTTGTAACAAACAGGATACTGCAGGTTGGCATCGAGCGCCTGCTTAACAGTTTCCAATCGAGGCTTGCCCTTGTAATAATCTTCTCGAAGTCTGGGATGGATGATCAGTTCTTCCAACGGAAGCTTGGCATATACTGCCAGGATATCCTCCCACTCACAGGTATCATACATTCCGACACGAGTTTTAATAGAAATCTTCGTCGGGCACTTTTCAAATACCTCATCCAAAAACTTTTCCAAAGCATATGTATCTGCGAGTTGTCCGGCACCTCTTTTTCTGGATACCACGGTTCCCGAAGGACACCCCAGATTAATATTTATGGTGTCGTATCCGACATCTGCAATCTGCTTTGCAATCTCTAAAAAAGTCTCAATATTGTTGGATAAAATCTGCGGAACAAGGTTCATTCCCTCATTGTGTTCCGGCTTTATCTCATTTGCTTCCTTGGCTGAAAGTCTTTTACTAGCAAGAAAGGGTGTGAAGTACTTATCAAAGCCTTTGTAATACTTGTGATAAACACTTCTGTATATGTATGTGGTTATGCCCTCGAGGGGCGCCATATAATACTGCATATTATTTTCCAATCAAAGCCTCTATTACCTCATCGGGAACATCAAATTCTACCGAATCCAAATCCTCGATGGGTGTAAAGGTAATGAATACATTGAAGTCCTTGTTGACTACGAAAACTCTGATATTACCGCTGAGAACCAACGATACATCTACAACCTGTCCCTCTTCCACGGTAACCGTTGCGGTAGCGGTGTCAATCTTATCCGCATATGTACTGAACTTGGGCAGATAAGTGGATACCAGCTTTGAAATATCTTCGTCATCAAGGTCAACCTGATATATTGTTTGATCATTTACCACAGTGGTAGAGAACTTTTTCTCAAGGAATATATCGTATACGGAATCAATAGCCTCCACCAAATCGATAGGAGTATTCTCTGATTCTTTTAAGTTGCCTCCGTGAGCATTGCAACGACCGTTGCCGTTGTAATAATACTTCTGGCCGAGTGCGCTTACATAGTTAATCCACTCATCTTCAACCTTCAGTCTGTACCATCCGATCTTGTCGTAGCCTATATCAAAGAAAGCTACATCTGTAGAAATAGCAATCTGTGCCGCATTGGGATCCTTTGAATAATATCTGCTTACCGCATATCCGAAATCAATCATATCCTGCGATATTGTAAGCTTCTCTATATCATCATCCAATGCATCAAGAATCTCCTGAGGAACGGTGTGCTCTTCACGATCTGCAGACGGAATGATAGTAATTGTTGCGTCCAGCTCTGCATCATTTCCGTTATCCAATGAAGCACCGCCCTCCACTTTGACCTTACGAATTTTCCAATTCTCGGCCACAATGGTAATCTCGATATCATCTACATCCGTAATTCTGTCTGCATAATCGGGATAAAGCTGTGTGACAAAATCGATTGCTCCGTCACCGGCAACGACAACATAGTACTCTTTTTCCCCGCCGTTCTTTCTGGAATTGACAGAATAACCGTCCAGTAAATCCGGCAGCGCATTGATAACTTTACTGTAGTCTGCATCTCCCTTACCTTCGGTCTTGAAACCTCTTCCGTTTTCCAGGAACATGCATCCATCGATGAAATAAATCTGCATCTCACCGACCTCTACCATGGTAGCCGCCAGATCATCTTCAACCTCGGTGCGCCAAAATCTAGCTTCTGTCTCAGCCCTAAAATTTCCATACTTAATATCCGCATCAACAGTACACTCGATTTCTTTGTCATCAACCACCCTCACCAGGAGAATATCTACTATCACTCCGTTGATAAGCGTCGGCTTTGAAACAATCAGAACCACCAATCCGATAATCAATGCCAGCAACAATCCGCACAGTCCGAGAAGGACTATCTGGCCGACATTAAGTTTTTTCTTTGTTTTCTTTGCAGAATCTACAGCTTCCACGTCAATTACTCCTCATTAATTCGAAAGTCTCCTCAGTGCAGAGGCATTGGTTCTTACCTCGCACAAATAGCTTCCTGAAGCAAGATACTTAAGAATACTCTTCTCAAGTACGGCTGCAGGAGCATTACCCTCTTCAATCAGTTTCTCAAGAGGGCTGGTGCAAACCACAACATGACAGGGACCATTTTTACCGTCCATAACCTCAAATTCAAAAATGATGCCCATATTGTTGTTGCGTTCGCAATTGTCAATCACAGTAACGATTGATCTGAGTCCGATACCGTTCAGATTGCTCACACGGCTTCGCTCAATAATATCAAACCACTGCGGAGTAGTATAACTCTCACAGGGGAATTCCGCCAGTGCCGGATGACCTCTGAGAATCAATGTTCCTAGACTTCCCACAGGTACAGTCTTGTTCATACTCTCCGAAACACTTCTAAACATCGGATAATTCCAGAAATCCGCACAGTATGCCCCGGGGATACTTCTCGAATTTTTCTCGTTATCAAGATAGAACATAATCGGCTTGCCTTCATCAACTGCATCCATTACTTCCATGATGCTGTGGCAGACCAGTACATCCTTGGGAACTCTGTTCTTTTTAGCCTTGGGATAACTCCACAGCACATAACTGTTGGCAGCAATCACTTCTCCCTCGGAAACCAGTTCAAGTCTGAACTCATAACTTGCTGCAGCCTTTCCTTCCGGTATATCGAACGAAATGCTTGTCAAATTATGTAAACCGGTCTTATCTATCTTATCAATCTCTGTCTCAGTCTCACATACTTTATTTTCGGTATATCTGTCAATGAGTGCAGCCTTTATAACAGCAGACTTTATTTTCTTCTTGCTATAATATGCAAGCTTTACCTCTGCGTCAAATTTCTTGCCATTTTCAACGACATACGTAGCAAACTCACCGAGCAAAACAGTTCCAGCACAGAACTCTCTCCACTGAGCGGGTGTGATATGTCCCTTATTCTGCATCAGACTGTTAAGCGGTCCTACCAAAGCGGTACCCTGTCCTGTAAAGTCCTGAAGGTCCAGCATCTGGAAACCTGCCAGCTTGCTGCTTCTGAGTGCAGCCTCCAGCTCTTCCTTATAACATGCGATTGCAAGTTCTCCGGAAGATCTAAAATACCATTTATCACGGTGATAGAGGCTTACATCATCCAATCTTTCCTGGAAAATTTCTAAGTTTCTGGCCTGAAGCACACCCTTGTACTCACGTATCTCATCATAGTTAGGATACATAAAGTACTGACCAATCTCATGCGATACTACAGGAATCTCCGGAATAAGATCTTTTTTGCTGTCACCAAGCTTAACCTTTTTCACACCGGTACCGTACTGTATCTCTATGCTTCCGTCTTTAGAGACAACCGACTCCCCGCTGACAACTTCGGGATTAATAGCCGCATCGTAATTCCAATCGGTGCGAGGCTTACCCTTCTGTACATATCCGAGAGGTGCATCGCACTGTGCATATGAACCTCTGATTTGTCTGTCTACCGAGAAACGAACTCCGGAGAAGAAATCATCGTTGGGCTGGATATTGGGCATCCACTGGAAATTGTTGGAACCCTGTGTAAACATAATGTCAGGTCTGACAGCCTTGTAGCCACCCATCAATTCATTCAAAGCCTCGGGACTGCCCCAAAGTTCATTACCCATTGACATCATCACGAATGAAGGATGTCCGGCATAATCCTCAAGTATATTAAATCCTTCTACGGTCAGGAAATCCTGAGCCGCCTCGGACTCACTGTATTTCTCATCATTCTCATCCAACCAGGTTCCCCAGAAAGGAATCTCGGGCTGGAAATAAAATCCAAGCAAATCTGCTGCCAGAAAAGCTGCTTCCGGAGGAGTACAGGTATGGCATCTTTCATGATTGAGTCCCCAGTTTTTTACAATCTTGAAATCTTTGAGCCAACCGGTCACATTCATAGGCGCAAATCCCGAAAGAGGGAACAGCATTCCCTGATGACGGCCTCTGAGGAAAGTCTTTCTTCCGTTGATTTCAAAATGATCTCCTGCTGCCTTGAACTCCTTGTAGCCAAACCAAATCGTCTTGACAGAATCTCCGCAGCTAACCTTGATGCGGTATACCCAAGGCTCTTCCTCGTCCCACTTCTTGGCATTGCTCGGAAGCTGCAGTTTAATCTCAAGTTCATTGCTTCCGGTTCGAAGCACTACTGCTTCCTTGTGCTCATCAACTGCATTCTTTTTGATATCGAGATAGCTTTCAAGTATCTCCATATCTGTCTTTTCAGCCTGTTGCTTGGTAGCTCTCTCTTCCCAAATACTGCAGTCACTGTCGAGCGCCAGCAGTTCGGGCTTCAGACGGCACAAATCCGCACTGATTATAACCTCGGTCTTTTTATCCTTCTTACCGAAGTTCTCTATGCTTGTACAGATTACAGCCTGCTTATTTTTATAATCACAAAAACTTGTCGCATGTGAGATTCTTACTTCGTCACATACCTCCAATGAAATCTCACCAAGGATTCCGTTCCAGTTGGTCTGGGTATCCTGTGAGGTCATATGTCCGCCGGGCGCTGCATAATCTACATTTGAAACCATTATGGTGATGGTAGGATTGGTAGTGGTAATCAGTCCCGACAAATCATATACATGCTTTGACACAAGACTGTCCTGCACGCCGGCAAATTCACCGTCCACCCACACATAAGAGATTCTGGTTCTCTCGAGTGTGAGATAAAAATGCTTCCCCTTAAGCTCTGATTTTTTCAAAGGAAGTTTGATTTCTTTTTTGTACCAGGCATATCCTTCAAACTTATGTACCTCTGTAAGAAAATATGTCTCTCTGGCTCTGTTGGGCTTGCCCTTCTTGGCAAGTGAAGTAGTGCCGGGCAAAGTAATGGTATCATCAAATATCACCTGCTCCTTCAGCCCGAGCTTTTCCTCATCTAGCTTAAATTCCCAACTTCCTGACAGATCAATAATTGTATTCATCGGTCTACTTCCCCCTGTTTACCAAATATTCGTATACCTTCTTGGGCACATCACTTTCTATAGCAGCCAAGTCCCCCGTATCTGCTGCTGCCCTGACTGCCGTTGATGATATATATTCATAACAGTCAGGCATAGATGCCGCCGTAAAATTGTCTCTGTGACTTCTGATAAAATCCGTCATCATGCTTTCGAGGTTTTCACCGTTTCTCTCGAATACCAGCACCGAATTTTCTGAAAAAAGTTTATCAGCGTTGTACCATCTGTCCAGTTCATCGAGTTTATCAATGCCCATGACGATGATTACTTTTTCATATCGTTCCTTAATCAGCATGACCGTATTGTAGGTTCTTCCGTCGGATGCCCCCGTTATCTCAATATCCGTAACGGAAAAATCAGGATACTCGGATATGCTCTTCTCTATCAAAGCCACTCTGTCCTCATCACTCAAGAACCCGTCATCAACTTTTTTCCATCCCTTCATAAAGGACAGATTTGAGGGGACATATATTATATCCGCCTCAGGAAATTTTTCTTTTGCTCCTATTCCCAATGCCACATGTGCTCTGGTGATAGGATTGAAAGTTCCCATTATCAATACTGCTGTATTATGCTTTTCAGTCAGCATACATATCCTCTTCTAACGCTTAGTCGTACTTCATTCTCCAGTCGATACATCTCTGAAGATAATCTACATACTCAGGATTCTTGCACATACCCTTGCCGGCAACATCGGAAACCTTCGCAACATCCATTCCGTTGCACTTGGTGGTCTTCATTACGATGTTGAGTGCAGGTACCTTGGTATCATTTGAAATATATGTACCGATTCCGAATGCGACCTTAGCTCTGCCTCCGAAATACTTAAGCAGCTTGTCTGCTCTTTCAAAATCAAGACTGTCTGAGAAAAGAAGTGTCTTGGTCTTGGAATCGATACCAAGCTCCTCGTAGTGTGCAATAATCTTGTCACCCCATACAAAAGGATCACCCGAATCATGACGCACACCGCTGAACAGTGTTGCATAAGTAAGCTGGAAATCCTTAAGGAAGCAGTCGGTAGTGATAGTGTCGGTAAGAGCGGTTCCGTTGAGTACTCCGTACTCTTTTACCCATGCATCCAATGCATACCAGTTTGAATATGCCGGATTGTGCTTGTGGTTACCCTGTCCGGTACACATTATCCACTCGTGAGCCATTGTACCTACGGGAGTGATTCCATACTTCTTGGCGAGATATACATTCGATGTACCTACAAACTTTGACTTGCAGTCCTTATTTTCCGCAAGGTGCTTGAGTCTCTCAACTGCCAGCTCCTGTGCCTCTGCGCTCAGACGTCTACGGAGTCCGAACTCAGAAAAAGCTCCGATATTGTACTCGCCTGCAACAAGCTTTGAATACTTGGCATCGAACTTCTCTTTGAAGCTCTCAATCAGTTCATCGTAATTGTATGCCATGCGGAAATAAACTTCATTGACGATAGCGAGAGTAGGTATCTCATACATTGAAGTATTGAGCCATGTTCCTCTGCATTCGATTCTCATTCCGCATGCTTCATTCTCATCGTTTACAATTTCGAAATCCTCATATCTGGGCTTCCAGAGTCTGAGGTAATCTACATACGAACCCTTTATCCATACAATGTTGTTCAGATATGCAAGTTCGTCCTCATTAAATCTAAGCTTGCAGTACGCCTGAATCTGCTCTCTGATTTCATCAATCATCTCTGCGGTAAATACCACATCGGTATTTCTGCACTTGAATGACCATGTTGTCTTATAGTCTGAAAACTGATGATAGATGCACTGTCCCATTGAAAACTTGTATGCATCGGTCTCCAACAGACTGGTAATAATAGGGTCAAGTCTCATTTCTGTTCTCCTCGATTTTTAAATGATTAGCTGCAAAAATATATCGCTTAAATAATATCTATCTGGAATGTCTTCATCGCTTCGATGGCTGTGTTGTGAGTATCCTCTGTGACGCATGCACAGCAGTCTGCCACTACCTGCACCTTAGCCTCATAGCAGTGCGCCTTTGTGCAAGCCACATTTGATATTACGCAGATGCCGGTGCACACACCGGTAAAGGTGATTGTGGTATCCGCACTGTTGCATCCGAGCTCTTCAAAATGTTTCTCAAGGGCAGTGCTTCCAAAGGTAGGCTTGTCGATATAAATTACCTTGTCTGCCTTGCCTGCGGCAGCAGCCTCTATCTCGGGGACCACCTGCCAACCGTCTGTACCCTCTATGCAGTGAGGCACGGGAAGCTTGCGTCCCTCCTGTGTATCCATATAGTTCTGCTGATGAGTATCTCTGGTAAAAATAATCTCATCGAAACGGACCGGCGAATTATTTATATAATCAATGATTTTACCGATGGCTGCTGCACATCTTTCATTACCAAGGACACCCGTTGTAAAGTCTTTTTGCATATCGATAATGCATAAAATATTATTATTTGCCATTTTCAGTCTCCAAAAACACTTTTTCCAAAAAACAAACATAGGTACCGAGCGTGAGCCCGGCACCTTTGTTTATAATTTTCTACTATGATATTTTAAGTCCGCAAACACAAGTATACTACGTGTTTATTGCTCAATAATTCCATGTAGGAACTTAGTCTCAACACTTCTATCAGAGTATTACTTGAAGAACTTGAGCTGTTCAACAAGCTGCTCTGAAATAATACGCATCTCGCCCGACTCATCCTTGGTACCTGCGATACCTGAAGCAACGGTCTCGATACTTGCACTAACTTCCTCTGCGGATGCTGCATTTTCTTCAGCGATAGCAGACAGATCTGTGATGTTACCACGTACAGATTCCTTAGCCTTATCAAGGTTTGCAACCTCATCGGTAATTATTTCAATCTGATCGGTAACTCTCTGAACTGCATTGTTCAGCTCGTTCATACCTTCTGATACGCCATCAACCAGCTTCTGCTGTTCGAGCATCATGTTCTGAGCATCGTCTGCCATGTTTGCGCATACGGTAACCTTCTCGATAACGTCGTTAACGGAAGCTCCGATTTCCTGTGCTGACTTGTTACTCTGTTCAGCAAGGTTACGGATGTTTTCTGCAACTACTGCGAAGCCTCTGCCTGCCTCACCTGCACGAGCTGCCTCGATTGAAGCATTGAGTGCAAGAAGGTTGGTCTGGCTTGCGATTTCCTTAATAACATCGGCAGCTGAACGAATTGTTTCAACAGCTTCGGTGCATTCCTGAGTCTTGCCGTTAATCTCAACGATAGCCTGTACTGACTGCTCGTTGCTTTCCTTAACGGTGTTCATATCCTTGAGAGCCTTCTTGTTAATTTCGAACATTACCTCAGCATCGTCTGAAGCCTTCTTTGCATTATCTGCAACTACATCAAGAGACTTACCCATTTCGATTACTGAGTTATTAGCATCCTGAACACTCTCTGCCATTGACTGAGCAGCTCCGTTAAGTTCGGTAACTGCCTGAGTAATCATATCGGCACCGGCTGCTGAATTACCTGAAAGATTATCAACAGTAACGGCACTGTTATCAAGCTTCTCTGACGTACTGTTAATTGAAGCAACTGTTCCCGAAAGCTGCAATCTGAGTTTTTCAAGTGCCATACCGATAACTTGGAACTCGAAGCAAATTGCCTTTGCTGAGAAGGGCTGTGAAAGAATACCTTCTGACATTGTGGTTGCATCTGCTGCAAGTTTTTTCAATATCTTGTAGAAGTAGAATGATACCAGGGTCATAAGTCCGGCGGTAACAACAAACTCAATTGCAAAAGCGATTAAAATTTTGGTAAGTACCGAACTTTCACGTTCATTAACTCGTTCTTCAGAAACACCTGCATATGCAGCACCCCAAAGCTGAGTCTGCGCTTTGTCCGAATAAATGGGAGTGTAATAAACGAAATACCTTACATCGTCAAAATATACCTGATCACTCTTGTAATCTTCGCCGTTTTTAAGAGTTTCCCAAATTTCAAAAGCCATTGCGGTACCTTCATTATAGGTTCCGTCGGAATTCTTAAGCGAAGTAACAAATCTCTTGTTCTCTTTGAAGAGAGTCATCTCAATTCCGAGAGTATCCTGTTGTGATTCTACATACACATGATCGGCATATTCGTTGTAATCGATATCTCCATCCTTCTGAAGCATCGTAGAAAAATACTCTTTCATGTCATATGCTACGGCCTGAGCCTTCTCAAGCTCACCACCTTCTGCAGAATTACATGCAGAATTGTAACCGATGACACCAACCAGTGCTCCGACTATGGTCATAGGAACAAGTGCGATGAACATCTGAATAAAAATAAACTTAAAGCTTATACTTTTCTTCTTTCTTTTTGCCTTAACAATTCCCATAAGCAGCTACTCCATTCTACTTTTTATTTTTATAAAAAAATGCCATAACAACCTATAAAATCCGATAGGTTATTATAGCATTTTTCACATATTGAATGTAATCGCATATGTCACAAAAACGAAGGCATTTTTTTGATAAATCGGAAAACGTTTCCCACGATTTAATCACTGTTTTGCGAAATAACTATACAGTTGACGCGATAATCTCCATTTTTCCGCAAATTTCGCTTTCTCTTACTGTATTCGGCAGAATCAGATGATCTCCTTTTTTTACGTCAAATCCGTTCACGGTTCCGCATCCTTCCAGAATACTTATTCCCATAAAAGGATATTTCTGTTCGAGCTTCATTGATCCGTCAACACTGATTTTGAAAACCTTGTAATACTTGCATTCATACATGCATACAGGTGTATTAATCTCTGTATCTGCCATATGACGGATACTGTCGTCAGCAGATTTTGCAGGGACATTTATTACGTCAATACTCTGGCTTACATGAAGCTGTCTGGGCTTGCCGTTCTGAAGTCTGTCATAGTCGTACACGCGATAAGTGATATCGCTGTTCTGCTGAGTCTCAAGTATCAGTACACCACCCTTTATGGCATGAACCGTTCCGGGATCTATCTGCAGAAAGTCACCCTTTTTAACAGGTAACTCTCTGATAAACTCAGACCAGCGTCCGTTGTTTATCATATCCTTGAGTTCTTCCTTGGTGGTTGCATTATGTCCGATGACCAGGCTGCTGTTATCATCACAGTCGAGCACATACCAGCATTCAGTCTTACCGAATGAACCGTTCTCATGCTCTGCCGCATATTCATCATCGGGATGAACCTGAATGCTCAAGTCATCCTTGGCATCAATTATCTTGGTCAAAAGAGGGAATCTGTCATAGGGTAAAATTCTCTCTCCATCAGCACCTTTATTGCCAAACAGTTCCGGATGAGTCTCCCACAGTTCGGACAGCTTCACTCCGTCAAAAGCACCGCCTCTAACGGTACCCTCTCCGTTGGGATGTGCGGATATACCCCAGCACTCTCCTATATCATTGCCTTCAACCTTGTATCCGTAGTCATCTCTCAGTCTGGTTCCTCCCCAGATGTTATGAGTGAGCACAGGATTTAAGAACAAAGGCTCTGCAAAATTTTCTGTCGAATTCATATCTATATCTCCGATTCATTTTTCCACAATGAATTATTAAATCACACTGCCAAGCAATTGTGAAGTAACAATCGCATCAATTGTTTTCTCCGGATGCAATCACACTTACGATATACATCGGGAGCTTGTCGTCTTCGTGTGTCTCGGTAATCTCAATCTCAACAATGTGCTCACCGCCTGCCCCATGTTCCAGCAAAGTATCAAGACAAAGCTTATCTCCCCATGTCTCATCGAAGTTTCCATCGAGCACAGCCTTGACTTCACCGTCTACCTTTGCCACAGCGACAGGTGCCGGGAGCTGAATGGTTCTTCTGTACTGCACACCGATGCATGAACCGTTTACCCTGAAAGCAATCTTTGCTCCCTTCTTCGTTGCGGTCCATCCTTTTTTGAAAATATCGGTGATAACTTCCTGCTTACTTTCATCAGCAGTCCAACCATCATTTTCCACTATATCAGCATTCATATTGCGGTAACGTACACTGTTCTCGTAAGCATTTACCGTAATCGGTGCCGGCAATTCTTTGATAATCTGCACATCGGAGCATACATCGCATACTCTGAATTTATTGAGTCCGTAAGTGATTACATCCGCTACCATTTTGTGTCCCGCATCGTTGGGATGTAAATCATCCGGAGTGATGTCGCGGTTTTTGATATCACCGCTCAAAAGCAGGGGATAAATGGTGCTCTGCATACTGAATGCAGGAATGTTGTAGTGTCTCGCTACCTTGGAATGCTGAAGCTCTGCGCTGGCTCCGTTGTCATAGCAGACATTGTAAAAAGTATATACGGCGGGAACATTCGGAGCCGAAAGCAGCTTTCTCACAACACCTTCGAAGGTCTCCAAATAATGCTCATTGCTTGAATCGTTTACCGCATATTCAACGCTGATAACATCGGGATTGTAGTTAAGCACATCCTCTGCCGCTCTGGCGCATCCAAACTGTGAATCGGTAGCGCCGATTCCTGCATTAATGTATGTGAATTCTGCCTTGGGGAAAGTCTCTTTCCACCACGCAAAAACACGTGCCGCATAGCAAAGCTCAGGCTTGCTTGCGAGCGATCCCTGAGTAATTGATCCACCTAAGAAAGCGATGGTTATCTTCTCACCATTTTCCGCACGTTCAAACACCTTGCGAAGTCTTGCGGTATTTCCGACATTCTTTATGCCTGCCTTGTAATCTATATCCATTTTGTACCTCTTGTAAGGGAAATGTCCCATATCACACATTTGCTATAAAATGCAGATTCAGGGATAGATGCTACGCGAGGACGTTACGGCGGACTGCTTAACTAAGCCACTTGCTTCAACTGCAACCGTCGGCGCGCATCTGCCATCCATGGCAGTGCGCACCTAAAATCAGCATCGTGCTGATTTTACGCTTTACGTATCGCAAGTGACTAAGTACGCGAGTCCGCTCTCACTTCGCTCCCTCGCTGCAGCATTCTATCCCTATCATCTGCTGTTTTCATGAACTAATAATCAATTCAATAATCAGTTCCGTATATACATGCTCAATCCCAAATGCTATCTCCAAGTCCCTCAAGGAATGACGCAAGCTCTGCTGCCATCTCGTCATGTTCGGGGATTCTGGGATGTCCTGGTGTCGCGGCACCGGTTCTCTTGTACATGAAATGATGCACGGGTTTTCTTCCGGAAGCATCAGTATCAATCTCTCTGTTAATCTCGTCTACCACTTCTCCGATTGCCTTGTCCCAATTTGGGTCATGCATAAGCAACGTAGTAGCGCAAACTATTGTCACTCCGTCATACAGCTTCTGAAGTCTTGCCAAAAAATTCTTATATCCTGCTCTCCATTTTGCAGCTGCTTCTCCTTCGTAATCATCTTTCATGATATCAACCGGAGTCGCATCGTTTTGACCGATTGCAACCACGATTACATTCGGTTTCCAGCTTGAGCAATCATAAAGCTTTTCACCGAGCGGAGGATTGTACTCGAGCTTATCGTAGCAAGTCTCGATTCCTCTCAAATCATCGGGGCCGTTGAACCATCCTGTTTTGTCAAACAAAGAGATTCCACCCTGTGAAGTAATATGAAGCTCAGCGCCCAATCTTCTGGCAACCTGCCATGAATATGAATACCAGCTGTTGGAGAAAAATCCCTCGTTATTTTCCGGGTCGGACATTGCCACACAGTGAACCGCCTCGGATACTTCTCCGCAGGATACACTGTCGCCTATTACTTCCATTTTTCTCACAGGAAGCGGTTCAGGCTTGGTCAGTACCACATCGTCATCGAACTCAAATCCAAGGAATGTAACATAATGAGCTCCTCCGTCCATTCTTTTGAAAAGAGTAATCTCATGCTTACCGTCATCAAGCACACTGATAGGAGCATCAAGAGTAAGAGTTCCATCCTCAGCATCGACCTCGATAGCCATCAAATCTCCCACAAGATCATACTCGTGCTCATCACTGTCCTCGGCGATAATTATTTTTCCCTGCACTCCGTCTATGATTACACCCATTGAGTCGATAGCCCAGTTTCTCTTGTTGGCCAGCTTCACCTTGCAGGTATTGCCTGTAAAGCCAACCTTCACAAAGCTTCCCGCATAGACAAGCACGGGAGCTTTTTTATCGTCAAAATCTATTCTTCCGCTATACTGCAGCGCTTCATTATCGGGATATATAAACATACGTTAATCCTCTTTTATTACTTGCCGAGCAACTCGAGATTTTTCTTGATCAGTTCACATCTTTGTGCCACACACTCAACACTTCTACCGGGGTCAGTGGGAGTATTGAATACATAGTCGATCAACTTGTCAATTGTAGTGGTTGCAACATGAAGTCTTGTATCTGATGATGCATAGTAAATGAACACCTCATTGTCATCATTAACAATAGCACCGTTGGTAAATACTACGTTCGATACATCGCCGACGCGCTCGCCCTCTCTGGGTCCGATGAGCATTCCCGAAGGCTCTGCAATCACCTTCGAAGGGTCATTCAAATCTGTAGCAAATGCATAGATTACATAGCGAAGTCCTGCCGCAGTATTTCTAACGCCGTGTGCAATATGAATCCACCCCTTGTCAGTCTTGATAGGTGTAGCACCGGCACCGTTTTTTGCCTCGGTGATTGTATGATACTTTCTGAGCGAAGTCATTACTTCCTCATCAATCACGGCGTGCTCAATATCATCGCACAGACCAAAGCCTACTCCTCCGCCGCTTCCTGTCTCGATGAAATCGTCCATGGGGCGGGTATAAAATGCATATTTACCGTTTACGAACTCGGGATGAAGAACTACATTTCTCTGCTGGGGACTACGAAGTGTTGTGAGATTATCAAGTCTCTCCCAAGTCTTCAAATCCTTGGTCCTCACAATTCCCGCTGCGGCAACAGCTGCAGACAAATCATTTACACTTGTATCCTTACTCTCTGAGCAGAATACACCGTAGATATATCCGTCCTCGTGCTGAGTAAGTCTCATATCATAAACATTGGTTTCCTCGGGACAGGTATCGGGAAGGAGAATCGGATAATCCCAGAACTTGAAGCCGTCCACTCCGTTATCGGATTCTGCCACACCGAAGAATGACTTTCTGTCGTTACCCTCTATGCGGGCAACCAGATAGTATTTTCCATTGAGATATATTGCACCCGAATTGAAAGTAGCATTCACTCCGAGACGCTCCATAAAATATGGATTGGTCTCCTTGTCTATATCATATTTCCATGTCACCGGAATCATCTCTCTGGTGAGCACGGGATTTTCATATCTGTCATATATTCCGTTGTAAAAATCCGACTTGGTATTCTTACGTGAAGTAAGCTCATCTACCTTTTTCTGAAGCTCATAATATTTCTCGTGAACCATGCTTTTTCTCCTTATATCACT
>JAKSRV010000025.1 GCA_024403435.1 Lachnospiraceae bacterium
ACTCAATCAAGATAGATGAAGAGATTACCAAGAAACGTAAAGAGTTCGGAATGCCCGTTTACCAGGAACCCTAAGCAGTGATGAAAGAGGAAGAATATGTTTAGTTACATTAAAAAATACTTCGCAATGAAGAAGCGAGATGCAATCATTGCCTGGAAGAAAGCAAAAGTCAGCAAGAACTGCTATATCTTCCTTGCACCGTATGCAATTTTGTTTTCAATGTTTTTCATTTTCCCTGTTGTAGCATCTATTTACTTTAGTTTTACTTACTACAACATTTTGGAAAGCCCCAGATGGATGGGCCTTGGCAACTATATAAGCCTTATACTTGAAGATGATGTATTCTTGATTGGTATCAAGAATACACTCCTCATAGCAGTTATAACCGGTCCGTTAGGTTATATAATGTCGTTCCTGTTCGCATGGCTGATAAACGAATTACCCAGATGGGTACGAAGCGTAGCCGTAGTTGTTTTCTACGCACCTTCGATTGCAGGTAACTGCTTCGTTATCTTCTCTGTATTCTTCAGAGGCGATGCTTACGGATATGTAAATGCAGCTTTGATCAACCTTGGTTTGATCGACACCCCCAAGTTCTTCTTCACCGATCCCACATACATGCTTCCCATTTGTATGCTGGTTATTCTGTGGATGAGTCTTGGTACCGGATTCCTTTCATTCGTAGCAGGTCTTCAGGGTGTTGATAAGGCACAGTTCGAAGCAGGTTACATGGACGGTATCAAGAACCGTTGGCAGGAGCTTTGGTACATCACCCTTCCCAACATGAAGCCCATGCTTATGTTCGGTGCGGTAATGTCAATTACTCAGGCATTCGGTGTTTGTGACGTAACCATGCAGCTCTGCGGATATCCCAGTACAGACTATGCTGCACGTACAATCGTTACTCACCTGTTCGACTATGGATTTTCAAGATTTGAAATGGGTTATGCATGCGCGATCGCAACAATCCTGTTCCTGATGATGATCCTTTGTAACAAAGCAATCCAGAGCATTCTTAGAAGAGTAGGAACCTGATATGAGAGTAAAAATACAAGGAAAAGCTTCAATACACAAAGATGTGTATCGTAAGAAGTTAATTAAAAGAAGAAAACCGAATAGATCTATTTGGGGTGATATATTCCTTTATATCTTCCTCGTTTTTGTAGCAGTAGTAATGGTATTCCCCATTGTATATGCTGTTAACAGTGCATTAAAGCCTTTGGACGAGTTGTTCATGTTCCCGCCCAGGATTTTTGCAAAGAATCCCACAATGGATAATTTCTCAGACTTGTTTGTAACAATGGGAAAATCGTGGGTTTCATTCTCAAGATACCTTTTTAACACAGTATTCATTACCGGCGTTGGTACAGCAGGCCACTTGTTCATCGCATCAATGGCAGCATTCGTACTCGCTAAGTATGATTTCCCCGGCGGACAGGGATTCTTCAAACTTGTAACCGTAGCGATGATGTTTACAGGATATGTTACACAGATTCCTAACTACCTCTTGCTCAACAAGCTTGGATGGATCGATTCATACTGGGCTATCATTATTCCCGCATTTGCATCACCCATGGGACTCTTCCTTATGAAGCAGTTCATGGAAGGTCTTCCTACCTCACTTATCGAGGCTGCTAAGATCGACGGTGCTAACGAGTTTAAGGTATTCTTCAGTATCGTAATGCCCAACGTTAAACCCGCGTGGATGACCCTCATCATTTTCTCAGTACAGGGTCTGTGGAATAACAGAGCATCTACATTCATTTATTCCGAGGAAAAGAAAACTCTTGTATATGCAATGCAGCAGATACAGAGTGGTGGTATTGCAAGAACCGGTCAGGGTGCTGCCGTTCTCGTAGTACTGATGGTAGTTCCTATCGCAATCTTCATTTTCTCTGAGAGCCAGATTCTTGAGACAATGGCAAGCTCAGGACTTAAGGATTAATAAGAACTGTTACTGATAATGTTAAACAGTATATGGAATGAGGAATAATATGAAAAATAAATTAATTAAGTTTGGAGCGATGGTTGCCAGTGCGATTGTGTTGGCCACATCGATTCCTGCAGTGGCAACAGCTGCTGAAAGTAATTATTCATACATATATGATTATTGGGGCGATGTTCAGGAGATGCCCGATTCATATGCAGTATGTAATGTATTTACATCAGCCGAGTTGGGACTTGACTTAAAACTCAACAACCCTTCCGGAATGTTTGTAAAAGATGACACAATTTATGTGTGTGATACCGGTAACAACCGTATCGTAGTTTTGAAGAGAGTTGGTTTCGACCAGATTTATGTAACACAGATCATCGATGAGATTTACGGTGATGTTGAAGAGAAGAAGTTAAACGGTCCTACAGATATCGCTGTATCGGACGAGGGTAACATCTTTATCGCAGATAAGAACAACGGAAGAGTTCTTAAGCTTGACTCGGAATTGAATTACATTCTTGAGTTTAGTAAGCCCGATGATTCATCACTTACCGAGGACTCAACATTCTTACCTCACAAGATTGTTATTGATACCGCAGAAAGAGTTTACTGCATTTCAACCGGTATCAATAAGGGACTTATCAAGTATGAAGCAGATGCTACATTCTCAGGCTTCGTAGGAGCAACCAAGGTTGACTACAACTTTGGACAGTATCTCCAGAAGAGATTCGCTTCTCAGGAAAAGTTGAAGAGAATGGAATCATTCGTTCCTACTGAGTATGATAACCTTTATATGGATAATGAAGGTTTCATCTACGCTGTTATTTCAAAGTTCGAGGACGAGGCTAAGCTTAAGACAGGTGATGCACAGGCAGTTAGAAAGCTTAACATGCTTGGTGATGATATCCTTGTTAGAAACGGTACTTATCATCCTTTCGGTGACCTTTACATGGGAACCGGTGGTGGATATACCGGAGCTTCTCAGTTCAAAGATGTAACAGTACTCGACAATGACATTTATATATGCCTTGACGGTAACAGAGGTCGTCTCTTCGGATATGACGATCAGGGTAAGATGGTATTCATCTTTGGTGGTAACGGTAATATGGACGGTTACTTCCGTAGACCTGTTGCTATCGAGCATATGGGAAAAGATTTACTTGTACTTGACTCACTTGATTGTAGTATCACACTTTTCACTACAACAGAGTTTGGTGAGTTAATCTACACAGCGATGGATACCTTTGATGAGGGTGAATATGAAGCATCAGCTGCAGCATGGACCGAAATCATGAAGCAGGATGGTAACTATGAACTCGCATATATCGGTCTTGGACGTGCAAACTTGAGACAGAAGAATTATTCGGAAGCATTATCATACTTCGAGCTTAAGTATGATGAGGTTAACTATTCAAAGGCATTCCAGCAGTACAGAAAGAAGTGGGTTGAAAAGAATATTGCAATTATCGTAATTGTGATTTTGGCATTATTCCTTATACCGCTTGGAATTGGTAAGATTAATTCAATAAAGAGAGAAATAGACAGAGAAGACTTCTTTAAGAAATAGGGGATTGATTAAATATGTTTAATTCATTAAAGAATCCGGAAACGTACAGTAAGTATTTCAAATCGTTAAAGTTCGCTTTTTATTGTTTATCACATCCACTTGACGGTTTTTGGGATTTGACTCATGAAAAGCGCGGAACATACGCTGCTGCGAACACAATACTTTTTTTGACAGTACTTACTCGTTTACTTAGACTTAGATTTACAAGCTTCGTTATTCAGAAGCCCGTTTATTGGGAAGATATCAATGTATTTGTATACATTGCATCAATCGTTTTCCCGTTGGCCCTTTGGGTTGTTGGTAACTGGGGACTGACTACACTGTTTGATGGTAAGGGTAGACTCGGTCAGGTATATATCGCTACCTGCTATGGTTTGTTACCTTATCCTGTAATTCAGCTTCCTCTAATGATTGCAAGTAACTTTGTTACCATTGAAGAAGGTCAGCTCTTCAATGTGCTCGGTGTAATCTCGTTGGTATATGCAGCAATATTAATTATCCTTGCAATGGGCCAGATACACGAGTATACGTTAGCCAAGAATATTCTTTTTACAGTTGCTACTCTGTTTGCGATGCTGGTAATGATATTCATTCTGATGGTATTCTTCAGTATGATTTCACAGGGTGTTGCTTACTTTATATCAATAGGTAAAGAATTGATGTTCCGTATGTAAACGTAACATTCATTAACGATTGGAGCTAAAATGAGTAAAAATGGTAATTATCTAACAGAGGTACAAGTTGAAAGAAGAAAAGCTGTTATTGATACCTTGAAGAGCTTTATTTTTCCGCTTATCCTGGCAGCGATTATTTTCGTGGCAGTGTTAATCATCATCAACTTCGTAAATGTCGAAGAAGAGGATATTATTGTTCAGCCTTATTCATATGATTTGGCTGAAGACGCTGAGCCGATAGTAATTGAGAATGATCAGCTTTGTGTAACAATGGACCCTGCAACCACAGGATTCACAGTTCTTCAGAAGTCTACCGGTAAGGTATGGGATTCATATGCATTCGATGGCGAGAGCGATATGATTGCACAGGGATCTGAGAAGGGAAGACTTCAGTCAAACCTGTTGCTCACTTATTCTATCGAGACAGGTCTTGATACTACTTATGATACCTACACTTTCAGTGTGGCAAATAAGATTTATGAGATTCAGAGTGATGCTACCAGCATCAAGGTTTTCTACTCACTTGGTAACATTGAAAAAGAGTATGTTATCCCTACAGTTATTCGTGAAGCTGATATGGATGTGCTTGTTGCTCAGATGAGTGGAGCAAATAAGAACGTTATTTCTCAGTACTACAAGAAGTTGGACATTAACAACTTGAGCAGTGCTGATAAGAAGAAGAAGGATGAGTATCTTGAGAAGTATCCTATCTTCGAAACAGAAGTTATCTACATGCTTCGTGAAGGTACCAAAGAGAACCTTAAGGCTGCTCTTCAGGGATACTTCGAAGAGGCTGGTTATACTTATGAGCAGTATCTTGCTGATAAGGAACTCGACCAGAGTGAGAAGTCATCAGATAAGCCTATCTTCAATGTAGAACTTGATTTGAGAATTGAAGGCAACGACTTGGTAGTAGAAGTACCTTACAGCTCACTTGAGTGCAAGAATAAGTACTTCATCTACAAGATTACTCCACTTCCTTGCTTCGGCGCATCAGGAATGGAAGATGACGGTTATATGCTTGTTCCCGAAGGTGGCGGAGCAAAGATTAACTTCAATAACGGAAAGACAACCATTCCCAACTATGCGGCTAACGTATACGGATGGGATATGGACATCACCCGTGCAGACGTTGTACACAACACCAGAGCATATTACGCAATGTTTGGACAGGCTACTGCAGGAAGCTCTTATCTCTGCATGCTTGAGGATGGCGCAAGCTATGCTACTATCTATGCAGACGTTAGTGCTAAGAACAGTAGTTACAACCGTGTATATGCAGAGTACATCGTTGCTAACAGAGAGAAGTACGATGTAGGTGATATCGCAAACACTGCAGTATATGTTTACGATGAGAACTACAAGCATGAAAAGATTGTTCAGAGATACAGATTCTGTGATACTACCGATTACAACAAGCTGGCTGTAAAGTATCGTGATTACCTTAAGGAGACATACGGAGCAGAGCAGTTCACTCTTAACACCGGTTCAGATGCACCTGTAAACATTGAGATGGTAGGTGCAGTTGATAAGGTTAAGCAGATTGTTGGTATTCCTGTATCAAGACCTCTTCCTCTTACTACTTTTGATGAGGCAGACAACATCATCAAGGAACTCTTCAACAATGGCGTTATGAAGATGTCTGTAAAGTATACCGGTTGGTGTAACGGTGGTGTTAGCCAGAAGATTCTCAAGAATGTAAATCTTGTTAATGGACTTGGCGGAGCAGGTAAGCTCAAGAAGTTTACTTCAGATGCAAGCTCACTTGGAGTTGATGTTTACCTCAACGGTATTACACAGTATGAGCATAAGAGTACTATCTTTAACGGATTCAACTCATTCATAGATGCAGCGAGACTTATTTCAAAGGATCGTGCTGAGTTACATCAGTACAGCCATGTTACTTATGCAATGAGAGAGAGCTCAGAACCTTACTACTTACTTCATACCGAAGTAGCTAATAAGATGACTGAAAATCTCATCAAGGCTGCAAACAAGTATAATGCAGGTGTTGCTTTCGAAGATCTCGGTATGGATTTGTCAGCAGACTATTACAAGAAGAATCCTTACACCAGAGAAGAAGTTAAGGCAATGCACACTCAGATCCTGAAGGATACTGATGCAACCGGTCAGAAGATTATGGTTAATATGGGTAACGATTATGCTGTTGCTTATGTTGATATGATTACTGACATGGATTTGAAGGGAAGCGGATATACCATCATTGATGAGGAGATTCCTTTCTATCAGATAGCTCTTCACGGATATGTAAACTACACCGGTGAGTCACTCAACGTATGTGGTGATTATCAGAACTTGTTACTCGAGAGTGCTGAATATGGAGCAGGTCTTTCATTCACTCTTATGGGAGAAAGCTCATTCACACTTCAGAAGACTCTTTATACACAGTACTTTGGTGCTGATTACGATGGATGGAAGGATAAGCTCATTGAGATCTACAACAGATACAATTCAGAGCTTGGACATACCTTCAGTCAGGAAATCGTAAGACATGAGAGCTTTAATGGTAATGTAAAATGTACAACTTATGCTGACGGAACAAGAGTATACGTAAACTATGATTACAATGATAAGTTTATTACTCCCGAAGGAAAGTTCCTCATGCCCAGAGATTATCTTGTTATTAAATAATTCATTCTTCAAAAAGAGGTACAAGTGATGAACAAACGAAAAAAATATGTCGGATTGGAGAGAAAAAAGGCAATTGCAGGCTATATATTTATAGCACCCTTTATTATCGGCTTTTTACTTTTCATGGTTAAGCCGTTACTGCAGTCTTTGTACATGAGTTTCTGTACCGTAAGCCTTTCAGCCGGATCGACTGAAATGACCTGGGCAGGACTCAAGAACTATAAATTTACATTTACGGTCGACCCTGAATTCACTTCTTTGCTCGGAACAGAGGTTTTGCGAATGGTTATCTATTCATTGGCAATCATCGTATTCAGCTTCTTTATGGCATTGATTTTGAATCAGAAGTTCAAGGGAAGAGCACTTGTAAGAGCTGTATTCTTCCTCCCTGTAATACTTTCATCAGGTGTTATGATTGGACTTGAGTCCAACAACCAGTTGATTGCAAACCTTCAGAACAGTATTGAAACAACTACAACAGGTATTAGTGTTACAGACGCACTTCAGACAATACTTAGAACTACCGCAGGAAGCAGTGGAGTGGCAGGAAAAGTATTTGATGCACTGTTTGAAATCATTGATAATATCTATGATGTTGCATTGGCATCAGGTATTCAGATTATTATCTTTATTTCAGGTCTCCAGACCATTTCTCCCAGTATGTACGAGGCAGCAGATATTGAGGGCTGTACAAAGTGGGAGAGCCTTTGGAAGATTACCTTCCCTGCGATCAGTTCACTGTTCCTTGTTAACTGGGTATACACAGTAGTAGACTTCTGTATGCGTACAGATAATGAGGTAATTAAGAAGATTCAGGAAATCATGCTTCAGAACCTTGATTATGGTACGGCAGCATCGATGTCATGGGTATATTTCATTATTGTAATAGCATTCGTTGGAATAACATCCGGAATTATGTCGAAGGGAGTTTACTATTATGACTAAGAATAAATCAAACATTGTAAAAGTAAGCTTTTGGGAAAGAAACAGAAAATCCGGTGGATATGTTCTTAAGAAGAAGTTGATGGATATCGGAGTATCAATCGCAAGATTCATTCTTTTGTTTGGATTGTGTTTCCTTATCCTTCAGCCAATCTTCAATAAGATTTCAGTTAGCTTTATGACTGAGGCTGATCTTTACAGCCCCGTAGTTATTTCAATCCCTCAGCACTTTACTACTGAGAACTACAAGATGGCAGCTGACGTTATGAACTATAGCAAAGGCCTTGTAAATACCTTGGTTATTTCGTTCACAATCGCAGTTGTACAGATTGTTGTATGTACCCTTGTAGGATATGGATTTGCCAGATTTAAGTTCCCTCTTAAGAGTTTCTGGTTTGCATGCGTAATGCTTACAATCCTTATTCCTCCGCAGGTTATTTCAAACTCATTATATTTGCACTTTAAGTTTTTTGATATTTTAGGTATAATAAAGCTTATAAAAGGTGTTCCGCTTAACCTTAACGGTTCTCCGGTTCCCTATTATTTGATGAGTGCGGGTTGCATGGGACTGAAAAATGGTTTATATATATATATGATAAGACAGTTTTTCAGAAACATCCCGAACGACATGGAAGAAGCAGCATATGTTGATGGTTGTAACACTGTTAGAACCTTCTTCACTATCATGCTTCCCGAAGCTAAGCCTATCATTACTTCATGCTTCTTGTTCGCGTTTGTATGGCAGTGGACCGATGGTTTCTATTCAAAGATGTTCCTTGGAAACACAACCCTGCTTAGTACTTCACTTGCAAGACTTGTAGATGGACTTGCTGCTTATCTTATGCGTATTACCGGTGTTCAGACCTCTGTGTCAGTTGCATTTTCCAACTGCATATTGGCGACCGGAGTACTTATGCTGATTGCTCCTCTTATCATTCTTTATCTGTTCGCACAGAGACAGTTTGTAGAGAGTATCAGCGCTTCAGGTATTAAGATGTAATACCTGAACGAAACTATATCTGCATGGAACCCGGAATTTCATGCAGATATGACTAATCCAATGGAGGGTACAATTTTTATGAGAAAGAAAATGTCCAAGAAACTGTTGGCAGTAGCACTTTCAGCTGGTATGGCTCTTAGCCTTGCAGCTTGTACTTCTGCTGATGACAACACCGGAGTAGATACTCCTGCAGATCCTGGCCAGACCGTTAATCCTGATGGCGGTGACGGTGGAGCAGATGTAGATGTTCCTGTTGAGAAGTACACTGTAATCACTGATGCTGATGGAAATCCTATCGATCTCGGTGGAATGGAAATCATCGTTCGTGACTGGTTCTCAGATGCTGAAGGTAATGTAGCTCCTGCAGCAAATGATTTCGAGGAAGCAAGAGATGAGTGGAGAGAGTGGATCCAGGAGACCTACAACTTCACCATTAAGCAGTGTGGTATGTCACAGTGGGGCGATGTTATCACTGACTTCGTTGACTATGTAAGTACTGACGGTGATGACAACAACTATGTATTCATCATGCGTGAGGATAAGGCATTCACTTCAGCAATCGCAGAGGGTCTTGTATATGACCTCAGCACTCTTGATTGCCTTGATTTCACCTCAAAGAAGTTCACTATTAACAAGTGCCATGAGCAGTTCACTCTCGGTGGCGGTGTATACGCTATGTATGCAGGCGCTTCAGAGGCTCGTTCAGGTGTATACTTCAACAAGCAGGTTCTTAAGGATGCAGGTATCGATCCTGAATCAATTTATGACATGCAGGCTGACGGAACCTGGACCTTCGACAAGTTCGAAGAGCTTTGCTCAATCGTTCAGCGTGACGTAGATAACGATGGTATCGATGATTACTATGGTCTCTGCGCTAACAACGGTAACATGGTTAACGATGCTGTATTCTCAAACGGCGGTGCTTACGTTGGTAAGAACGGTGCTGAGTTCACTTATGAGCTTGAGAACGAGAAGACTGTATACGCTCTTAACTGGGTAGTAGACATGTTCGCTAAGTACAACAACCATGATCCTGAGGATGCTCAGTGGGATTACTACAAGGAAGAGTTCAAGAGTGGTAAGGTTGGTTTCATGATTGAGGACGCTTATGTTGCTTCAAGAAATAACTGGCTTGAGAACCCTGATTTCGAACTTGGCTTCGTATTCTTCCCTAAGGGACCTGGCGCTGACAAGTATGTTGATGTATGGTCAAACAACCCTGTAGTTATCCCTGGATGCTACGATGCAGACAGAGCATGGAAGTGCGCATTTGCATGGAACCTTTACACCGATATGCCCGCTGATTATGAGGCTGATTACTTCGATACCTCTTCTTACCTCGCTGGTGGATTTGATCTCCGCGCTGTAAACGAGACTATCGTTCCCATGATGTCTACCGATCACGGTATCATCGCTTACCATGGTATCATTCCTAGTCTTGACCTTGGTCCTGACTTCGTATGGAGCATTGGTTGGTGGACAACCGTTTCTGAGGAAATTGAAAAGATTTCTCAGACTTGGCAGACCTACATTGACGAGGCAAACGCAAGAGCAAAGTAATTTGACTTTTGGCTAAAGCTTAGTTAATAAATTTTTAGATTTGAAAGAGACGGTGTTTTCCGGGCCCGTCTCTTTTATTTCGCCCATTTTTAGCGAAATAAGAAATAATATAAATACTTAAAAAATCTATCAATTAGCTGATTTTCAATGGAAAATGCAACTAATTGAAGAATAGCAATTTTTTTTTGAATAATTATATTATTATTTATTTTTAAGCACTTTTTTTACTTTTTTGTGGTATTGTATTATAGGCACAAATTTTTTGGGGGCATTTTTAGTTATGACAAGAAATAAGAAATTCAAGAGATGGGGCATCTGCGCAGGCATAGTGGTTTCATTGAGCACTATGTCTATTTTAGGTTGCGGCAAGAATAATGATGAACCATTGATTATTGTACAGAACTCTGATGATGAACTGGTGTATGACTATATCAATTGTACTAGGGATGATGTATATCTTACTACCGGTATGAAATGTACATACAAGAAGAATGGTGAGCTGGAGGTATATTTCCCTGTCAGCGGTAAGATAGTTGATAAGGTATACGTAAAGAAGGGTGATGAGGTTAAAAAGGGAGATGTTCTTGCCGAACTTTCTACCGGAAATCTTGAGACCCAGATTGCTCAGTTGGAGTATAAGATTAAGAACAATGAATTGCAATTGGGCTACATTGATGAACAGGAAGAAATAGATGTTCAGAGAGTATGGGTGAACTATTCTTATGGTTCGTATCCCATGAGCGCCGAAGATCGTGATAAACAGCTTGAAAATATTTATAAAAGAAATAATGACAGCAGAACCTCGATAAATGATACTTTGGAGTTTGACAGACTCAAGCTTGCACAGTTGAAAAATGAGTTGGCTCAGAGCCGTGTCTATGCAACCTTCGACGGAGTGGTATATAACATTACCGATAATCTCGAAGGATCGACATCAAATATCGATCAGATTGTCATGACTATTGTAGACAATTCTGAGGGATACTTTGATTCTGATTTGACTCAGTATGCTCAATACTTTAAGGAGGGAGAGGCTTTATCGCTCAGCATTGGTTATGGACCGGCTTCCGGAACATACGAGGTAGTTCCCGATAATATGGCAGGCTGGGAGGATAACCTCAGATTTGTTGTTTATTCAGGTGATATCGGTAACTGTGAGGCAGGAACTACCGCCACCATAACAGTTACTCTTGATAAGAGAGAAAATGTACTTGCTCTGCCTTACGGATGTGTACATGAAGCAGCCGGAGAGTATTATGTATATATTGTCAATGAAGAGGGTATCAGAGAAGTAAAATGGATAGAAATCGGGCTTGTGGGTAACGAGATGATAGAGGTTACCGGCGGACTCGAAGAAGGTGAAAAGGTTATCAGACGATAATGAAAAACAGTTTTAGATTGAAAAAAATAATATCGACTGCAATAGCCTCTTCATTGGTTGTTGCATGTATCGGCGGTTTGACAGGCTGTGGTGCAGATGACGGCACCGGCAGAAATATGAATATAGAATTGGTTGACCCTGTAGGTGTGGCTGAAAACTGTGTGGCAGCTCAGTACAGAAGTCTGTACGATTCAAAATCTTATTCGGGAATGGTATGCCCGGCTGTTACAGAGTATTCATTTGATTTCTCTGTACAGTTTGCAAATTATGAGAGCGTACCCGGAGTGGATGTTGTATCGGGGGATGTGCTTGTAAAGGGTGATACTGAGAATCTGGATAATCAGATTAGTGATGCTCAAAAATATATCGCTGAAATGGAAACTAATCATGCGGATGAGCTGATTGATTTGAACAAGGCAATAGCTGAGGCTGAAAGCTCATATAATGAGTATAAAGCAATTGTTGAAAGAATTGAAAACGGTAAGCCCCAGCCTTCTTCCTATGCGGATGATGAGGCATATCAGGAAGCTTTAGCAAACTGGCAGACTCAGTATGATGATCCGAAGTGGGGTTATAGGGCTATGGACAGCGCAATGAGAAGTGCGTATCTCGATCTTTGCCAGGCACAGCTTAATCTTAAGAAGAATCAGGAAACTTATGATCTTAATCACTCGTATCAGGTATCAAGTCTCAATACCCTTGTTGAGAACAGAAACGATTTGACTTTATCTTCAGAGCAGACAGGAACAGTAGTTGCTGCAAGCTATATTAACAGAGGAAATACCATCAGTGGTGGTGCTCCTGTAGTTGCTATCGGTGATATGAATGTCAAGGAGATTAAGTGTGATTTCATTAATAAGGGAATCATCAATAAGGCTCTTGACTGTTATGCAGTGATTAACGGCGTGCGCTATGAGGTTGAGTATCAGGCTATTGATAATGATGAGTACAAGAGACTGAACGAGCAGAATGGTGCCGTATACAGTACATTCATTGTGAACGATCCGGATAATAAGGTGAGTATCGGTGATTATGCAGTAATCATTGTTATCAATGACGCAAGGGATGATGTATTGTGTATTCCCAAGTCATCAATCGGTTTTGATGAAAACGGCAATTATGTATATAAGTCTGACGGAAGTGCTTATGTCATGACATATATCAAGACCGGAATCAGCGATGGTCTGTATACCGAGGTTCTTTCAGGACTTGAGGAAGGAGATATGATCAAGTCTTCAATGCTTGTTAAGGATGGCAAGAACGAGGCAACTGTTTCATACGGAAGTGTCGGAGTAAACTTCAGCAGTACCGGTGAGCTTTATTATACAGATAAAAAGAATGTTAAGCTTGAGATTAAATACGGAACAGTATATCTCGATGAGGTATGTGTGAGCCAGTACGAGCAGATTACCAAGGGTCAGGTTTTGGCCAAGGTTCATGTAGTGGCAGACACAATTGAAATAGCGAGACAGGAAAGATTGTTGCTCAGACAGCAGGAGTATTTGCAGGAACTTATCGACGCAGATGCGGACCGTGCTGCGGACAATAAGCAGAATACCAAGCAGATTACTTCTACTCAGAAGAATATAGACGAGCTGAAAAAGGTAATATCGGAAATGAAGGCTGATGCAAGTACTACAGAGATTGTATCACCGGTTGACGGAATTATCACAGAATTGACATCAGCAAAGGTTGGTGACTTATTGTATTCAGGCAGAGTACTTGCTGTAGTTGCCGATGAGTCACAGTGCTTTATTCGTGTAGATGATGACGATCATCGTCTTACTTACGGAAACGAGGTAAGCGTTACTTATATTGACAAGAACGGTGACAAGAAGACTGCACAGGGCATGGTTGTATCAGTAAACAATATGTCACTCAGCATAAATCTTCAGTCAAACAGAGTACTGGTTCAGATTCCGGCGGCAGATATTTCTCAGATGGCCGGAAGCACCAGAAACGGCAATGGCTGGTGGGGTGTTCAGACATATACGGTTACCGCATCTATCAGAACAATGGATCATGTTTTGGTAGTGCCGAGATCGGCCGTTACCGATATTGACGGCAACACTTTTGTTACCATTAGGGAAGCTAACGGAAGCGTACGTAAGGTAAGCTTTGTAAGCGGTGGCTCTGATGGCAGTAAGTATTGGATTGCAGAAGGATTGACAGAGGGAATGACAGTATGTTGGGAATAATGTTACAAAAAATGTGGCATAAGAGATGGATGAACCTGAGCCTGCTCTTGGGTTGTATCCTTCTTGTTGCTACTGCAGTATGCTTTCCTCTGTATCAGGAGGCAGCCTACAATAGAATGCTGCAGGATGAGTTCAATCAGTATGTGGCGAATAACGGAGTATGGCCTGCTGAATTCAGCAGTATGATTTCGTCAGATAAGGATCGTACCGGTAAAAATATCGCATCGATGGAAAAATTGATGGCAGATATTTACAAGAACCTTGGTGTAAAAGAAAAATACACAACTTATTTTTACACCTTGCCCTCAGGTGAGATTCGTTCGGCTATCAGCCGTCAGGATGCGGAGGGACTTGAGGTTCGTCTCGGTGCTAAGAGCGGTATAGAAGATCATGCGGTACTGATAAACGGTGAAATGATTTCAGAAGACGGTTATTCCGATGATGGTGAGATTGAGGTTGTAATCAGCCAGGCTTGTATGGTCAACCTCGGCTTGCTTGTAAATGAGACCATCATTTTCCGTGATTACAGAGATTTTGACGGAAATGAAATCCGCATGAAGATTATCGGCGTGTTTGTAGAAGACGATAACAAGGATTATTACTGGCAGGAGAGTAAGGGTGAGCTTGATAATGTCTGTCTGATGAAGATGGATTTATTCAGAGAGATGTTCACCGGAGATCACGCCGCTAAGTACAAGATTAATTGTAAGTATTATGCAATGTTCGAATATGAGGATATCCTCGCAAGCGATGTGGATCACATTGTAAAGTGGACTGATTATTACACTGAACAGAGCGGATACAAGGGAGTATTATCAAGACCGCTGTTCAGAGATGTAATTGACAGCTATCAGAACAAGTACTCAAGAATATCGGCGACTTTGGTAATTTTGCAGGTTCCCGTACTTATCATGCTGGCAGCATTCCTTCTTATGATTTCCAGCCAGATGTACGAGATGGAGCGTAATGAGATTTCTGTTATCAAGAGCCGTGGTAGTTCGCGCGGACAGATTTTCAGACTGTATCTCTATCAGGCTCTTTTGTTGAACGGTGTCGGTGCATTGCTCGGTATGCCTCTTGGCCTGGCAATGAGTAAGTTGCTTGGTTCGACACGTAATTTCCTGGTGTTTGATTTCTCGGAAAATCTAAGCGTAAGATACACACCGACTTCATTGATTTATATGGGCGCGGCTATATTGCTTGGACTTATTTGCCTTGCAATTCCCGCAATCAAGCACAGTAAGGTTTCTATCGTAAATCTCAAGCAGCAGAAGGCAGCACGCAAGAAGCCTCTTTGGGAAAAATTGTTTGTTGATTTGATTTTGCTTGCAGTATCAGGCTATGGATTTTATAACTTCAACCACAACTCTGATAAGATTTCAGAGGCGGTTCTCAAGGGAGAGTCATTGGATCCTATTCTGTACATGAGTTCATCGGTAATGATTATCGGTGCAGGATTGCTGTTCTTAAGACTCCAGCCCTATTTCCTTCAGCTGATTTATACGATCGGTAAGAAGAAGTGGAAGCCCGCAGCTTTCGTATCATTCATGGAGAATGTAAAGAACGGACGTAAGCAGCAGCTTATCATGCTGTTCCTTATCATGACCGTATCACTTGGTATGTATCATGCTACCGTTGCTCGTACCATCGTGGAAAACTCTGTCAGAAACGCAGAGTATCTTGATGGTGCAGATGTAATTGTCAAGGAAGTATGGACAGAGATTAAGACTCGTGAGGGTAAGCCTACAGGTGAGTATATCGAGCCCAATCTTGACAAGTATATGTTGGCAAACTGGATAGATCAGTATACCAAGGTTATCTACGATGAGCAGGCATATATTTCTACCGGTGGAACCAACAGACAGAAGGTAACTCTTATGGGTATTCATACCAAGGAGTTCGGTCAGATCAGCTGGGTAAATATGAACCTCAACGGTGAGCATTTCTACAATTACCTTAATGAGATGGCAGTGGTAGAAAACGGTGTATTGCTTTCATCTGATTTCAGAGATAAGCTCGGCTACAAGGTGGGAGATACAATCAGTTACAGTAACTATGGAGAGAAGAGTGTTACAGGTGTAATTGTAGACTTCTTTGATTACTGGCCCGGTTATGTACCGGTTGTCAGAAGTGTAACTCCTGATGGAGAATTGACCTCAGAGAGTTCATATCTTGTAGTCGCTAACTACGAGTATGTGCGCAGCAAGGTTGGCGCTGTACCTTATGAGGTATGGATCAAGCAGAAGGAAGGTACCACACAGACTACCATCTACAACTGGGTACAGGAAAATGACGCACGTTTGACCAAGTACATCAACCGTGATTCAGACCTTGCAAATGCAGAGAACGATCCTCTGCTCCAGGGTACCAACGGTATTTTGACACTTGGATTTGTAGTAACCATTATTCTTTGCGGAGTAGGTTATTTGATTTACTGGATCATGTCGATTCGTTCGCGTGAACTGGTATTCGGTGTCCTGAGAGCTTCCGGTTTCCACAAGGGAGAGCTTTTCCAGGTGCTGATTAATGAGCAGATATTCTGTGGATTTTTGTCAATTTTGGCAGGCTTTGGTATCGGTAAGATTACATCGATGATGTTCGTACCGATTATCCAAAAGGCATATGCATCTACCGCACAGGTATTGCCTTTGGAGCTTATCACCAATCCCTTCGATATCCAGCGTTTGATTATCGTTGTAGGTGTCGTTATGATTATCTGTTTGTCAGTTCTCACTCTTATGATCATGAGAATGAACGTAGCTAAGGCTCTTAAGCTTGGTGAGGATTAGTATTCTATGTATTGGAGATAACTATGGGCAAAAATGTCATAGAGGTTTCAAATGTATCAAGAATGTTCCAGGTTCCCGGAGGGGAATTCTGGGCACTCAAGAAGATAAATGCAGCTGTTCCCGAATCTTCCTTTGTAATTCTCAAAGGTAGATCCGGCTCGGGAAAAACAACACTTATGAATATCATCAGTACCCTCGATAATCCTACCGAGGGTGAGGTGAGAATTGACGGTGAGCTGGTAAAAGACCTTTCGGATTACAAGAAGGAAGAAATCAGAAGACGCAAGATGGGATTCGTATTCCAGGCGGTATCGCTTATTCCTTCGCTCAACGCTTTTCAGAATGTTGAATTCTCGATGCGAATGGCAGGAATTGCACCCGGTCCCGAGCGTGACAAACGTATCGAGGAATGCCTGAAAATGGTAGGCCTCGGTAATCGTATGAATCACATGCCGGCGGAGATGTCCGGTGGTGAGCAGCAGCGTGTGGCTATTGCAAGAGCATTGGCACACAGACCCAAGCTTCTTTTGGCCGATGAGCCTACAGCGGAGCTTGACAGTGCGATGGCTGCGAGAGTGGCACAGCTCTTCGGTGAGTTGAGTAAAAAGGAAGGTATCACCATCCTGATGACCACTCATGATGTAGGACTTATGGGCGCTGCAGATTTTCTTATCGAACTTGAAAATGGAGAACGAATCGATGTCTGAAACAATGATTAAGGCAGACAATCTGGTAAAGATTTATAAAACTAAAGAGACTGAGGTTTTGGCACTTCAGGGTCTGGATTTGACTGTTGAACAGGGCGAACTTACTGCAATTATCGGTAATTCCGGTAGCGGTAAATCAACCTTCCTCAATATGATCGGCGGACTGGATAAGCCCAGTGCGGGTTCTTTGTTCGTAGCAGGCAGTAATCTGTTCACTATGACAGAGAAGCAGCTTGTGCTCTACAAGAGAGATACCGTAGGCTTCGTATGGCAGAACAACGGACGTAATATGTTGCCCTTCCTGTCTGCACTTGAGAATGTAATGCTTCCCATGCATTTATCCGACACTAGAAAGAAGAAGGATAAGGCACTGGAGCTTCTTGAGATGGTAGGAATGAGCCATAAGAAGTATAACCGTATGAATATGCTTTCCGGTGGTGAACAGCAGCGTATCGCTATTGCAATTGCGCTTGCCAATTCGCCCAAGGTACTCTTGGCCGATGAGCCTACAGGTAGTGTAGACGTTCGTACAGCCAATTATATTTTTGATGTATTTACCGAGCTCAACAAGACCGGACAGACTATCCTGATTGTTACTCACGATATGGCTTTGTCGAAGAAGGTTAAGCGTGTAATCGCAATCAGAGACGGTAAGATAAGCAGTGAGCGTGTGCTTCGTGAGTCGTATACCGACAGAGTACAGGAGACCGATATCGACTGGAGAAATGAGGATACTCAGGATGAGTATGCGGTACTTGATCGTGTTGGCCGTCTGCAGTTGCCTCACGATATGGTCAGCAGCCTCGGACTTTCCGACAACAAGGTTAAGGTATTCGTACGAGACGGTGAGATTGTCATTGCCAAGCCCGAAGATAAGTGATATCAGCAGAGTATATCAAAAGAGCACATCAAAAGTGTAAATTAGCAGAGCATGTCATAACGATATGCTCTGTTTTTTTTGGCATTTTGTATGAAATTATGATTGCAATTTTGATTTGAAAATAAGTGCCTTTTTGGATATAATTTAAAAGTCGATGCTATTCCGATTTGCACTGATTAAGTGTGTGGAAGATACTATGGCATCAAGGAGATTTACAATGCTTAAAGCAAGATTTCATTTACCCGGTCTGAGATATAACTATCCGTTGAATATGCTTTGGTTAAACCTGCTCAAGCAGTATCCCGACTGGTTTTATGACAATGTAGAGATTGGTTCATGCTTCGGAGAATTCCCCATTTCACTTTGGAACGGTGGTAGATTTTCTCAGGGAGACCAGTGCGACTCCGCATTTATCAAGGCCGTAGTTAAAAATATAAACGATCAGGGTGTGCCTGTCAGATATACCTACACCAATCCGTTGATCAGAGAGGAAGATTTGGACGATCCTTACTGCAACTTCTGTATGCAGGTTGCGGATAACGGAATGAACGAGGTTATGATTTTCTCGCCCATTCTTGAGAAGTATCTGAGAGAGAAGTATCCTTCATTCCAGTACAACAGCTCTACCTGTAAGGAGATAAAGGATGTTGATACTCTCAATGCCGAATTGGAGAAGCCTTACAAGTATGTAGTACTTGATTACAATCTCAACAATCGTTGGGATCTTCTCGACAAGGTAAAGCATCCCGAGAGACTCGAGGTACTGGTTAATACTGTATGTGAGCCCGCTTGTCCCAGAAGAGGTAAGCACTACGAGAATGTAGGTATCAACCAGAGAATAGTAATGGAAAACAGAAAGCTCCCCAAGGATAAGCAGAAGCCCATAGTTCCTTGGCACTGCGAGTACGGTGAGAAGAACTGCATCCACACCATTTTGGATTATCCTACAGTTATTAAGCCCGAGGATTGCTACACCAAGTACATGGAGAGGGGCATCAATAACTTTAAGATTGAGGGTAGAACAGCTAACCTGTTCCCTCTGATTGATACTTATTGCATGTATATGATTAAGCCTGAGCACTACAATATGGCCAGACTTACCATCATCAATAATCTGTGCGCAATAGGTGTTATTAAGGTAAACAAACCCAGACCGGCTCAGTGGCCGTAAATCATATGGAAAATGCAATTATGGCTTGTTGTTTTGACAAAAGACAACAAGCCATAAGCAATATTTTATAGGCGAATAAAACGCTGTTATTTTATATTAATCATAGATGTAAAGAAGTTATTCTACAGAGGTATTTTGATGGATAAATATGTTTATTGGCATTTGCCGGGCTTTTGCTTGTTCAAGAATTTGAACCAGATATTGATTAATCTGATGAAGAGCTACCCGGATTGCTTTAATGAGGGATACAGAATAGGAAGTGTGTACGGAACCTTCCCGGGAGCTATATGGAACGGCGGCAGAACCGTATTGGGATTTACACCCAAGGGAGATATCGAGAGAATCCTCAAGCTCTACAATTCAAATAATGTGCCGGTCAGATTTACCTGGACAAGCCCTCTGATTGAAGAGAAGCATCTGACAGATACATATTGCAACCTTATCATGCGTCTTGCCGACAACGGTCAGAATCAGGTGCTGGTAAATACTCCGATACTTGAGGAATATCTCAAGACCAATTATCCGAACTTTAAGTATATTTCTTCTACCACCAAGAGAATTACCACACAGGAGAGACTTCTTGAGGAGCTGGAGAAGGATTACTTCATGGTAGTCCTGGATTACGATATGAATCATGATGAGGAGGTCCTTAAATCGCTTGAGCCTATGGCGGAGAGAGTAGAGATACTCGTGGATGAGATTTGTTTCCCCGGATGTCCCAAGAGAACCGAGCACTATAAGGACGAGTCGCGCAAGCAGCTTGAGTATGAAGTATCGGCTCCGTTCCCTTGTCCCAACAAAAAGGATATCCGTTGCTTCGATGACTGCAAGAAGCGCCCGGCATTTATATCAAATACCGAGATTAAGGATTATATCTCGAGAGGATTCCAAAATTTCAAGCTGGTAGGAAGAGGCCTTCCTCAGCAGATGGTAGAGGATTCATACATATATTATCTGGTAAAAGAAGACAAGCAGGAATTTATCAGAGAGCGTATTCACAAGGCTATGGATGATATCAGAAAAGCCATGGCTCAGCAGATGAGAAGATAAGCGTATCAAAATAAATTAAGATAAGTGTATCGATAAAAATAGTAAATAATAAATAACAATCGAACAGGTGAAACAATGATTATTTCAAATTCGACAGTTACAGCAAGATTTTGCATTGAAAAGGATGCTTTTTCCGGAGTAAAGAAAATTGCAGAGAAGGTTGCGGGCGATCTTAAACTTGTCACCGGCAAGGATTTCGAAATCGGCTGCCCCAAGTGTGAGTATTCGAAAAATACTCCTAAGATTATGGTAGCTACTCTCGGACACAGTGAGTATCTTACCGCGCTTCAGAATTCAGGTAAGATTGATTTGTCCGGTATTGACGGTAAATGGGAGACCTATATTTTTGACATTCTTCCCCCCGCTGATGGAGAGGACTTTGAGACACTTCTCATTGCGGGAAGCGACAAGCGAGGAACCATCTACGGATTGTTCAGATTGTCCGAGATTATAGGTGTAAGCCCTTGGGTATGGTTTGCAGACGCTGCACCTGCCAAGAAGGATGTAATTGAAATTACCAAGGCTGAATGCCTTGTATCAAAAGAGCCTTCGGTAAAATACAGAGGTTTCTTTATTAACGATGAATGGCCTTCATTCGGTAATTGGACTTTCGAGCATTTTGACGGCTTTACCGTAAAAATGTATGAGCATGTTTTTGAACTACTGCTCAGACTTAAGGGTAATTACCTGTGGCCTGCTATGTGGACCTCTAACTTCAGCCTCGATGGTCCGGGATTGGCAAACGCAGAGCTTGCTGATGAGCTCGGTGTGGTAATGAGTAATTCACACCACGAGCCCTGCCTCAGACACAGTGAGGAGTGGGATATGGTAAAGGGTGACGATACCCCTTACGGAAGCGCATGGAATTTTGACAGAAACCGCGCAGGACTCACCAACTACTGGAGAGAAGGCTTAAAGCGAAACGGTAAATTCGAGAATATTATCACAATGGGTATGAGAGGCGAGCGTGACAGTGAGCTGTTCGGCGCCGAGGCTACTCTCAAGGATAATATTGATTATATCAAGGATGTAATGACCACTCAGAACGACCTCATCAGAGAGGTTATTTCAGAGGATCTGAGCAAGGTTCCCAGAATGCTTGCCATCTACAAGGAAGTTGAAAAATATTTCAACGGAGATGAGAAGACTGAGGGACTTAAGAGCTGGAGAGGCTTGGACGGAATCACCTGCATGCTCTGTGAAGACAATCACGGTAACTTAAGATTCCTTCCCGAGAAGAACATGCGTGAGAGAGAAGGCGGATGGGGTATGTACTACCACTTCGATTATCACGGCGGTCCTATCAGCTATGAGTGGATCAATTCAACACATATTGCCAGAACCTGCGAGCAGATGACTCAGGCTTATGATTTTGGCGTAAAAGAAATCTGGATTGTTAACGTTGGCGATTTGAAGCCTCAGGAGCTTCCGCTTTCATACTTCCTCGACCTTGCATATGACGTAGACAAGTGGGGCCAGGGCAATCCAAACGCTATCAAAGAATACATGAAAAAGTGGGTGGCAGAGCAGTTCCCCGAGGCAGCAGACTCACACGATGAAATCATTGAGATGCTTGACGGATATACCCGTATCAACAATATGAGACGTCCCGAGATGCTCAATGAAAAGATTTACCATGTGACTAATTACGGCGAGGCTGCTGCAATGTACAAGGCAGCGACCAAGCTTGAGGCTACAGCTGAAAAGGTGATGGCCAAGGTTAAAGGAACCGCTTCAGAGGATGCATTCTATCAGCTGGTATATTATCCGGTATGTGCGACTGCAAATCTTTTGAAGCTTCAGAT
This sequence comes from Lachnospiraceae bacterium, assembly GCA_024403435.1. GTDB lineage: Bacteria > Bacillota > Clostridia > Lachnospirales > Lachnospiraceae > AC2028. The sequence continues at coordinate 22,313 of JAKSRV010000025.1, forward strand.
TACAGCCGGTCAGAACAATCGACTGGCTCGCATGGGTGCTATGATGGCCAATCGCCTTGCCGACGAAGTGACAGCACTTATCGACAGAGATCATGTACTTACAGATGCTTATCACAGCATTAACGGCGGAAAGTGGAATCATTTGATGCGTTCCGAGCATATCGGATTTACATCATGGAATGATGAGGAATGCGCATATCCCGTAAGAATGCTTGTACAGCCTGCCAATAAGCCCAGAATGATTGTTACAGCCGGAAATAAGGATGTGAGTACCTGCGGCGGCGACTGGACCAAGAAAAAGCTTGTTATCGAGGATTTCCTTGATGTAGCTGCAACAGAGTCGTTTATCACTGTATATAACGGCACAGAGGCTGCATTTGATATCGAGATAAGCAGTAACGCCGAATGGCTCAAGGCTGACAGTACCAAGCTTACTGTAGATGAGCAGGCAGTTATCAAAGTATCTGTTGATCGTGACAAGCTTAAGAGTGCAATCAAGGCGCGACTCGGTGAACAGGAATATGATGAGAAGCTGCGTACAGGCGATGCCTATGATAAAGCTGTTATCACCGTAAAATCAGACTTTGCAAAGGTGGAGACTGAAATTATCGCAACAGCCTCAGAGCAGCAGGATGGTATCAGAGTATTGCCTGTACTTCCCAAGGATATTTTCGAACCTCAGAAAGCGAATGCGTCACGTTGGGGTAACAAGATTCGCAATGAACTCGGACTTAAATATGAGATGGATGAATTGGTACTCAAGGCCGGTTCAAAGGGTGAATACAAACTCATTGAGAATTTTGGAAAGTATGATAATGCAATCAAAGCTTTCCCTTGTGACGAGACCTTTACCGCAGGAGTAAATGCACCTTCGGCAGAGCTATCATTTATACTTCCGGACTTCATGCATATAGAACTGGAAATCATTACAGCACCTTGCAATCCGACAGAAAAGGGCGGTAGAGTTTCATTAGGTGTTAAAGCAAATGATGAGGCTATGGAGATAGTGCCTACAGTCGGAATGAACTATGAGGGCGGCGAGAACAGCTGCGGTGAATGGTGTGTAGGTGTACTTGACCAGAAGCACAGTGCAAAGCTCAGACTCAACTGTATCAGAGGCAAGAATACTATCACTCTTTATGCTGTAGATCCCGGTCTTGCTATCGAGAGAGTGCTCATCAGACAGGCGGATACTGAGTGGGCGGAAGGCTACATCGGTAAGCTTCCCGAGAGACTTGGATGATTAACAATCGCAGAAGTAGCGCGATTGAAAAATATGTATCATATGTAACCACCCAAGCAATTGGGTAAACAATCTATTTTATGGAGATTTGGAAAATGGATATGACAAAGAACGAGGCTCTTTCGGAAGAGTACCTCAAGGCAGCAGCCGAACTTGTATCAAAGATGACAATCGAGGAAAAGCTTGGACAGACCATCAACTGGGCTAAGTCTATAGACAGACTCGGAATCAAGGCTTACAACTGGTGGAACGAGGCTCTTCACGGAATCGCAAGAGCAGGTGTTGCTACCGTATTCCCTCAGGCAATTACCACAGCAGGCAGCTTCGATGAGGACCTTCTCGAGGAAATCGCAGATGTAATCGCTACCGAAGGAAGAGCAAAGTACAACGAGCAGCAGAAGCACAACGACACTGATATTTACAAGGGACTTACATTCTGGTCACCCAACATCAATATTTTCCGTGATCCCAGATGGGGACGCGGACATGAGACCTACGGAGAGGATCCTTATCTGACAACCAGACTCGGTTATCGTTTCGTAGAAGGCCTTCAGGGACATGATGAGAAGTATATGAAGGTTGCTGCTTGCGCAAAGCATTTTGCAGTACATTCAGGTCCCGAAGATATCAGACATTCATTCAATGCTGAGGTTTCTCAGGAGGATCTCTATGAGACATATCTTCCTGCATTCAAGGTTCTCGTAAAGGATGCCAAGGTTGAGGCTGTAATGGGTGCATACAACAGAACCAACGGTGAGGCGTGCTGCGGAAGCAAGACACTTCTTCAGGACCTCCTCAGAGACAAGTGGGGCTTCAAGGGACATGTTACCAGTGACTGCTGGGCAATCAAGGATTTCCATGAAGGTCACGGACTTGCTGCAAATATGCATGAGTCAATTGCAATGGCAATTAACAACGGATGTGATCTCAACTGCGGTAACTGCTTCGAGCAGCTTCCCGAAGTATTCGAGGAAGGCCTCGTAGACGAGAGTCGTATCGATGAGATGGTTACTTATCTGATGGCTTGCAGACTCAAGCTCGGAACCATCGGAGAGGTTAATGACAATCCTTTCGACAAGATTACATATATGGATGTAGATACCGAGGAGCACAGACAGCTTAATCTCAAGGTTGCCAAGAAGAGTATGGTACTCCTTAAGAACGCCGACAACATCCTTCCTCTCGATCTTACCAAGATTAAGACCATCGGTGTTGTAGGTCCCAATGCCAACAGCCGCAAGGCACTTGTAGGTAACTATGAGGGAACCGCTTCAGAGTACATTACAGTACTTGAAGGAATTCAGCAGTATGTAAGATCATATGCGGAAAAGAACGGTACTCAGCCCGCAAGAATCTTTGCTTCAGAGGGTTGCCACCTTTACAAGGACCGCGTAGAAAACCTCGGTATTGCCAATGACCGTATGTCAGAGGTAAAGACCATCTGTGATTACAGTGATGTGGTTATCTGCGTAGTAGGTCTTGACGCTTCTCTTGAAGGAGAAGAGGGTGATACCGGTAACCAGTACGGTTCAGGCGACAAGAGAGACCTCAAGCTTCCCGGACTTCAGCAGGAAGTAATCGATACCGCTATTGCTAGCGGCAAGCCTGTAGTAGTAGTTCTCATGGCAGGTAGTGCTATGGAGCTTCAGGGTGCAGAGGAAAAAATCAATGCATATCTCTA
>JAKSRV010000026.1 GCA_024403435.1 Lachnospiraceae bacterium
TGTTATCTTTTTGTCCGCACTTACAATCCCACGGTTCACAGATATATCGTCCCTCGGCAGGCTGAGCCATTCCGGCCATCCCCATCATCGGTGGAACAGTCCCCTGATTAACAGCATTCATGCCCATCATTCCCATTCCTCCGAATGCACCGCCCATAGACATCATGGGGACATCGGCTATATTTTGAGGACTTACCATACCGCCGCTATATTTTATATCAACTACCACATCATGATTGGGCATTATGAATTCATACATACCCATGCCTCCAACCATCTGCTTAAACTCTGCATTCACATCACCGGCGATAACAGTCGTATTAACATCAGTAACATGCGAAACCATTAACGAGACTTTCTCCCCGGGATAATGTTCCTCCGTCTTGGGTCCCCCGGACACCATAATTGGTAATATAACTCTGTATTTTAATTTGTCCGAATCAGCACTTCCCTGATTATCACCCGGCAGACTATAATCTTCACTACTGTGCAGCTCCTGCTCGTCCTCATTTGCCATCCTATATAGCACCACTGCTACTACAGCAACCCTAATGCCAAATCTTTCCAAATAGGTATCGGCAGTACTGCTTATCGACTTAGGGAGCGTCTTTCCAAGTCCACCCCAATCACGCAGCATCAATACCTCGCCACAGCTTTCACGAATGCTTTTCTCTACTATCTCATTGATATTTTCGCTCAAGAACCGCATATGCGTTTTTTCTGTTTCTATTTGTCTGAATACAGACTCATCCGTAATCTCAAACTTTCCCCTGATCAAAAATTCAAGATCACATTTTTTCTCCAGCGTTCCGGTGACATTCCTAACCAGATAGTTTATATTGACCCTATATCCGAAATCCCACTCCCCCATGAACGGCCTCCTATACCACAATGCTTCTATATTTTATTACCCTATCCCCTAAGTATCCTACATGATAAAAAAGCCTATCATTTCCACATCGGTGCAAAATTGAAAAACAGTACAACCACACTGGTGCAGACCATTATCACACCTGCAATTCGGCACAATACCTTTTCCGGTGCTTTGTTGGCGATAACCGCTGCAATTCTCGCCCAAATCAATGTGAAAATCACACATGCAACCAGACATAACATATCGGGTATTCCTCCGATATAAAAATGACTGGCGCCTCCGATGAGGGCGGTAAAAGCCATAATAAACACAGAGGTTCCCACTGCCATATGCATCTCATAGCCAAGGAAGGTTGTCAGCACAAAAAGGAGCATCATTCCTCCGCCCGCGCCGACAAAGCCGCAAATAAATCCTACAAAAATTCCACCGATAATTGATTTAATAATTCGCTTTTTCTTGCTTTCGTTTTCAAATTTACCGGCTTTTCTTCCGGGCTTAACCAAAAACTTAATACCTATTACAAGCAGACCTATCTGTGACATATATCCCATTGTATGGTCCGGCAGAAGGCTGGCAATATAGCTTCCGACAAAAGTCATTGACAATACACAGGCAAGTAAAACCAATGCATTCTTAATATCAAGATTACCATGCTTTTTATATGTCCAGGCACTCACGGCACTGGCAAGGACATCGCTGGCCAGGCCTATACCGATTGCCTGATACGCCGGCACACCGCAAAAGGTCAGAAGGAGCGGACTGATTATTCCGGCCGCACTCATTCCGGCAAATCCAGTGCCGAGTCCCGCCCCGGCACCTGCGAGGAAACATATTACTATCTTAAATAAAATATCCGTATAATTCATTTTCTGATACCTAATTACGAGTCATTAAATCACACACTCTCCGATATCTGTTTACGAGTCACAAACTCACACACTCTTCGAAGCCTTCCAGGTCTCAAGCTCCTCGAACTGTCTCATATAGAGATTGTAGTACTCTCCCCTTTTCTTCATCAGTTCTTTGTGATTGCCGCGCTCAACGATTTTACCGTCTGCCACCACGAGTATTGTATCTGCTCCTACTACAGTAGACAGTCTGTGCGCAATGATAAATGAAGTTCTCTCCTCTGTAACAGTTGCAATAGCCTGCTGAACGGCACTCTCCGTAACCGAATCCACCGAGCTGGTAGCTTCATCCAGGATAAGTATCTTAGGATCTGCAAGCAATGCTCTTGCTATTGACAGAAGTTGCTTCTCGCCTGTCGACAAAAAGTCACCGCCCTCACCAAGCTCAGTATCCAAACCGTTCTCAAGCTTTCCGAGAATTCTGTCAGCACCTACTTTATTCAAAGCATCCATTATCTCCTCTTCGGTGGCATTCTCCTTACCATATATCAAATTGTCTCTTACTGTACCCGAAAACAAGTATGGTGTCTGAAGCACGTATCCGATATTACTGTGAAGCCATTTCAGTGAACGTTCCTTGGCATCCCGACCATCGATCAGCACCTGACCCTTGGTAGGTTCAAAGAAACGGCACACCAGATTTACAAGAGTAGACTTACCTGCACCGGTCTCTCCCACTATGGCTACACTCTGTCCCTTTTGTACCTTGAGATTAAAATTATCAAGCACAATCTCTTCACCGTCGGGATACATAAAGGTAACACACTTAAATTCAACCTCGCCCTTCAGTTCTTCAAAATTCTCGTACTTGGGATTAAATGAATCACCGTATTTTTCAATAACCTCCGGCGAATCGTATACCTCTCCCACTGTATTCACCAGTTCCATATATCGCTCGATGTTTACGCCGACCGCAATCATTCTGCTTATGGAATTGATGATAAACTGAATGGGCTCCAGCATTCCCAGTGCATATGACATAAATACCGACAGGGTACCTATTTCAATCAGACCTTCAACAGTCAGCTCGCCGCCTCTCCAAAGTATGAGAGCAAGTGCTATTGTTGACAGTAGTGTCATAAGTGAAGTAAACAATGCACTGTGATGAGTAGTCTTAACACTCTTTTTGTACATCTTATCGGTATCGTTTCTGAACTCCCTATTGATTTTGTCCGCAATAGCAAGAGTTTTTATCGATTTGACACCGGTGATTCCTTCATTAATGTCAGATGTAATCTGAGAATTAAGCTCTCTCATCTGACGATTGTATTTCACCAGTTTTTTCTGAAAAAGAGCTGTCACAAGCACTGCAATCGGAAGCAGCAAGAGCAGGTAGAGTGCCATTCTTGCATTGACTAAAAACATAACCACCAGTGCCAGTATGACATAGCTTCCCCACCAGACAACATCCATCAGCTGCCATGCAACAAGCTCACCGATTTTACCGGTATCACTCATTACTCTCGCATGAATGTAGCCAACATTGTTCCTGTTGAAATAAGACAGTGATACCTGCTGCAAATGTGAGAAAGCTCCGTTTCTGAGATCTCTGTCCATATAAAGCTCAAGCTTGGCGCAAAGCATTACATTGATGTAGTTAATAATGCATTGTACTACTGTGATTACCACGTAAGCGGCTATAAACCAGCCGATGGTATCCAGCGTTTTTTCACCCACAAAATGAGTGATGGCATATTTATTGAAAAGCGGATAAACAGCATCAAATACACTGTACACGATACCTGCCGCAATCATGCCTATAAACATGCCTTTGTATTTTTTAATAAACGGCCATAATTTCGGCAACCCAAACAAGGGAAGCCTGACTGTCTTTTCTTTATTCTCCATCATTCTTCCTCTTGTGCATTCTTTTGCAAATCATAGATTCTGCTATATATTCCGTTATGCTTAATCAGCTCTTCATGTCGGCCGGATTCTGCAACTTTACCACCGTCAAACACATAAATATTATCTGCTCCCATAATGGTTGTAATCTTATGTGATATTATGATGACCGTTGCATCCTTACTTGCTTCCTTGAGTCCTTTTCTGATTGCCGCATCGGTTTTGGCATCAACCGCAGACAATGAATCATCAAAAATCATTATTTCAGGTTTTCTGATAAGCATCTGCGCAATAGCTGCTCTCTGCTTTTGACCACCCGAAAGTGTGACTCCCTTTTCACCGACATAGGTATCAAAGCCATCCTTAAACTTACTGATAGAACGCTTCAGGCTGGCAGTCTCCACTGCTCTGTCGAGCTGCTCCTCGGTAGCGTCGTCATTAGCTATTTTTATATTGTCTCTGAGACTTCTTGAAAAAAGATACGGCTCCTGCAATACAAAGCCAATGTTCTTTCTGAGTTCACTCTTTTTAATCTTAGAAATATCCACACCATTGATGGATATACTTCCACCGGACAGCTCATACAGACTGTCAAGTAAAAGCATAAGTGTAGATTTACCGGAACCGGTACCACCGAGTATACCGATAGTCTCGCCCTTATGTATTGTCATGCTTACATCATCAAGGACTGTTGTCTTATCATATGCAAACTTAAGATTCTTAATCTCTATATCACCGTATCCGGGGAAATCTACTGCGTCGGGTGCATCCTTCTCCGGTTCAGACTCTATTATGTATCTTAGTCTGTCGATGGATACGCCGGACTTACTCATTTCCGAGATAACTCTTCCAAGCTCCATAATGGGCTGAATAATCAGCATATTATATGCAATAAATGAAACAAACTCTCCGGGGGAAATTTTACCGTTGATAGTAAGATAAGAACCTAATGCAAGAATTGCGACGGTCTGCATATGCTTGACAAAATCACTGATAGTCCAAAACTTGGCAAGCAGACTCATCATGCCTATCCAGTGATTGATATACACTTCATTCTTGGTCTCAAAACGATTTCTCTCATACATTTCACGACCAAATGCTCTTACCACTCTCACTCCGGCAAGGTTTTCCTGGGCCACCGCCGAAAGACGGCCTTCCTCTTCATCTACCTTCTCGAACTTAGCACCGATTTTACCGTGAAAAATAAGTGAATATACTACAACCACCAATATGAAAAAACATGCACACAAAGAAAGGAGCACATGTATTCTGAACATAAAATAGAGCGCAAAAATAATCATTGCGACCATTCTGAACAGATTGACAAGCTGCTCCTGTATGAAATTTCTGATCATATCTACATCGGAGGTACATCTCTGAATGATGTCTCCGGTCTTGTTGATATCATGCCATTTGTATGGAAGCTTCAGAATGTGCTCAAACAGAGTATTTCTCATTCTGCGTGCCAAATTCTCTCCACCGAGCGAATTGAAAAGTCTGAACAGATATCTGCTCACCGCTCCCATTATTCCCAACAAAATAATAACAATCGCAATCAGCCATAAGCGTGACAGTACGTAATCACGACCGCCAAGCTTATCGACGAATTGCAATACCATGCCCGGCATTCCTTCTGTGTCGCCCACAATATAATCGACGGTATAACCCATAACCTTGGGATTGACCATGTCGAATATTACCTGCACGAACACAAATACGATTCCCAGTGCAAAAAAGCGTTTACTTCCCTTCAAAAAGAACGAAAGCGTTTTAACTTTAGATTTCATGCGTCCTCTTATTATTTAGCTGCCTTTTTTCTTGCGGCCTTCTTCTTAGCCTTGGTAAGTTCCTTCAGCAGAAGAGCCTTTCCAAGATTTCCCTCAGCCTTAATCTTACCGGTAAGATATGCAGCTTCCATGCCAAGCTCACCCTCTGCCATTTTGATGAGGTTCTCTGCTGTGCAGGTAACGATTACATCTCTGTCATAGTATTCATAAGGCTCGATAAATACCTGCCCGTCCTTAATTTCAAGATAAAATGCGCCTGCTGCCTCACCGGTAATGTTAAACTGAATTGCCACATGCTCCTTAACATTACTTGCATCCATCTTTCCATAAGTTTCCTTTGCCTGTGCTACCAATTCTTCGTATGTCATAATTAATCTCCCTTCTACATCTTAGCTTTGTATAACTATTCAATTCGGCATTATATCCGCCGAGTAACATTATCTTTTTCATTATATCATCATTAATCGCATAGGAAAAACTTTAAAGCATAATAAAAGCTGCAAATTCAAGAAGTTAACACTTCATAAATCTGCAGCCTTGCGACCGAATCCATTCGATCTGTCAGAGTAGCTGATGCCCCCTCAAGCAAAAGCTCTCCCCCTCATAGGACTATATACTCGCACCCTTTCGCTTAAGGAAGCATTTGATAAGCAAATCTACCAAATCTGAATTGGGTGAAAGTTCAGGTTCAGGAACCTTTCTGAATGAAATTCTGTTGGGTTCCGCTTCGGTGTAGGGCTTCCATACAGGAAGTTCATCACCTCTCAAATCCTTACCGTTGGGATCACCGGTCTTGATAAAGTTGCACCAGTAATCACACATACTGCAGGCAAGGTCATAAGCCTCTCCCTTGAAAGGTCTCCAGCACTTTGCCAGAGTCTCAAAGAAGAACCAAAGATCTACCGAATGGAAACATCCGGGATTATCCCATCCGGGAATATAAGTATCAAAATTGTAGTAGTACATATCAACTGGATTCTTGTCGTTATCGTTGACATGAGCTGCCACTCTGCAGCCAAATTCGATAGAACAGATTTCTCCGTCCTTCTTGATACTGTCCTCAGTCATGGGCTCGCTGAAGCATGCCATAATCTTGTCTGCTTCATCTCCCGCAAGTTCTTTGGCGATCTTTTCCAATTCCTCCCTTGTCTTTGCCATAGGAGATACCTGGAACTCATTGCTTGTATGACCGAGCATTACAGGACAGTTTATCTTATCGGGATCAAGCATCCACTCCTGGCTGTTGCGATTACTGAAGACTCCGTCCACAACCTCGCCCCAGGTCTGTGCCCACCCCTTGATATTTTCATTCTCCAACATTTTATTGCGGAGTGTCACTTCGTCGATTGCTCTTGCTTCTTCAAGTGTCTCAACGCCGAGGAACTTAAAGAATTCTACACCGTTTTGCTCAGCCTCTTCCATTGTCTTGGTAAGACCGAATTCAAAAGGATACGGAGCTGCAAAAGCACCACTCTCTATAATTGCACGATTGAAAAGTCCCTTGCTCGAAGGTGCACTCAGCTGAGCACATACACTCATACCACCGGCAGACTGACCACCGATAGTTACATTATCGGGATTGCCACCGAATGCCTTGATATTTCTCTGCACCCACTTAAGAGCCGCCTGCTGATCGAGGAATCCGAAATTGGTAGGAGCTTCGGGTGCCTCTGCGGTAAGCTCGGGATGAGCCAGAAAACCAAACACATTCACACGATAGTTGACGGTAACTACGACAATATCTCTTCTCGCAATTCTCTCTCCGTCAAACTCCATCTCAGCGGTATGACCTACCTGAAGTCCGCCACCGAAAAACCATACGAATACAGGCATATCTTTCTGACCTGCTGCCGGCATCCATACATTGAGTGTAAGACAATCCTCCCCCATAGGAATATGCGGATCTACCGACCACTCTCTGCTGTACACATCGGTTGCACCTTTTACGGGCGGTGCCTGATTAGGAACCGGCGAAAAATTGTAGCACTCACGTACTCCATCCCAGTTCTCAACCGGCTGAGGTGCTCTCCATCTGTTTTTTCCTGTTGCAGGTGCTGCAAAAGGAATCCCCTTAAAACTGGTAATTCTGGGATCCGCTGCGGGCAATCCCTTTACCACGCCGTTTTCAGTAACAGCCGTTCTAATCATTTGATATACCCCTCCTTAAATTACAAACCTTACCCCTCATAAGAATTTGAACTATTCTTGTATATCCAATAAATCTCTCACTAATATAACACCACTTTTTTAGCTCTTTTACGATGATAAATCATTCTATATTTTTGACTTATAATATTAAAAAGTGGCTCTGCCATAAGGCAAAGCCACAATATACACAAATACTAATATTATTTATTGTTCAATTCTCTCAAGCACCGTTATTTATCGGCATCATCCCTGCTTTTTACTTCTGCAACCGATACTTCATCAGATTCGTCATTCTCGATTTCAAGTACCGCTTTACGATGTGTCGACTTCTTCTCACCGGTGATATTGGATCTATCCATATTCGCTCTGATATCAAGAATAATTCCGATAACGAGTCCCACAACGACACCTATCGCTATTCCCATAATCATATTGTTGAACAATAATCCCAACAACAGTCCTACAACAAAACCCAACATCAGATAAAGACCTGACCATGCGGTTCTGGCCTTTACAATAGAAAAATGTCTGACTTCCTTGTTGCCCATTCTGAACACAAAGCCCGCATGTTCCAATGCATCAATCTTGTAGCGATCCTCCACATCGACTGTCATTTTAATCTCATACAGACCTTTTTTCTTAAATACCCAGTCAACAATAGCTCGCAACATATCACGGGCATATTCCTTCTCTCTGAATTCGGGCTCTATATTGAAATCAACTTCTACCACGCCTCTCTCGGGCTCTGAGTCAAACCACACATTGCCCACCAAACGCTGATCGTCTTTTCTTTCATTGATGCTCCAAACAACATCCCATACTGTCTTAAGTTCGTCCGGTCCCTTATCGGGTGTCAGAACCACATTACCTGCTTTAATTGAATAGGCCATTTTTTATCCCCTAAAAATTACTGTTTCAGAAATGAAATACCAATGCAAAGATTATACTATATTTCCCTTGTCAAGTCACTATCTCTGTAGTCCGGTATACCGAGCCTCTCCGCTGCTGCCTTAAAGTATTTTTCATCCATATAAGGCCATTCCGCATCAGGCTCCTCTGCCTTCATCAGTTCTTTGGCAATCTCAACCATCTGCGCCACATTATCCCAGCCCGATATGAGGGTCTGAATATTACTGTTGATAAACCACGGAGCATAGTCCATAAGTCCCATACGGAAGCAATCCAGGCATACCTTTTTATTATCATACGGCACCAACAAAAACTCGGGTGTCCACGCCTTGCTCGTACCTTCCAACACCATACATGGTGCCAGACCCGGAGTACCTATCGATATTCCCGCTGCTCCGGTATTCATATAGAGCTTACCTTTATGCGATGTCGTTCCCGTAATATGCGTATGTCCGCATATCAGATAGTCCGTATCTATTTTTTCCAGCCATGCCTTGGTGTTTTCTCCATCGTGCTGAAGCAGTTCCCTGTTGTTATTCGGTGAACCGTGAGCTATGGTGATTGCCGGGTATCCTTCCGGTGCATATACCGCACTGATTGGCAAGCTTTCAAAAAAATCAATATCTGCATCGTTCAATCTTTCATACGTGTACAACAGATTTCCGCTTGCCGAATTTTTAATCCATATTCCTTTATCTGCACCGCTACGGATAAGCCTTCTCTGGTCGATGACATATTCCTCTCTGTTGCCTCTGAGCACGGTGCACTTGTGAGTATCCATCACCTCATAGAGGTAATCCATCGTCTCACGCGTATAAGGGGTATCGGAAACATAATCCCCTAAAAATATATATTCTTCACAGCCGGCCTGCTCCAATCGACTCATACAAGCCTTGAACGCATATATGTTGCTGTGTATGTCCGCTATTACTCCTACCCTCATTAATCCAATCCAATTCTTTTCTTGCTGATATTTTTATTAACTGATATTTTCATCAGCGCAATAAATTCCGGCATCACTTCCGCGCCAATCACTTCTTAATCGCCCAACGCATTTTAGTCGAACGTGCCCTTCCGTTCTGTGCACACTCCTGCGCTCCGGGACGGATTACCTCCTCAGAGATTTCTGAAAATACTCCCGCTTTGAGGTATGCCGCAAATGCTTTCTTGACCAGTCTGTCCTCGCCCGAGTGGAATGTAAGGATTGCCACTCTGCCTCCCGAAGCCAACGCATCGGGCAGTGCTGTTAAAAATGCCTCCAGCACCTCAAACTCACTGTTTACATCAATTCTCAGTGCCTGGAAGGTTCTCTGACAGGTCTTTTTTAAGATATCCTTCTTCTCTTTATTTTCAGGCAAAAATGCCAGCGCTTTTTCTATCACATTTTTCAGGTCGGTCGTAGTATTGATGCGTCCGCCTTTTCTGTAGGTTCTGATAATTTCCGCCGCAATCTGCTGAGCATAAGGTTCGTCGGAATTTTCCACCAGCATACCTTCTATCTCATCACGTGTAAGCTGCTTCAATCTTCTCGAAGCCGGCACACCGTGTTCAGGATCCAGACGAAGATCCAGCGGCCCTTCTATCTTGTATGAGAAGCCTCTCTTCGGGTCATCAATCTGCATTGAAGATACACCCAAATCCGCCATCATAAAATCAAACGGTCCGTACTCCTGTGCCACGCTTCCCAGGTTCGCAAAATTCTGCTTAAGGATAGTCAAAATCTCCTCACCGTATCCAGCCTTGGCCAAACGCTCCTTGGTCTTTACTATTTCAATCGGATCGACATCCAGAGCATACATATGGCCTTCACCATTTAACTGTTCCAGCATTTTGCTCGTGTGGCCACCGTAACCCAATGTGGCATCCAATCCCTTTTGTCCGGGCTTAATCTGAAGGAAATCCAAAATCTCCTTGACCATTATCGATATATGCATTCCCGCAGGAGTACTTCCCTTGCTGATAACCTTTGCAACCGTATCAGCATATTTCTCGGGATCGTGCTCCTTGTATTTTTCCTCAAAGGTCTTGGGATGAGTTCCCTTGTATCTCACACGGCGCTTGTGCTCTGTCGCCTGACCGCCGTCTGTATTCTTATCAATAATATCTGACATTTCAACCTCACTTTACAGTTATGCAGATTTTTTATAGTTCAATATTGCACTTGAAAAATTATACAAGGCTTTACACAGATTAATCAAATTGTTGTTTGTATTCAGACCGTTTGCATAATTACAATACGTTACCACTCCATATCTTAATGTATACGAAGTACCGGTGCCGGCTGTTTTCAGTTTTACTTCATACATATTTCCTACATAAGAATACGGCACCTTAATATCTACATAGAAACCGTTAATCGCGTCCACTGAGCTGATTGCAACCGAAGTACTTTTTCTCAATGTAACATCAGTGCAAGAAATTACAAACCTGTTGGCATCTCCGGTAAAATAATGCCTCAATATCACTTCATCTCCCAAAACCAATGAGCTACCGAGATATTCACAACAATTAGGAAGCTCTCCCGTAATCTTCATCGAATGACCCGATGTCGGAACCTTCGCCGCGATATCTCCAATTGTAAGCCCTGCATTATTATATCCGAAATAATTCATAGCCTGTTCACTATAATCGATCAGACTGCTGCAAACATTTTTAAGCTCATCGGAATATTCATTTCCGGTCGACAAAATATATCGACAATACATATCCCCGCTGTATGAATATTCAGATTTATTATTTATATTAATCGCTTTATTTGTACTGTCCTTAACTCTTAAAATATGTCTGTCTGACAGTTCCTTGGGCGCACATTTATATTGTATCTTATACAGTCCGTTCTCTTTACTTCCGGCTGGTTCATATCTTACGCCATCCACATAAAATTCAGTTCCGTTGGGTGCATCAATGTAGAGATTGATTCCGATATAATCCACATTCGCCGCATCCAGCTCAAGTGACATAAAACCAACCTCAACTGACTTGCCGTGTCCGCATACAGAACATGTTCCGTTCGTTCCGGTGCTATCATGTTCTTCAATGATGCCACAGCCTGTACATTTATGAGATTTACTTTCCGCACTTGATGTATTGGTAATCACCTCAACAAAGTTATGTCCTGTAGCAGGCTCCGTAATGCCTGTATCCACAACGGTCCCGCACATAGAACAGACATTGCTCGACAAACCATCTTCAATACATGTCGGATAGACATCTATTCTTTTAACCAGCATACCTTTATGCTCAAGAGGCGAGAGGCCTATATAATCGTCGTTAATAATCGTGCGACATTGCGTGCAGTATGTTTTTCCGGTAGATCCATACTCAAAGCATCCGGCATGTCGGCTGTGAATCTGCATCGTATATTCATGCTGACAACTTTCCGACGGATGACTGATTATGTTATCGGTAATATATATGTCACCGCAGTTTTCCGTACTCTTAATATCACCGCAATCGGATATTATATTGTTCTCTATATATAAATCCGATACGTTATCGGCAACAATAAGTTCCCCATAGCAATTATAAAAATTGTTGTTTGTTATATGGATGTCGTACAGGACATCTTTCTTCGTTCCGACATTGCAATCTATTGTGATAATAGAATCCGAGCCGCCAAATGCACACTCTTCAAAAGTATTATTATTAATTACAACGTTGTGTGCTCCGCTTCCCTCATACCAGGTTTTATCAGATCTGTCCGCAAGGTCCACACGTACCTGCAGACACTCAGATTTTGTTCTGTACAATCTGTTGTTTTCAAACAATGCATCCGCTGCATTCATCAACGCTGCTCTGCCTTTTGTTTCATGGATATAATTATTGGATATCACATAATTATGTGTTCTGGTAGAACTGCGATAGACATAATAACCATCCGTCACATCAGATGGAAGGTCGTCCTGCAGAGTCAATGTTGCACTGTCTGTCTGACGTATAAAGCTTGTGACTTCCGATTCAAAACCGATATCTTCCAGATTTGAATTATAGATTCTTATCCTATCTCCCTTGTGAACAAATCCTCCTGTCACTTCTCCTATTAATCGGTTACTCGAATCAACCTGCGTAACCTTAAACATATCATCATGAATATTGATGATATCGTCACCTGTAAAACTAAAATCACAGTTATCTATTCTGAAAAATCCACCGGAATTAAGAATATGTATTCCATCGGCAGATGTAGACAATCTCTGCCTGTCTTCGTTGCCGGGTCGGAGACCGATATATGAATTGATAATCTGAAAATGGTTAGCCTTGTCACCTATTACGTATCCCATTCCCGCATTTCCATATATCCTCACATTATCAAAAGTAATGTTGCTCGAGCCACCGCCTACACCAAATACTTCTCCGCCATATGTGTAATGCCTCAGGCTATACACCTCCTCATTATGAAAATGAGTAGTGAATTTACTGCTGAAATATACACGCAATACATTGGCTTCTACTTTTTCTACATTCACTATGCTTCCCGGTACTTCCGCAGGCGCAAATGTCTTGTACGCTCCATACGAACCGGGTATATATTCTTTGCTGTCGTATTGCTGAAAACTCACCAGCGGAATATCCACATCAACGTCGTCCAGCTCAAGAAATTTTATGTCAAAAGAATTGTCAGTCTTGTTCTGAACCTGTACAAGTGAAGCTACTCTGTCCTTAGCCCAATTCCAGTCAATCACGAGATCACGCAACTCAACTCCGTCGCATTCTGTAATTGCAAACTGCTTTTGATTTTCAAAAATGAACTCAGCTCCGTTACCTTCGATCAATACATTTTTTAATCCGGATAAGGTAATCGTAGCATTTGTCGTAAAATAATATACGCCCTTATCAATCACTAAATATGTATTGGGATTATCTTGGCAATAAGTTATAGCATCTGAAAATGCCTTATAATTATCCTCGTTTGTAACGCTCAATCCAAAAACCGAAGCATTAACAACATTATTTTTCAATGCTTCGGGATCGGGTCTCTCTATCACAAAGGTTTCAATATTTGCACCGCTTACCGTATCCATAATCATTGAATACTCAGCCGATACTTGCAGGTCTTCACTTTCCTCCGCATCTATAACAAAAGGATTAATCAACACCATTGTCAGCGCTAATATACCTGCTATTATCCCCCTACATATTTTTCTCATTCTCATTCTCCTTGCGAAATCGTCGGATAACTTATAGTGTCACCCCATGACAAAACTTCATCATAGAAACCATCCACTGCCACCAGACCGTATCCCCACAAAAAAGCTCTGTCTTTTTCTGAAATCTGACTAAGGTCCATCCATGCAACATCCTTAATCGCCTGCTTATCCATAGGCTCTTCCGGGTCATAACCCTTAATCGCAGTCTGCTCATCCGAAACACGAACCTCAAAGGAATATTCTGTTCTCCCGTTGTTATACAATTCAGATAATTTTTTTACTATGACACCATCAAGCCCGCATTCTTCCTTGAGCTCCCTGATGACTGCTTCTTCAGGTGTCTCTCCGGCCTCAATTCCTCCACCCGGGATAGAATAAAATGTTCTACCACCGTATGTTAATTTTTCCATGAGGATTTTCTTATCTCTAATAACGAAAGCCACACTTCTGTTTCTCATGACAACTCCCCCTGCCTCAACATCACTGTTGTTCGAATACTCTTCTGAATGTTGTTATATTTTTTCCGTTTTCACTTCCATAAATCGCAAAACAGATATTTTCAAAGTACTTGGCATATCCATCCTCTTCCAAGACAATCTTGAAACAATTTGCCACACTTTCGGGATTATTATGAAAGGCACCGCATCCCCAAGCGCCAAGCACCAGTGATTTATAATTATTCTCCTTGGCAACAGCAAGCATAATGCGGATTCGCTTTATCATCGCGGCATCTATCTTCTTGATGGGAGTAAGTGCCGCAAGCCCTATTCTGTTTGGTGCCGGCACCGTGATAACACCTGCTAAAAACGGCTCGCGCACCAGTTCACATTTTTCATTTCTAAATACACATACCTCTGATAAAAGCATATAATCAGACTCTACGGGTATTGCATGCAAGTTATTATATTGGTACATTTCTTTTGCTTTTTCAGAACCAATAGAAGCAATTAAGGTACTGCACCTGCAAAGAGCTTCCTCCTGCGCAGTAGCACCCAATTCAAATCCGCCTCCGGGTTTATGCGCATTCGCAAAATTCATAACCAGTGGATGGCTGTATCTTTTAGCGGCCTGAAATGAATCTTCTGCAACAATGCAAATATTATTAAGCTCGGCTCGCTCTTCATCAGCATTTGCCAATAGCAATTCCTCTCCCAATTGCGGAGAAATCACTTCAACATTTTCATAATCAATTGCCGGCAGCTTGATAATCTCTCCTGCCAGTTCATATTGACCTTCTTTTATTATTTTTTTAGTTTCACTTGCAATTAGTATATTATTCATGCCTTTACTATCATCCTTCAATATGTGATTAACCAAAAAACGCTTGACTGCAAATGCTTTACAATTATAATAACAAGGAAATTATTTATAACAACGGTAATAATCTGTTACAGGAACCAAAAGACAAAACAAAAGAAAATTTAGGAGAAAACAAGCATAATGAATAAAATAAGTAAACTGATTGTGAGTACTGTTATCGGAGCACTCTGTGTTGTGAGCCTTGCCGCATGTAGCAGCAACGACACTTCAGCTTCCGCATCAAGCACAGCCTCAACATCCGGTTCATCCACCAATACCGAGGTAGACGACGGACTTCTTCACGGAATTCATCATGCAGAAATCGTTGTACAGGACTACGGTACCATCTATGTGGAACTTGACGGAGATACCGCTCCCATCACTGTTACCAATTTTGTAGACCTAGCCAACAGTGGATTCTATGATAACCTGACATTCGCCAGAGTCATCGAAGGCTTTATGATACAGGGTGGCGATCCCAACGGAGATTGCACCGGTACCGCCGAGAACTCCATTAAAGGCGAATTTTCTTACAATGGTGTGGAGAACAATATCTCTCACAAACGCGGAACCATTTCAATGGCTCGCGGCAAAAAATACAACTCTGCCAGCTGCCAGTTCTTTATCTGTAATGCAGATGCCGAATCTTTGGACGGCCAGTACGCAGCCTTCGGTTGGGTAACCGACGGTATGGATATAGTAGATGCCATCACTAAGGATTGTGCAGGCCATACCAATTACAACGGTGTCATTACCGATAAAAATCTCCAACCGATAATTACTACGATTAATATCATAGACTAATAAAACAAATCTCAAGAAAAATCGCAAGGCTGTGAAGAGTTATTTTTGCAATGCTTCCTGCACAGCCTTGATAGTATCTTCAATATCAAGATTCTCCTCATCTATAGTGATATCTGCATACTTTTCGTACAGCACGATACGCTCTTCATAAAGTGTAGCAAGTGTCTGACCGGGCTTAAGTACCACTCCACGATTTTTGATATTACCCAGACGATGCTCCAGTTCTTTTAAGCTCTGCTTCAGATATACCACGGTACCGATTTCCTTAAGATGCGCCATTGCTTCTGCACCATATACAATGCTTCCTCCGGTCGCTATGATACTGTGGTCAGCCTCGAGCTTACTGTTGATATCATTCTCGACATCGATAAATCCTTGCGGACCTTTCTCCTCAATGATATCTTTGAGAAGCTTGCCTGTCTGCTTCTGAATAACCAAATCCGAATCTATAAATTCATATCCCAGTACTTTGGCAAGGATTACTCCTACAGTACTTTTACCCACTCCGGGCATTCCGATCAATACAATATTACTCTTTATAGCCATTATCTTGATTGAACTGAAATCAGTTCATCCTTTCAACTTATCATTAATTTTCATTGATGCATATTACATACTGTCTGATGATATCCTTAATCACTGCGACGCTCTTGTCCATTCGCTCTGCAGTAATGCACTCGTAGCAACCGTGGAAATTGTAACCGCCTGTTCCGAGATTGGGACAAGGCAAACCTTCGAATGATAATCTGGCTCCGTCTGTACCACCTCTGATAGGCACATCAATCGGAACCATTCCGTTTGATGCAATTGCGTTTCTTGCATTCTCAACCAGATGCATATGTGGCTCGATTTTTTCCAGCATATTGTAATATGAATCGTTGATATCTGCCTTCACAAGCTCCGCACCATATTTTTTATTAATGGCCTCCGCAGCTGCTGCCACTGTCTGCTTGCGCTGCTCGAAGCGTTCCCTATCATGATCTCGGATGATATATGAAAGTACAGTCTCCGAAACGCGTCCCTTCATATCTGTCAGATGGTAAAATCCCTCTCTGTCCTCAGTATGCTCGGGTCTCTCATTTTCCGGAAGAAGGCTGTGAAATTCCATCGCCACATTCTGTGAATTTATCATTACATCTTTGGCACTACCCGGATGAACCGATACACCGCTGACGGTAATCACCGCAGAAGCCGCATTGAAATTCTCGTACTCAATACAATTTACATCTCCGCCATCCACTGTGTAGGCATACTGTGCCTTGAAATAATCCAAATCAAAGAAATCCGCACCCTCACCGATCTCCTCGTCGGGTGTAAATCCCACCCATATATCTCCGTGAGGTTCACCTGATTCTATAATTTCACTGACAGCTGTGATTATCTCCGCAATTCCTGCTTTATCATCAGCTCCGAGCAAAGTAGTGCCGTCACTTGTGATAAGTGTCTCACCCTTCATCTCTCGCAGGAAAGGAAATGTCTTTACAGACATTACTTTACCGTCTCCGGGAAGTATCACATCCTCGCCGTCATAGTTTTCATGAATGATAGGCTTCACATTCAACCCGCTCGCTTCATCCGATGTATCCATATGCGCTATGAATCCGAGTGCAGGTGCCTGCTCGCATCCCGGTGTTGCCGGCAGCAATCCATAGACGTAGCATTTATCGTCTGCCTTGACCTGCTCCAGGCCCATGCTCTTTAATTTATCCGCAAGCATCTTCGCCAGGACAAACTCACCGTCAAAACTCGGATGCGTCCCGCTGGTCTCACTCGAGGTAGTATGTATTTTTACAAAATCTAAAAAAAGCTCGTATGCTTTCATTTCAAGTCCATCTTTAAACGTAGCATTTACTGTTATCGTTTGCTTTATTATCTTTTAATTTATTATCTTTTACTTAGTTATCTTTTTCTTACGCGATTCCACATTTATCATGCAGTCATATCTGATGGCTTTGCCGTCCATCGAATAATCAGGCTTCATCCCCGCAAGATAAGGTCCCTTGGCAGGTCGTTTTATAATGATTTTATCAGGGCAGGCCATAATAGCCGCCTTCATAATATCGTCCTCATCTGCACAGGGTTTCTCAAGCTGCTGTAGCAACTGAAACTTCTTTTTAACCATCGCACTTTTTGTACGGGCAGGGAACATGGGATCCAGCAAAATCACATTGATTTTCCCTTCTGCCGCATCAGCTTCTATCCTATCATCTTCAGTTCCGGATTTTACACTAGGATCCAGCGCATTCATAGCCGCTATACTGTCACCGATTCTAAGCTCCATTCGTGCCGCTATATGAGCCGTCTCAGCCTTTTGCGAAGCTCTGAGCAGCGCATCCTCAAGCAATGAAGCTATTATCACATCATACTCATACAGAATAACCTTGAAACCGGCTGCAGCAAGTATAAAAGAATCCTCTCCCATCCCTGCTGTAGCATCCAAAAGGACCGGCATTCCGCTGCCGGTGTAGTTTTTCAGACGCGCCGCCTTTACCAACATCTCATTGTCAAGATTACTCTTCTTGATGCGCGGAATGAGTTCCGTGAAATCTCCGCTCATAGACAGCGTTCCCTGCCTGAGCGAGAGACCTTCATCACTCAACTCCAAATGCAAATCGTCATCGCCGATTTTTTCCCTCGAAGATGAAAGTTCCACCTTCATTCTGTCTGCCAGGGCTTTAGCTCTTTCTGTGTAGTTTTCATTTTCACACAATAAATACATGATGTTATCCCAAGCCTACTTAATCACAGGAGTGAAATCATCTGTGTCTCCGCAGATAAATCCATCTATTCCGGCTGCTATTTTTTTGAGAATAACTTCTGCCGCATCATAATCCTCGGCCTTGAATGTTACATAGAACAATTCCTTTATGCCGTTTTTAGTGATGTACTCGCAGCTGTATTCATCTAGGGGATCGGCATCAAACGCCTCGATATCCACTGAGGATTTTTCTCCGATTGTAATCTCCAATACACCGACCTCAGGCCAGATTTCTATATCATCGGAATCCCCTATAATTGTCTTGATATCAGCCACGGTGATTTCCTCGCGCGCCATGATAATCCATCCGGGAGGAAGATTTCTTTTTACAGTATTAGCAGTGTTTGCGTTCTTAATCTTATTCAGCTTTGCCTTGCTTTTCATGATCTGTACTCCACCATTTCTTCCAACTCTTTTCTGGGACGTCCCTCAGGGACCTCATCAGCTATTCCGAATGCAACCGCACCCGCGATTTGGCAATCGATTTTCATATATGCAGACATTTCATCGTGCGCATATACTGTATTACCTATCCACAGCGATCCGACACCGATCTCCGTTGCCTTGAGCAGCATATTTTCGATAGCTGCGCCAATGGAAAGTGTATCGTGAATCTCTGAAATTCTCTTTCCTGCAAATACAGGCTTGAGCGGATTGTTGGAATGAGTATTGAGCACCATTACAATAACCGGAGCTTCTCTCATTATGCGCAATGTATTTTCCGCACTGGCCATTCCGTTCTTGAATTTCTTGGGCATAAAAAGACTCTTTTTCTGCTTCGCTATACCCTTTTCCATACAATCGAGAAGCTCTGCCTTAGCCTGCCCCGTATAAACCACAAATTTCCAGGGCTGACGGTTCTTGGCAGACGGAGCACATCTTGCCGCCTCAAGAATCTGAGTAAGCTGCTCCTTTGTAACTTCTCCACCATCTTCTGCGGATTTATATTTTCTGATACTTTTTCTCTTTGTATAAATATCCATTTTTATCCACTTGTGATATTAAATCAGTCTCTCCACATCTACATGTGTACCCATTACGAGTATATTTTCCGTACCCTTAAACTCATACTGTGCGGGAGGCATGGGATTGATTTTTCCATCCTCTTTGGTTGCAAGGATACTGATTCTGTATCTGTTTCTGACATCCAGCTTGATGATAGTACGTCCTATCCAGCTCTTGGGCACTGCCACCTCGTAGATACCGATCTCGGGAGTCAGCTCGATGAAATCAAATACATTGTCCGAAGAAAGCTTGATTGCCAATCTCTCAGCGGTCTCACGCTCGGCATATGAAACAAAGTCCGCGCCGTTTCTGAGAAGCAGCTTCTTGTGAGTATCGTTAGAAGCTCTTGCTACGATATATTTGCAGCCGAGATCCTTAAGTATTACGGTGATTTCAAGTGCCTTGGTAAAATCATCACCGATAGCTACAACCGCCTTGTCAAAATCCTTGACTCCGATTCCTTTCATGAATCTCTCATCACATGCATCTCCGATGAGGATTCTGGGAATAAGTTCTGCGCAGGCATCAGCTCTCGCTTCACTGCTCTCTATTGCCATTACTTCATTGTCGTTCTCCATCAGCTTTTCAGCCATGTGAACACCAAACTGTCCGAGTCCGATAATAAGTACTGATTTCATGGGTTCTTCCCCTTCCTTGTATACAAATCTAAATTAACAGATAATCACTTCAATTAACCGATGTTAATGTTTTCCTTGGGATAGCTTGAACTAATCTTGGTTCTGTCGGGTGAAAATGCAAGCAACGCGGTGATGGAACCAAGTCTTCCGCAGAACATCAGGAAAGTGATAATAAGCTTGGACACCATACCGAGCGAACCGGTGATTCCAAGTGTGATACCTACCGTAGCAAGTGCCGAAGTAGTCTCAAAAAGAACCGTCATAAACGGAAGCTTTTCTATTGATGCAATGACTACAGCCGATGTAATAATTCCAATCAGATATGAGCTGAAAATACAAGCTGCAAGTCTGGGTGCATCCTCATCGATTCTTCTTCCGAAGACTTCTATATTTTTACGTCTCTTGAGGGTAGTACCGATAGATGCAAGCAATACCCAGAAGGTAGTGGTCTTCATACCGCCGGCAGTCGATCCGCTCGAACCTCCGATCAGCATCAACACGATCATAACCATCAGACCGCTCTCTGTCATCTTGGACAAATCAGCGCTGTTAAATCCTGCTGTTCTCGCACTTACCGACTGGAAGAAGCAGGACAACAATTTATCGCCCGCCGAATATCCCTCATACATCGGTCCTGCATACTCTGTGATAAACAGTATTATCGTTCCGGCCACAACCAAAGCCCCGGATACACTGAGTACCAGCTTGCTCTGAAGAGAAAGCTTTCTCCACGAAAACTCCTTATCAATCAGATCTTTCCATACATAAAAGCCCAGACCGCCGAGAATAATCAGTGCGCTCAGCACCAGGTTAACATACAGGTTAGTCTCAAATCCGATCATCGAAGAACACTCTCCCGTAATACCTCCCATCAGATCAAAACCGCCGTTACAGAAGGCCGAAATCGAATGGAATATCGCCATGTACACGCCCTTGGCACCATATCTCGGCACATAGTCAAATGCAAGGAACATAGCTCCTGTTCCTTCAATGAGAAACGTTCCTTTTACGATAAACTCAGTCATCTTAACGATGCCGCCAAACTCAGGAGCCGATATAGAGTCCTGCATCAGCGTTCTCTCGGAAATACCTATCCTGCTGCCCGTTGCTTTCATTACCATCAGAACCACTGTCATAAACCCGATACCGCCGGTCTGTATCATAAACAGAATCACCAGCTGACCGAACAGTGTCCAATGCGTAAAGGTATCATATCTGATCAAGCCCGTAACACATGTAGCCGATGTTGCCGTAAATAGACAATCCGTAAACGGAGTGCACCCCGGTGTCTTAGATGCAAAAGGCAAAAACAGCATCAATGCTCCCAATAAAATAATTCCGATATATCCAAACATTATCAGACGCATCGCCGACATGCGCTGAAGCAATGTTTTTTTGTCCAGTGTTTTCTTTTTATTTTCCATACTTCTTCCTAAGATCATAAAAACTCAAACGTCCACAAATACTATAATATCACATTTCATTTGCGGTAGATATATTATTATTTCTCCTCACAAAGGCATAAAATATGCTATACTATAATAGTATAAATATACGAGGATATCGGATGAAATTACTATACTTTGATTTGGCTGCAACAGTCATACTGGCGTTGCTGCTGTTTACAACTATATTCCGAGGATTAACCAAGGGCAGGCTCAACAGATGTTTCATAGAGCTTCTTGTTGTTGGTTTATTTTCTGCGGTTGCCGATGTCTTCGCAGCCTACTTCGACAACACAGGTCTGACGAACCTAAATGTACGATATCTTACTCATTATACTTATCTGTTGATTCACAGTTCCAATACACCGTTTGTCGTCATATATCTGATGATTGTATCCGACACGGACTACAAGCTGCGACGTTTCAAGAGTATACTGTATACTCTGCCTTTTGCCGCTGTAGTTGCCTGCCTGATTGTCAATCCGTTTACGGGCATCGTGTTCGACATCGATTCCAACTACGTGTACAATCGCGGTCCTTTCATGTTTGTTCTCTATGCAGCCGCCTTTATTTATGTCTTGGTTGCCTTTTACTATCTGATTCGCTACGGCAAAACCATCGGTGTACGCCGTGCCCTGGGTATCGGTAGCGTCATACCGATGATGCTCGCCGCAAATATTATTCAGTTCTTCCAGCCCCAGCTTTTGCTCGAAATGTTTGCCTACGCGCTGTCAATGCTCCTGGTATCCTCTCTCATTCACAGACCCGAGGATATCCTCGACATCGAGACAGGCTTAAGCAACAAATCCGCATGTATCGATGACGTCGACAGATGCATCAAGAACAAAAAGCCTCTTGATGTAATAATCATAAATATCAGCAATTTCGATACTCTGAAAAATCTGTTTACAGCCGGAGATATCCGCAATCTGCACAAGACTTTCACACAAGAAATCGATGATATCAACAGAACGCAAAAAGTATTTTCCGAAATGTTCCACATCAGCGGCGGTATATACTGTTTGGAGATGAACTATAACAAACTGCAGCTTACTGCAGATATCGCGGCTCAGATTAATGATACCTTCCAGAATCCATTTTTATTCAACGGTCTGGAACTCAAAATGATGCCCTACGTTTGCATCGCCAAATGTCCCCAGGACATTCCCGACGGCGAGACTCTGGTACGCTTTGCAACAGAAATAGTTTCAAACGATTACACCGGAGCGGTATTACCCGCATCGGATGTATTCAAGAAAACTCACTATGATTTGATGCGCAATATGGACAATATCATAGAAAACGCCATCACCAATCATCTGTTCCATGTATACTATCAGCCGATCTACAGCATTGAACACAAGTGCTTCAACTCTGCAGAGGCATTGATTCGCCTGATTGATCCAAACTACGGCTTCATCCCTCCGGATATGTTCATTCCGGTTGCGGAAAAAAGCGGTGCTATCCATCGAATCGGTGCATACGTACTCGATGAAGTATGTTCATTCATCGCCAGCCCCGAATTCAAGGAGCTCGGTATGGATTACATTGAGGTAAATCTGTCGGTTGCTCAATGTATGAGAAGTAATCTGAATGATGAAATTCTCGGCATCATGAAGAAACACAATGTTGATTCGTCACAGATAAATCTTGAGATTACCGAGACCACCGCTTCTACTTCTCAGGAAGCTCTTCAGGAAAACGTAAAGCAGCTCCAGGATGCGGGCATCAGTTTTTCACTTGACGATTACGGTACCGGATATTCCAATATTGATAGAATATCCGCACTTCTTTTTGATATCGTTAAGCTGGACAAAGCCTTCGTAAACGTACCTGACAACGGCGCGCATGATATCGTACTCAACCATACGGTATCCATGATAAAAGAGCTGGGAATGAAAATTGTCGTAGAAGGTGTAGAAACCGAGGATTTACTTAATCGATTTGTAAATCTTGGTTGCGATTATATTCAGGGATATTATTTCTCCAAGCCCATCCCTAAGGATGAGTTTGTAAAATTCGTGAAATCAAAGAATGCATAGAATCAAACGCTTAGAATTATAATAATGACTCAAAACTTGAACATAAAAAGTGAATTATAAATTCTTAATCAAAAACAAACGGGTAGGACATGTTCCTACCCGTTTTCTTATATATCATATTGGTAACCGATTAATGTCAGGCCTCTCGCCGGAAGTGTGGGGCCTGCATTTTTTCTGTCGCAGGATTCCAGTATCCCGGGGATGTCCTCAGGCTTTTTCCTTCCCGTTCCTACATCAAGCAGTGTTCCTGCTATGATGCGAACCATGTTGTATAAGAATCCATTGCCTGTGACCCTGATAACAAGCTCATTTAGGTGTCTTTCCACCTCCAGAGCATAAATCGTCCTAACTGTAGTCTCTGCCTGCGATCCTGCGGCACACAGCGACGCAAAATCATGCTCGCCTATAAAATATCCGCAAGCCGCTTTCATAGCCTCCTCATCCACATCATGATATGTGAAATGCGAATACAGTCTCTGAGTCGGGAGCTGAACTCTTCCCATAGTGATTCTGTATTCATATGTCTTGCGACAATCCTGATGTCTGGGATGCCAGTCCAATGCAACCTCATCGGATTTAACTATTCTGATATCCTCCGGAAGCCTTGCGTTGATAGCTCCCGCTATTTTCTCCGCAGGTATCCTGGTGTCACTGTCAAACACTGCCACATTGCCCATTGAATGCACACCGGCATCTGTTCTGCTGGCTCCGATTACAGCCACCTCACATCCTACCAAATCACCGATAGCTCTGTTGAGCTCCGATTCTATGGTCACAGCATTTTTTTGAATCTGCCAACCGTGATAAGCTGTACCGTCATAGGCAACAAAGAGACGTATGCGCTTCATATTCACTTTTTCACTGTCCGCTACCGATTCATTCTCTGATACGGGCTCATTATCCAATACGTTTTCGTTATCCAATACGCTCTCGTCTGCCATCACATTCCCTATCTGTGCATCAGTGCTTTGAAACCTGCTATTATCAGTTCTATGTCGAAGAAAGGCAGTCTTCCGATTACAATGCTGCCCGCTGTATATACAAATAATATAACATATGCAACGGCATCACGTCGTGCATACTTTAACGGCTTCATTTTGGTGCGTGAATCGCCGCCCCTGTAACATCTTGCCTCCATCGCCATAGCGAGGTCATTTGCGCGTCTGAAGGCCGATACAAACAAAGGCACCAATATCGGCACATATGCTTTTAATCGTTTGAAAATATTTCCGCTCTCAAAATCTGCTCCGCGTGCCAGCTGTGCCTTCATGATTTTGTCCGTCTCTTCCAGCAAAATAGGAATGAAACGAAGTGCTATCGACATCATCATCGCCACTTCATGTACAGGCACCTTGAATATTTTCAAAAAGCCCAG
>JAKSRV010000027.1 GCA_024403435.1 Lachnospiraceae bacterium
TATTTCTTGGGGGTATAGCAAAAACTAAATGTATTGGGGTACGGTCATTATATTAACACCGTACCCCAACAATAGATAGTTCTATGATTCACAAATTTGACAACACTTGTATATGTTTTTTGTGCACATTGACGAATTACTCGTCAATACCTGCTATTTCGTCACTCTCAACCTTCTTAAGAGTAATAGATTCCTCATTAGCGGGAGTAGTGAAAAGACTCTCAAACTCATCTCTTGAGATTCTCTCCTTCTCGAGGAGGAGCTTGGTTCCCGAATGAAGAATAGCTTCGTTCTGAAGAATAATCTCCTTGGCCTTCTTGTAGCAATCATCAACGATAGCCTTAACCTCGCGATCGATTTCACTCGATACAGCCTCGCTGTGACCCTTGGCATGCGCCAAATCACGGCCGATGAATACTTCATCATCGTCATCCTCATAACAGATAACTCCGAGATTCTCGCTCATACCAAAACGTGTAACCATCATTCTTGCTTCCTTAGTAGCCTTCTTGATATCGCTGGAAGCACCTGTAGTAATCTCACCAAAGATGATTTCCTCTGCAATTCTTCCTCCGAGAGATACCATGATATCCTGAAGCATCTTGCTCTTGGTCAGGAACATCTCATCCTTCTCGGGAAGAGGCATGGTATAACCTGCTGCGCCCGAACCGGTAGGAATGATTGATACGGTATATACAGGTCCCACATCAGGAAGGACGTGGAATAAAATAGCATGACCCATCTCGTGATAAGCGGTAATTTTTTTCTCCTTGTCAGAGATAACACGGCTCTTCTTTTCGGTGCCTATGCCCACCTTAACGAAGGACTTCTTGATATCCTCCATAGTGATGTAAGGTACATCCTTTCTCGCCGCGCCGATAGCAGCCTCGTTGAGCAGGTTCTCCAGATCCGCACCGGTAAATCCGGCCGTGGTCTGAGCAATCTCCTTCAGATTAACGTCCTCGGCAAGAGGCTTATTCTTGGCATGAATCTTGAGGATTTCCTCACGACCCTTGACATCGGGACGACCTACCGCAACCTTACGGTCAAAACGTCCGGGTCTCAGAATAGCGGGATCCAGTATATCTACACGGTTGGTTGCCGCCATAACGATGATTCCCTCGTTAACACCAAAACCGTCCATCTCTACCAGCAACTGGTTAAGTGTCTGCTCTCTCTCATCGTGGCCGCCACCCATACCTGTACCACGTCTTCTTGCTACAGCATCGATTTCATCGATAAAAATAATGCAGGGAGCTTCCTTCTTGGCAGTGTCAAAAAGGTCTCTTACACGCGATGCACCTACACCGACGAACATTTCCACAAAATCAGAACCCGAAATGCTGAAGAAAGGAACTCTAGCTTCACCAGCAACTGCCTTCGCAAGCAATGTTTTACCGGTACCGGGAGTACCCTCGAGAAGCACACCCTTGGGAATACGAGCACCGAGTCTTGTATACTTTGAAGGATTCTTGAGGAAATCAACTATCTCCTGAAGCTCTTCCTTTTCCTCGTCAAGTCCGGCTACATTGCCGAAATTGATTTTGCCGCCCTTGGTCATCTCAGCAGTACTCTTACCAAAATTCATCATCTTGGAATTTGAACCGCCTCCGCCGCCGAGACTACCCGCGAAGAGGAGAAATATCATAAACATAAGTGCAATCACGATAATCGCTACCGGAATCAGTGTCTTGATGACCCATCTGATCCAGAAGCTGTCATTTACCGTTGGATTGAGCGAATAATTTTCTCTGAGCATCACCTCAGCATCTGCCACGGAAGTAACATATACTCTCTTGGATGCTCCGCTTTGCAGCACAACATTCACATATCCTGAAGTCGACCCATCATCCGGAGTCAGCGATACCTCCGTCACCCTATCACTTTCAATATCCTTGATCAAATCATTGTAGGTATAATGTCCGCCTACATTCTTGATAACATTCAATACAACAATTATCGTGAGTAATAAAAACAAAAATACCAAATACCCACGAAAACCTCTTCTTCTTTCCTTGTCCACTACTTAAACCTCAACTTCACAATTAATCAAATTTTACGACTCCGATGTACGGAAGATTTCTGTATAACTGGTCGTAATCGAGTCCGTAGCCCACAACGAACTCATCCGGAACCTGGAATCCGGTGTAATCAACTTTTACATCAACTACTCTGCGTTCGGGCTTATCAAGCAAAGTACACAGCTTCAAAGACTCGGGCTCACGTGCCTCAAGCATCTCCATCAGATAGCTCAAAGTACGTCCACTGTCCACAATATCCTCAATTACAAGAACATTCTTGCCCTTGATAGACTCATCAAGATCCTTAACGATTTTTACAACACCGCTAGACTTGGTATCCTTGCCGTAGCTTGATACCGACATAAAATCCAATGATACGGGAACACTGATTCTCTTGGCAAGCTCGCAGAGGAAAAAGCTTCCTCCCTTGAGTACACAGATAAGATGTACATTCTTTCCTGCGTAATCCTTGCTTATCTGTTCACCGATTTCATTTATTCTGCGATCAACTTCTTCCTCTGATAACAAAACCTCAACGTGATGCTTATCCATACCCTTCTCCTATTTTTCTCAATCTCAGTTATTGTCACTAAATCTGATTTATTTTTCTCAAACTAAATTATTTTCTTTCAAGCTTAACTATTCTTTTGGTATTAAGCGTCAGCTTGCAATAATCACTGATTCTGTATCCCACGAGCCACACGCAATGACTGTCGCAGGCCACAACAGGAATATTATCGCGCTCCTCAGCGGGTATTTTCATATCTATCATATAATCTTTCAGACTCTTACGATGATATTCCCCATCCGCATTCTGCAGCATAAAAAAATCCCCTGTCTTTCTGGTTCGCACCTCAAGCTGCCCGTCTATTCTATCATAATCAAGCCATTTAGTATACCGATTTAGTTCATTGTCGGCCGCAACGGATTCCATCAATTGCTCAATATCCGTATCGATTTCATCTGCGGAAATGCAGGAAATATCTATGGTCGATTCCGGAGCAAAAGCATCTCTTCCTGTAAATATGACAACATTGTCATAACTCCTTCTTGCAGATATTCCGCGTGCCAGATTAATCTCTCTGTTACCTTCTCTGTCAAGCAGATCCATCACCTGTTCAACCTGCAATGAACCGATATCTTTTCCTCCGCCGCATACATTCTTAAGGCAAGTCAAAACTGCTCTCTTTTTTATCACCGAATGAAATGCGCTGAGCTTCTTTGCATCCAGCACGATCTCATTATCTTTTTCGGAAATACTACAGTCCGCAAGGCACTCGGCTTCGAGCTTCTCCAAAAATTCTTCCGTCTCAGCGAGCTTGTCCGCGACCTCGCAGATGTGCTTTACCGCTCCGGGTGCTACACTCTCCGCTTCGGGTAAAATATTGTGCCTAATGCGATTTCTCGCATATTTGTCTTCCAGATTGGTCTTATCGGTCACCCAATCAATACCGTTGCCTCGAAGTACCTCTTCAATCTCATCACGTCCCAGGCATAAAATCGGGCGAATAATCAAGGCATCTTTATGCTTCCTTACCGCCGGGATTCCTGTCAATCCGTGCAGGCCACTTCCTCTGAACATATGAAACAGTATCGTCTCTGCCTCGTCATTAACATTGTGGGCCACCGCAATTTTCCCGCAATCATACTTCGAAGCCGCCTCGGAAAAAGCTTCGTATCGAGCTTTTCGTCCGGCTTCCTCCTCAGACATCTTCCATTCTGCTGCCAATGCAGGGATATCGAAATGAACAATATCGCAGGGTACCTGCCATGCGTCACACAGTCTTTCGACAAAAGCTGCATCCTCACCGGCCTCAGCTCTGATTCCGTGATTGATATGCACCACATGAAGCTGCAGATTATATTTTTCTCTTAATCCGCATAACAAAAATAAGAGGCAAACTGAGTCTGCCCCTCCGGATACACCAACGACGATTCCGTCCCCGTTGGCCACCATATTATTAGCCTCAATGTAAGAGGCTACCCTATCGATTATTTTACGGTTCATTTGAAAAACTATTCTGCAATAAACATGATCTGATTTTCTTTAAGCAGCTTAAGCTTCTCCTGAGCCTGCTCCTCTGCATATGCATCGGTCTGAACTTCCTTCTCGAAAAGCAACAAATCTTCGGTACGGGCATTCTCAACCTGTATCATCTTGTCAAGTTCCTGCTCCTGAGCCTTGTAGTTGTCCAGCTTGCTCTGGGGATCTCTGGTCTGAATCATAAAAAGGAAACCAACGAGTGCAACCACACTGGCCAATGATAAGTACGCTATGAAATTAGAGCGCTTCTTGCGCTTAGCCATTGCTGTTCTCGCCATTTCGGATTCCTTTCCCGTTATAAGCTACTGTTCTGTATCGGGCACAACAGCCATCATAGCCATTTTCCGCATACATTATAAGAATAAATCCATACCTAAATTACGTCAACCAATTCAGATAATTTTTCGGCGAATTTTCCCAAAAACTTTAGATATATTTGAAAAGTTCCTTCGCTTCGTCCTTTTTTACTGTCTCCTGGACGTCCAAAACCTCTACTTTTACCTCTTTGTTACCAAAGCTGATGCAAATAATGTCGCCTTCCTTAACATTCGCAGATGCCTTGGCAGGCTTGTCATTAATGGTAACACGACCTGTATCGCATGCCTCGTTTGCGATGGTTCTGCGCTTGATCAGACGTGAAACCTTCAAGTATTTATCCAATCTCATATTAATCCCTCTTATTTTCCATACAATCTCGTATGAATAAAAAAGTGGTGCACCTGATTCGAAAGCAGATGCACCACAATGTATTAGGCATTATAACTAAAGCCACGCATTTAACTGCGTAATAGACTTATTAGTTGATAGCGTCCTTAAGAGCCTTACCAGCCTTGAACTTAGGAGCCTTAGAAGCCTTGATCTCCATAGTAGCGCCGCTCTGAGGATTTCTACCGGTTCTTGCTGCTCTCTCAGATACTTCGAAAGTACCAAAACCAACAAGCTGAACCTTCTCACCCTTCTTAAGCTCTGCCTTTACAACCTCAGCATAAGCATTAACAGCCTTCTCTGCATCCTTCTTAGAAATTCCGGCATTCTCAGCGATAGCTGCGATAAATTCTGTCTTATTCATTATTATTTTCCTCCATAAAAATGAGATTAATCTTAGCGACTTATTGTAGCCACCATTTATATATATAGATTTTTACTGCTTTTGTCAAGCAAATCGGGGCAGAAAAGCCACAAAATAGCGCATTTTCGGCTATTCCAACCACAAATTGTATGTTTTTTACAGACTAATTTGCAACCGCCAGTTCCACAAAAGAAAATGACACATCACGGTCGTCCGAATCAACATAAACGGTATAACTTCTGGTGATATATCCTTCCTTGCTCAAAGTGATAATATGTGAACCCTCGGCCTTCTTGAAACTGCATGGACTGACACCTACATAAGAGCCGTCGATATACACCTCGACATTCTCAGGAGCATCTATGTGAACCTGATAATATGAAGTGGTTGTTGTGGTATTTCCGCTGCCGGTTCCGTCTCCCGAAGTGTCTCCGTTCTCACCGGAATTGTCGTTACCGCCTTCACCGTTGTCCGCTCCGTTTGAGTTGTCACCTTCTCCGGTATTTGAACCTCCATTTGAGCCGTCGGTACTATTGCCCGACTGACCGTTATTGCCGTTTCCGGTCTGACCATTACCGTTTCCGGCCTGGCTGTTGCTGTTTCCGGTCTGGCTGTTATTTCCGGATGAATTGTTGCTGTCGGTTCCGTTGGAATTATTATTATCGGAATCATCCGAATCGGTGCTGTTCGCATCATCCTTCTCAAGCCCGATATCGATTCCTGCCGATGCCTGACCCACACTGAGATACTGAGTAACCGTCTTGTAGCCCTTGGCACGGCATATCAGCTGATGCAAACCGTATGTAAGCTCCACTGCAGCGGAATAATCAACCTTCTCTCCGTCAATATACAGCTCCGCATCCGCAGGACTGATTGAAAAGAGAACCGTACCAATCTTCGGATCCTCAAACACTACATCACTGAAATCCAGCTTGCTCTCACTGTTTCTGAATATGGTAACTCGCTTTTCCGACGTGGTTCCGCCGTAACTTATTTTTACCTGATAAGAACCTTCGGGCACCGTCAGAATCATATCATCAAATACACGCTGAATAATTTTATTGCCGACCTCAATCCAACCACCGACAAAATTCTCCTGACCGGTGATTCTCAGATATCCGTGACCGTTGTCCACTACCACACTGTATACACTGGTACCGATTCCTCTGAAGGTAAGTGTATCGGTCGCAATCAGATCGCGTTCCTCGATTTCCTTATCGTTAGAAAAGAAGCAGGCATCTGAGCTGATATTATATACATCCTCGCCGATAGTGACATCTTTTCTGGCACTGTCGATTACATATCTGGTAGTATTACTGATCGTCCATCCTTCGTTTGACACACTCATAGTAGTCAAATGCTTCTTGGGCTTAACAAATCTGATGTCAACTATTTCGCCCACCGCAATCTGACTGAGCGTCAGTATCTCTCCGTATTTGTCATAAAAACGCGTAGTTCCGTCATACTCGAGCGTATACTCCTTACCCAATGTCAGATTAAGGAAGGTCATGGTACCCGCTTCCTCATCCTTTGCCACCAGTACAGGAGTATCCTCAGAATCATAACTGTCGGGGCCGTACACAATAAATCCTGTGTCTGTGCGCGTTCCGTCCGCACTGTCCGGCTGTCCGTTACCATTCGAAGAAGTACATCCCACAGTCAAAAACAGCATAACCGTACACATAAACACTGCAATCAGTCTGTTCAGGCCTATATTCACTTTATTTCCTGTGCTCTGTTTTTTAGCCATTCTTCATCATTTCCGGACGGATTGTCCAACACTTCTTCGAGAAGTGTATTTAAAATTCTACCCAACTCGGGGCCGGGCTTTACACCCATCTCAATCAGTGTTCGACCGTTTATCTTGAGTGTCTTGAGGCTTACGCACTGATTTTCTTCCATGATTTTATCATACATTTTTCCCCACGAGTCATTATTCGCAAGCTTTGATTCTCTCTCGTAATCACTCTGAGCCATTATATCAGCTCTGCCCACCTGCAAAAACATAGAAAAAATGTCTTCACCTATTTTATTAACCGCTCTGCGCACGATTTTCTCATCGGGGACAATACCCATACCGTAATCGTGGAAACGCACCAGCCTGCATATCTTATCGATTGAATCATTGTCAAATTTCAGTCTGCGGAGGATAACCTTGGCCATTTCCTCGCTCTTCTGCACATGACCGTGAAAATGAGTAATACCGCTCTCATCCACAGTCAGTGTATCCGGCTTGCCTATATCATGTAAAAGCATAGCCATTCGAAGCACCTGTGTAGCCTCAACCTCTTCGATTGCATGAAGGATATGCTCACCCACACTGTAGCAGTGATGCTTGTGGTTTTGCTCCGTCTGCATAGCACGATCGAACTCGGGCAAAAATACTGCAGTCATTCCTGTCTCGTACGCCTCCTTAAGCTCGTAAGGATTGTTTGAAACAAGCAGCTTTACCAGCTCAGTCCTTATACGCTCGGCACTGATTTTTTCCAATGTCGGAGCCAGTTTGGTGATTGCTTCCCTTGTGGCGGGTTCTATCGTGTAGCCCAACTGTGCCGAGAATCTGACAGCGCGCAACATTCTGAGCGCATCCTCACTGAATCGCGCATTCGGGTCTCCCACACATCTGATTATTTTTCTCTCAATATCACCGATTCCGTCGTAGAGGTCCACCAAGCCTCTGCGGTCATTGTATGCCATCGCATTTATGGTGAAATCGCGGCGGAGCAAATCCTCCTCGAGATTGGGAGTAAACGTCACATCCTTGGGATGTCTGCCGTCCTCGTACTCTCCATCAATACGATATGTGGTGACTTCAAAGCCTTCTTCACCCTGCATAACGGTGACGGTACCGTGTTGAAGTCCGGTATCTATGGTACGTCTGAACAACTCTTTTACCCGGAGAGGGAGCGCCGAGGTGGTGATATCCCAGTCCTGAGGCTCACGTCCGAGTATAGAATCTCGCACGCAGCCGCCGACCACATAAGCCTCATAGCCCGCGTCTTCAAGTACATCTATTATATATTTAGCCTTTTCCGGAATTGTAATTCTGATATCCGTATTATTCATTATCTTCTCCGTTCAGGATAAACTTGTTGATTACCTCAACCAATCCATCCTCATCGTTTGTGGCCGTAATATAATCTGCCACCGCCTTTACTTCAGGCTTCGCATTGCCCATAGCCACTCCGACTCCGGCATATTCTATCATTGAAATATCATTATAGCTGTCACCGCAGCATATGGTATTCTCTCTTTTTACACCGAGCACGGGCAAAATAGCATCCAACGTCTCAGACTTGCTGATACCCGCATGCATTATCTCAAGGAAATACACCTCAGATCTGTAGATGCTGAGACTGTCGCCGTATTTTTCCAACAGCTCTTTCTCATACAGAGCGTCCTTATCCCCTTTGTCCATGATCATACATTTATTGACCGGGAAATCGATATACTCGGGGAAATTGTCAATCACCTTGATATCCAGGCCGTTATGCTTGGCCTCAAGTTTCACATACTCATTCGGTTCAAAGCCTGAGATAACACAATCCCCTTCAAAAGATACAACACCCGCTCCGTGGGCCTTGGCATACTCATAAATTTCCGCAGGTATGTTGGCAGGAAGAGTCTTCTCAAAGATAACCTCCTCGTTCTTACAGTTAATCACCTTTGCTCCGTTGTATGATAATAGGTAACCGCCATACTCCTTAAGCTGCAGCTCACGTCCGCACTTGCGCATACCGGGAAGCGGTCTGCCCGAAGCTATCACCACCTCATGCCCTGCCAGCAGAACCTGTCTGATTGCCTCTGCCGTTGCCGGTGTGATTTCCTTCTTTGAATTGAGGAGTGTTCCGTCTATATCCACCACGAGGGCTTTTTTACTGTTGATATCCAAATTACTCATAACTGCATCTCTCAGTCCGTTACATACCATTACATAATATGTGACCCAATTTCATTTTCCCTTATATCTTTACATATTAACATATGCTTCTGCTTTCCGCCACGCGCATATGCTTCATTGCACAGAATCTCTCAGATCAAGACCATTACGCAATCCCGAAATATAAAAAAGATCCTCGCGGAGCGTTTTGTGTAATAGGAAAGCAATTTCCTATTACACAAAAACAGAGGTATACGCTCGTATACCCCTGTCTGAAATACTTATTAATTCAATTACTGCTCGTCGGTGGTCTCATCGGCAGAAGTCTCAGTACTGTCTGCAGGTGATACGGAAACCTCAAACTCAAGATACTTGAGCAGTCCGGCATGGTCGGTAATGGTCTGACCGTCAGCACACTCATCGAGGTAATCACCCATGATAGTGTTGATCATATCAGTCTTGGCATTAACTGCCCAGAGCTCGTCTCCGCGGCTTACAAAATATACAACATAAGTAAATCCGTCAGCATCGTAGAACTTCTCTACATCGCCTTCTTTTCTGCTTGAATCGGTAAACCATGCACTGAGGTCCTCATCAAATACAGAAGGCTGAAGATCCTCATACAAAGCATCCTCTGCAGTTCCTGTAGAATACTTGTCGTTAGCTGCCATGAAGCTTTCAAGGTTTGCTCCGCCTGCTTCATACTCAGCCATAATCTCGGCACCGTTGTCCTCGTTGGTAATGATTACACGAGCATTTACGGTAGTCTCGTCCTGACGCTTGCGAGTCTTGAACTCTACAAGATAATACATATTGTTGCCTTCGATGATTTCCTGATCTCCGGTCTTTCTTGCTGAATCATATACCCAATCCTTGATAGAAGAAGTAACATTATCTGCATTCTCATCAATATGGATGCTTCCGTCGGTTGCAACGGTGGGAAGAAGGAACTCTGCATTTGCCTTAGCCTCTTCCATAGCAGCATCAATTTCTGCCTGAGAAGGAGCATAGGTACCGTCATCAAGATAAATAGGATCTGCATCTGCAAGCTCTGTAGGCTCTGTAGGAAGATCAGCAGATACGGTTGTCATGTAGTAGGTTACAAGATCGTACTTTTCTCTGTTTTCCTGATAGTATGCCTCGATTTCCTCATCTGAAGGTGTCTTGTCATCCTGAACCTTGAGGATGTACTGACTTACACTGTATGCATCAATGATAACGGGCTTGATATTCTTGGCAGTAGCATAAGAACCGTACTGAGCCTTGATGTAATCCTTAAGGGTAATGTCTGCAGTCTTGGCTGCTTCCTTTG
The DNA here is from genome assembly GCA_024403435.1 of Lachnospiraceae bacterium. Taxonomy (GTDB): domain Bacteria; phylum Bacillota; class Clostridia; order Lachnospirales; family Lachnospiraceae; genus AC2028. The sequence goes on from JAKSRV010000027.1 coordinate 10,327, forward strand.
CTTCAGCGATTACTGTATCGTAATACTCCTCAGCATCACAGGTATATCCTTCTGCTGCCATTCTGTCCTTCAGGCCTGCATTCTGCTGAAGCTGCTCAGCTGCAAGCTTTCTGAAATAATCTGCAAAAGTAAGATTGTCAGAATATGCGGTGGTGTCAAAATCGCTCTCATTATTGATTCCCATATATGAAAGAATAGATGAGTAGCTGTTAACGTAGTTGTTCTTTACCACATTGTAGTAGTAATCAAACTCAACCTGACTTACCGAATAATTACCTACAGTCAATACAGTCTTCTGAGCTCTGTATACGTTTCTGATAGGGAAATAAGCAATAACTCCGATAATTGCTACAAGAATAAGAACACCTACTGCCTTCCAAACAGCAAGAGCTCTGGCTTCCTTAACCTTAGCTTCTTTTCTCTTCTGCTTTTTAAGGTCGTACTTGGTAACTACCTTGTTCGACTGCTTTGTTTCATTTTCTTTAGACATTGGAACTGTCTCCTTCTATATAAATCAGTTAATAACAAACACACAGAGATAATCCGTGCAAAAATGTATTTTATCCTAATTGCCTGGAAAAATCAAAACATTTTAACGTAAAAAAACACCGAAAAGTGTGATTTTTCGGTGTTTTCATAATATTTCTTTCGTTGTTAGACGGAAATTACTTCTTTCTGTACTGAATAGGAGTCATATTGTAGCTCTTCTTGAAAAGTCTGTTGAAGTGCTCTACAGTCTCGTATCCAACCTCGGTAGCAATACTCTCAACACTCATATTGGTTCCCTTGAGAAGGTTCTTTGCGCGCTTCATTCTCTCGTTCTTAACCACATCCTGGAAGGTCAGGCCTGACTTTTCCTTGATGTATTTAGAGAGGTAAGGCTTTGAAAGATGGAACTCTTCAACAAGGCTGTCGAGAGTAACCTCCTGATAGTGGCCCTGGATATAGCTGATAATCTGAGTGATACGCTCCTCGCGACCCTGAGTAATATGCTGCTCAGCCGCAAGACGATTTACACAGCTTACAAGAGCGGCGATAGAAGCCTTGATGATATCCTCATCTACGCCAACGCCCCAATATGTCTTGCCTTCCTGAAGAATGCCGACATAAGCTGCTGCTTTAGAGCTTGAGGTCTTTGAAATAGCATGCTCCTCATATACTGCAAGCTCATAATCGATACCGAAGAAATTCTTTACTGCATTACTTACCGCATCAAGACGACCGTTACCTGCAGCGGTAATCTCACGACGGGTGTCGCCAACCTGTGCTGTTACATTTGCAACAATACCGTTCTCCTGCTTGAAGTGGCACTCGGGAATAGTAAAGATTGTGCGGGGATTCAAATAAGTCTCCTCAAAAATCTGATTAATCTCGGTAGGCTGAAGCTCCTGATGACGTCTGTCTGAAATACCCTTAACCAGATATCCTACTTCCTCCTGCATAGCCTTGGGAAGTGCATATCCAAACTGATTCTTCAGAACGAAGGCTACACCGCCCTTACCTGAAGTAGAATTGATTCTGATAACGTCAGATTCATACTCTCTTCCTACATCAGAAGGATCGATGGGAAGATAAGGAATATCCCAACGCTTGCCGGTCTTGCCTTCCTCTCTCCAAGCCATACCCTTACTGATAGCATCCTGGTGTGAACCTGAGAATGCGGTAAATACAAGATCTCCTGCATAAGGAGTTCTCTCATGTACACGAAGATTGGTGAAGCTCTCATACTTTTCACGGATAGCCATGATGTGTGAGAAATCAAGTCCGCTGTCAACACCGTGAGTCATCATGTTGTTGGCTACGGTAACAAGGTCTACGTTACCGGTACGCTCACCGTTACCAAACAGAGTACCCTCTACTCTGTCAGCACCTGCCAATACACCAAGCTCAGCATCGCTGACGCCGGTACCTCTGTCGTTGTGAGGATGTACGCTGAGAACTACATTTTCACGGTTGTTCAGATTCTTACTCATATACTCAATCTGGCATGCAAATACATGAGGCATAGCAACCTGTACGGTTGAGGGAAGGTTGATGATAACCTTCTTCTCGGGAGTGGGCTGCCAGATATCGATTACTGCGTTACAAACCTCAAGTGCATACTCGGGCTCGGTCTGAGAAAAACTCTCGGGGCTGTACTCAAACATGAAGTTTCCGTCAGTCTCGTCGGCAAGCTTCTTAAGAAGCTTTGCTCCGTCGATAGCAATCTTCTTGATAGATTCCTTGTCCTTCTTGAACACCTGCTCACGCTGCTCTACAGATGTAGAGTTGTAAAGGTGAACTACAGCCTTGGGCGCACCCTTAACTGCATCAAAAGTCTTCTTAATAATATGCTCACGGGCCTGAGTGAGTACCTGGATGGTAACATCGTCGGGAATCATATCCTTCTCGATCAATGTTCTGATAAACTCATACTCCGTATCTGAAGAAGCGGGGAAGCCAACCTCAATCTCCTTGAAACCAATATCTACAAGCAGCTTGAAAAACTCAAGCTTCTGCTCAAGGCTCATAGGATCGATAAGTGCCTGGTTACCGTCGCGAAGGTCAACCGAACACCAGATAGGTGCCTTGGTGATTGTCTCATTCTTAACCCAGTCATAGGTTACAACGGGAGGCATATAATATGTCTTCTTATACTTTTCAGAATACTTTCCCTTTGCCATTGTTAATATCTCCTTATCATTCATTGATTCCAATAAATCTCTCTTGTTCTTATAAAACTCTCTTGTTCTTATATAAATATAGATTCTTCTATAAATCTCTACACAGATATTTATGTCATCAATGTTTTTGAATAATGTTCATCGTTTTCACATAGTAAACCTTATAACAAAATAAATCAATAGTATTTTTATGTAATTTCTTGATTTATTTTATCATCTTTTCTTGGTGTATTCGATTGTTATTTTGATTACTCATTTCAATGTGAATCATAATATAAATCAACTTCAACACTGTTTCTTTACTATTTCGGGGATATTTCTGAGTTTTAATGTATAGTCATTTGCCGAAATATCATCAATTTTATTCTCTGATTATTGACTTATCTTTAGAATTTATATCAATCTATATGTGCAGCGATTGTTGTGATATTAATTCCCTTCCGCCCCGTTTTGACATTCATTTGCGCGATTCCCGTTAATATTAATCAATTTAGTATAGTAAAGCATCACAGTATTTGTCTGAATTATGTTTTTCGCATGTCCTGCTCTTAGTTTTGGTTATTTCACATCTTTTCCATATTTCATCTGCTTATTTCAATAAATTCATCTGCTTGTTTCAATAAATTCATCTGCATGTTTCAATAAATTCATCTGCATGTTTCAATAAATTCATCTGCATGTCCCAATAAAAAGAAAACCCCGGAACGAATTCCGGGGTTAGTGAATCATATATTCGACTTATATGCCCTTAGCCATGCAATTTTAACCTCAAGTCTTAATCCTTGCGACATTGATCACAGGCTTCTCAATGACAAGCATCTTCAATATCGGGCCTACTGCTTCTCGGCTCTGAGCTTCTCTACGAATTGAGCGAATCTCTTCATAGCCTCGCGGAGCTGCTCCATAGAATATGCGTAAGAAATTCTGAGGAAGCCTTCACCGCTGTCGCCGAATGCGGTGCCGGGAACTGCCGCCACCTTCTCCTCCTCGAGGAAACGAGCCGCAAATTCTTCACTGGTCATTCCGAACTCCTTGATGCAAGGGAAAATATAGAAAGCTCCGAAGGGCTCGAAGCATTCTACCTTCATCTCTCTGAATGCATTCATAAGGAAACGTCTTCTCTGATCATATGACTTGCGCATTGCTACGACATCATCATCACCATTTTTAAGTGCCTCTATTGCAGCATACTGGCTGGTAGTGGGAGCACACATAATGCAATACTGATGAATCTTGGTCATCTGCTTGATGATAACCTCAGGTCCGCAAGCATATCCAAGTCTCCAACCGGTCATGGCGTAAGCCTTTGAAAAACCGTTGATAAGAATAGTTCTCTCCTTCATTCCGGGAAGAGAAGCAATTGATACATGCTTATCCTTATAAGTAAGCTCTGCATAAATTTCATCAGACATGACATAGATGTCATTTTCAACAATCACATCTCTGATTGCCTCAAGATCACTCTTTTCCATAATAGATCCGGTCGGATTGTTAGGGAAAGGAAGAATCAAAATCTTGGTCTTGGGAGTAATAGCAGCCTTGAGCTCTTCTGCGGTAAGTCTGAATTCATTTTCAGCCTTAAGATTAATAATAACAGGAGTAGCTCCGGCCAATACTGCACAGGGCTCATATGAAACATAGCTGGGCTGAGGAATGATAACCTCATCTCCGGGATTACACATAGCGCGGATACCGATATCAATAGCCTCAGAACCACCTACGGTAATGATTGTCTCGTCAACCGGATCATAGCTGACACCCTGACTTCTCTTTAAGTAATTGCAAATTTCTTTACGAAGCTCTAACAAACCTGAGTTGGAAGTATAGAAGGTCTTGCCCTTCTCCAATGAATATATACCTTCCTCGCGTACATGCCAGGGAGTATCAAAATCAGGCTCACCAACGCCGAGAGAAATGACATTCTTGTCATTCATTTCAGCAACAAGATCAAAGAACTTGCGGATACCTGACGGCTTAATATTTACTATTTTATCTGCTACAGGATTTCTCATGGTGTGAACATCTCCCTTTCGTCCTCTGATTTTATATTAAGTACTGTACCGTGATCCTTGTATTTCTTAAGGATAAAGTGAGTTGCTGTGCTCAGCACGGTATCAAGTGTAGAAAGCTTGTCTGAAACAAATGAAGAAACCTCACGAAGTGATTTTCCCTCAAGTGTAACCAACAAATCATAGCCACCTGAAATGAGGTAAACACTCTGCACTTCGGGATAGTTGTATATACGCTCTGCAATATTATCGAAGCCCTGGCCTCTCTGGGGAGTAACTCTAACCTCGATAAGAGCGGTAACCTTCTCAATAGAAGTCTTTTCCCAGTTAATCAATGTGTGGTATCCGCAGATTACTCCGTTGTCCTTGAGCTCCTGAAGGGCATTTACAACATCGATTTCCGCGACTCCGAGGATGACCGCCAGCTCTTTAAGATCAATTCTGCTGTTCTTTTCAATTATTGCGAGTAATTCTTCTTTCATGTTCATAAGTACATCCTCTCTTTATTTATATTATCACTGCCGCACCGCTTATAAAAAACCATCATGCGACGGTGATTTATATCATATTATCCGGCTATCCGTACAAGCCGCCAAATCTGACCAATCCTATTCTCAATTAACTATCTCAATCCAAGTCTGTCTATTTCATCCGGCTCGGGGCGATTGAGATGACTCTCCGTGCCGTCGTTCATCAAAATGTGTGCCTTGGTTGAATTGGTGTAACCTATTATAACCGACGGAATTCCCTGCTTTTCAAGCTCCTCCTGCAGCAGTAAACCATCGGGTACTATTGCCGCGATACAGCCGTAGGAACACAAATGATAAGGATTAACCTCCGTCAACTCACAGATTTCAACCGTCTCCTGCTTGAGCGGCACCTTGCGCAAGTCCAATGTAAATCCCTGTCCGACTTCCTTGGCAAGAGTCCACATTGCAGTCAAAAATCCACCGTCCGCAATCTCTGTCACGGGATTTTCTATTGCCTCAGCCTTTCCTTCCGCAACATTCTTCCCCTTCGCCTCAGCCTCAGACTTTCCTTCCGTGACTTTCTTCCCCTTCGCCTCAGCCTTATTCTTGGTCTCAGAATAGACCTCCGCGTAACGAGCAAGATGCGCATCTATCACTTTCAGCGCCTTCTCGGAATCCTCTGCAACACTGTCAGCCATATGTTCCGCGCCCCTCGACAAATACATCGGATAGCGCGAATCTATTTTTTCTTTGTATCGTTCGGCCAGAATTGCAGTACCTTTCAGCCCCACAAATCCCGTCAAGATGACAGCCCTGCTTCGCTTTTTCATTGAATCCACCCAACGCTTATGCTACTATATACCAAAATATGTCATAACAGAAGCAACCATTGCAAGTACAAGAAGGATTACTATTACAGCAGCCATAATCTTCTTGCTTTTTTTACTATGCATATTAAACATAACTATTTATCTCCGCATTAAATAAATGTGTTTTAATTAAGTATAGAAAAAAAGAATGATTTTTCAATAAATTAATTAAAAATTTAAAGTATATTACAAACCATTATTATAATATGAAATTTCCATTCCTAGCAAGTTTTTTAATTTTCATAATAGCGCTTCGAATAGCTATCGGACGTTCCCGCAGAAAAGATAAAAATGCGGACAAGGAGTTCTGGCAGCGCGAAAACGACGCCAACAATGTGCGCCGCAAGCCACTGGACGATGTTGAGTATATCAGAGTGCCTCTCGACACCCTTCCCACCGACGTTATATCCGATGATGAAACCGTATCGGACTGCATAAAGGAACTGACTGAATTGTCCAATGAAAAGATCATCAATCTCACCGGTATGACCAACACCGACCTGAAGCTTAAGTACGGTGTTGCCAATCTTCCGTTCCTCTCAGAATGTGACGATCGTTTTACCGTATTGGTGCAGACACTGCAAAAATGGGCCGATTATCTGTGGGAAAAAGGCCTCGAAGAGCCTGCTGTCACCATAATGGAGTATGAAATTAGCATTAAAGCCGATATCGGTTCAGCTTACAGAAAGCTGGCTGCATATTACAGACGTCACGATGAAACCGATAAAATTGACGGACTTATTGCTGTGGCTGAAACCCTGAATACAGCTACCAAAAAATCAATAATAAGGAGCCTCAAGGGCGAAGAATAGATTTTTACGTATGAACAGTTCTACCAATCCCATCAGTAATTTCACAGCTGGTATAACACTACGAACCGGAATTATTATTTCTATTATTCTGGTTCTTCTTTTGTGTGCTGTAATTCTGCTCACCGCATCCAAGCACAGAAAGCGCCTCAATCTCGGACCGGCGATTACAGCCCTCGGCCTTTTTGCATTTACCCTTGTTTGCGCTGTGTATTTTACGGGTTCCGGCATCATTCTTCTCCACACCAACGGTAATCCTTCGGCAAGTGTCGAGCACTTTTATTCACTGATGCTGGAAGGAAACTATCCGGAAGGCTACAAATATCTCAAGGACTATTCCACTCTCGGACTTGAAAATGCTCCGTCCGATGCTTACTCGGAGCAAATTTATGATGCTCTCAAAAAGAGCTATTCTTATGAATTGGTGGGTGAAGCCGATATAAACGAATTCAACGCCGCTCAGACCGTACGCTTCAGTTATCTGGAGATTACTGCAATCAGTGACAATATTTCCTCAAGAATAGATGAATTGCTGGAGGAACGCATCGACAGTCTCCCCTGGCATCAGATATACGATGATAACGGCAACTATCGCACTGACCTCCTCGACGAGGTCTACGATACCGCCTTTGAAGAAGCCATGAAAAATGTCGAGGCCTACACAGTCACCACCGAGTACACTGTAGGATTGGAATACGTAGGCGATTCATGGATGATTTTGGTAAACGACGATATGACTTATTGCTTTGCGGGAGGTACAAGATGAAAAAAAGCGACTACTCTCTCGTGAGACTTCATAAAAAGGAAAACGATGAGCCGGAATCACTGTTTTTCGAGCCTCTCGAAAAAGATTATTTGGATACCGACGCGGAAGAAGAACTCGAAGCAGTTACTCTCGGTCGTAAGTCGAGGGCACAATCCGAGGCCATTGCTCACCAAACAGACGAGCAGGAAGAATCCCTCACTCGCCAAGAAAAAATACAGTCTGAAAACATTAGCGACAAGAAAAAAGTTCAGCCCCTTACTGCTGCCGGACACGTCGCATCAGCACTCGGCAGTATCGTGTGCGCTTGCTTTATGCTCGTTCTGACAGGCTGGATAATTCTCAACGTTCATCCCGACATTTACGCCGGCAGTGCAAGCAATTCTGGCTTGGTCGGCAATATTTTGGCATCTGTCACCAAGAAAACTTCCAACATGAAGGGTGACGTTATGAACAATTATCTTTCTGAGGCCGACATCATTAAAAAAATATATACCATCCCGGAGGATGCCACCGTGGCACCGACACCCAATCCCGCATGCTACGGCAGTTTCTCGTATGACGATGCTGACAAAGTAGCCGAAATAATCGAGCAGGCGCGACGCTACAGACTGCTTGACGAGGACGAAAGAGTCGTATTTACTACCGATGCAGACCTCTACGCAAGAGGTGAGATAGAATACTACCTCGATGAAACCATACTGGTATTGTGCTGGAAGGAACTAATCAATCGACGCGTTGTAAACGTTGTTGAAGTAAAAATTGCCGACGGTTCGCAGCTCAGAAGAAAACTCACAGGCGACACCTACGGCTCGGGAATCCAGAGCTACTGCTCTTCCCTTACCAAACAGGCCAACGCCGTAATCGGGTTTAACGCTGATTTTTACGCATTCCGTAACCTGGGAATCACCTGCTACAATCGCACCGTATATCGCTTCGGAGAGTCCAACTACGGTGCTCGCAAGGCTTACAACTGTGTAGACACACTTTTCATAGATTCAAACGGTGATTTCAAATATTTTGAGCGCGGTACCATATCCACCAAGGAAGAGGTACAGCAGTTTGTGGACGACAACGACATACTGTTTTCAGTCGCCTTCGGCCCCATCCTGATCAAGGACGGTGAGTACTACAACACCGAATCCTACGCTTATCCCATCGGCGAGAGCTTTGATCAGTACTCTCGTGCCGGAATCGGCTTGGTAAGTGAGCACCACTATCTCTACATGAACGTACAGAATAACGGCTCACACGACGAGATTCCTCGCGCGACACTTAAAGATTTCGCTGAAATCATGTATTCCAAGAATCTTCAGCAGGCCTACAACCTCGACGGAGGTCAGACCGGTGAAATCTATATCAACGGACATGTATTCAACTATATTGACTGGGGCAACGAAAGAGCCGTCAGTGATATATTCTATTTTGCCACCGCCATCCCTGAGGATGAGCGATAAAAGGAACCCTAAATGAACCAAATAGCTGTTTTCTACGGAGATACAACTATATATTTCAGCTCGATTCTGATTGCACTTGCATTGCTGACCGCCTTTATTTTCAGCCTGGCAATATACATGCCCAGACACCGCTTCGGCATTGCAATGTGGATCTTTTTTCCCACCGCTACCGTTGCTTCGGTGCTTGCTTCCAGAATCATTCACTGGTATTGCAATCCTGAACAGTATGTTGATTTCAAAACCGCCATCACCGACTATTCCACCGGTGACTATTGCATAATCGGTGCGGTCTTTGCGACATTGGCAATTGCACTGATACTGCGCCCGTTGCAGCTTGTGCGCAGCAGCTACGACCTTTTGGATGCCGCTGCTCCCGGACTCGCATTTGTCATCGCTATGGTACGTTTCTCTCATATTTTTTCGGATAAATGCTACGGAAAAATGCTCATTACTGAGCCCGCATACCGGCATCTGCCCATAGCTGCCCCCATCATAGGCAGTGACGGTAACGCCGAGTATCGATTTGCAAGCTTCTTCGTAAGCTTCATAATTATGCTCATATCTACAGTACTCATCGCCCTTTTCTATATGAAAAAACATGATATCTTCTTTAATCGCAGAGCCGCAGGAGCTTCTCTTGAGGATATCTCCGTGAAGGTCAGAAAATCTGACGGTCATACCTTCAGATTGTTTTTGCTGCTCTTTGCCGCAGAGGAGGTAATCATTGACTCTACCAGATACGACGCTTCACATCTGTTCTTCTCCGGAGAACAGTTTGCCGGCCTCAACAAGGGCGCCAGCTTCATGGGGCTTTCACAGTTTATCTCTGCGCTCATCCTGCTGTACCTTTTTATCTACTACCTGGTAAAATCCGTCAAAAACGCCAAGGCGCGTTCTTTATCTAAAAAATACCTGATTCTGACCGTCTCACTGTTCGTAATCGGACTCGCCGCAGCAGGCGGATGCGAGTATCTGGTGCAGCGATTTACAGGTATGTTTATGTACATTTATCCCGGACAGGCAGCAGGTCTGTGTTGTATGATGGCCGGTATCATCATCATGTATTTCAAAAGTATTGCTCCACGCAGATCAAACAATTAAAAAATATGCCCATCCATGTATCCAAAAGCCGCTAATCTATTGAAAATATGCGGTTTTTATGCTATAAAAAGCATGTGACATTACTGTCAAAAATGAAATATTTTCACAAATATGTGATGTCAATTTGGAGAAATAATGAGCAAAACCAAGATTAATGAAAAATTCATATACAAATTCGGTCGTTTCGTACGTCGATTTTTCATATGGATTATATCTACAGCCGTTCTCTTGGTGCTCTGTCTCCTTCTTCTTTTATATCTGGTAATCTACGGCCCTTCGACCTATGTCAGGGAGCTTTTCGTAGTATCTGCAATGGAATCCAGCGTCGGCGGTATTATGGCTCAGATATATCTCTCCGACGAAGAGATTGCCGCAATCCAAGCAAAGAATTCAACTGAAGAAACCAGTGAGATTACCGACGTCTCACTCATTCATTTTGAGACCAACAAAGTAACCTATGAAAATCCCGATTCCGTAATCGACGGTGTGCCGATAGATCCCGACGGAGATGGTATAGATATATTCGACGTCAACGGTCCGACATACATCGGCAAGATGATGATTGTCTACGATCCTTCACGCGTAATCGTCGGAGTGTGCAACGGCTTTTCATTGGAAGGCTACGGACTCACACTTCCTCAGCTGTGTCAAAAGTATAACGCAGTAGCGGGAGTAAACGGCGGTAAATATGATGATGAAGCCGGCATGGGTACCGGCGGTATGCCCGAAGGTGTCGTTATTTCACAGGGTAAGCTTCTGATGGGCGATATGTACGGAGTATACACAACTTACGGTTTTACCGAGGACAATGTACTCGTAGTAGGAAGCATGAGCCCCGCATATGCGCTGTCAATCGGTGTGCGTGATGCGGTCAGCTTCGGTCCCACTCTTGTAGTAAACGGAACTGCAGCCAATGTATACGGTGCAAGCTCAGGTCTGAATCCCAGAACCGCTATCGGTCAGCGTGCCGACGGTGCTGTACTTTTACTGGTAATCGAAGGACGTCAGTCCTATTCCATCGGTGCTACATACGCCGACCTTATACAGATTATGCTCGATTACGGCGCAATCAACGCCGCTAATCTCGATGGTGGTATGTCCTCCACCATGTATTACGACGGCGACCTAATCATTCAGAGTGCATCAATGAGTGATTCAAGACGTATTCCTACCGGATTCGTTGTATTGGGAATGGAGGAATAGCGTATGAAGAAAAAGTTGCAATTGCAGGTTGGAAGACGTTCCTTCTTGATATTCCTCATAATATGGCTCGGCATCATCGCATGCGCTTTTATCGTGGTAATGTTCAAGTTCAAAAGCTGGCTCGCCAACTACCAGGCCGCCTACGATGCATCCCGCCCAGTCCTCGTTATGGACAAATATTTCAGCTGGTTCCAAAATGATGATATTGACACAATCTACGACAATATGACAGAGAAGCCTCTCATCAACGAATATGAGACCGCTGAAAATGCCAAGATATTTATGCAAGAGTTGCTCGACCCGAGTAAGGTAACCTACTCTCAGTCACAGAATTATTCTGAGGCAGTCCCCGAGTACTATATTTTGGACGGTGATTATATTGTATCGACTCTTCGCCTGAGAAAGTCCGATACAGAGACCATGGATTACAGTTTCCCCGTGTGGGAGCTCAATTACCTCGAGTATTACTGTGAGCCTCAGTATGATGTATATATCAACATTCCCGAGACCGTGACAGCCACAGTAAATGGCTTGCCTCTCGATGAAAAATATCTTGTCCGGACTGATGAAGCACCGGAGGAGCAGACTGCATTCGGCACATATGCCACACTTCCGGTCACTAAGAAGTACAAGATAGAAAATTTCTATCAGCTTCCCACCATTGAAGCCTACAACAGCGATAATTATCCAGCAGAGGTTATATTCAATAACACTACCGGTGTGTATGAAGTCGGCTTCGGTGACAACCCTAATGTAGATGAGATGAAAAATACCGCCATCGCATCAGCCAAGATTTTCGCTAATTATCTTGCTAATGATGTTGCGGAAGGCACCATGAAAAACTGCTTTGTACCCAACTGTGAAATTATCCGCTTCATCATCGCAGGCCGTGAAGATGCCGGTAAATTCTTCAAGATACATTCAAAGCTTGAATACACCAACATCGAGGTAGACAGGTTTATTTGCTACGACAGCAATACTTTTGCCTGCGACGTACATATGGATCAGGAAATTTACCGCTACAACGAAGCTCCCTTCGAGGTTGACCAGGTTAATTACCGATTCTATTACGTAAAATATAACGGAGAATGGAAGGCCTGCTATATCAATATTCTGCAGACCAGAGAATGACAGCTATATGAAGTACACATTAGAAAAGGGACGTCCATCTGACGCCGACACCAGACTTGCCAAAGAAAAGCGCTGCTACGACCTGCTCGACAGCCTCAGTCTTGAATACCACAGATGCGATCATCCCGAAGCAAATGCAGATACAATGGAGGCATGTTTGGAAATAGATGCAGTACTTGAAGCCACCGTATGTAAAAACCTCTTCCTCTGCAACCGCCAGCACACAGATTTCTATCTGCTTATGATGCCCGGTGACAAGCCTTTTAAGACTAAGGAAATATCATCGCAGATCAACACTGCGAGACTTTCATTTGCTTCTGCCGAAGAAATGGAGGAATTTCTCGATATCACCCCCGGTTCCGTAAGTATCCTGGGATTAATGAATGATAAAAACAATCGAGTAAGACTTTTAGTAGATAAGGATGTGCTCGGGGGAGAATACCTCGGCTGCCATCCCTGTATCAACACCTCAAGCCTCAAGCTTCGCACCGCAGATGTCTTTGGACCACTACTGCAAGCTATGAAGCATGATATGACAGTAGTAACATTAATTGGAGAATAAGTAAGCAAAAAGAGACAGCCGATGCTGTCTCTTTTATATTTATCGATTTGAAATTTACCAGCCCATCACCAGCTGTACAACTCCGAAGAACTCTCGCACAACATAGTGAATACCTACCGGGAAAAGTGTCTGCGCAGGTATACCATTTATGCCGTCCTCGGTACCTGTATGTCCCTGAGCCGCTGCTATCAGGCGTGTTCTGTATATATGGAATCCGTTGGTAACCACGCCGACCTCCGGCTTGGTCTCCGTTCCAAATTCCCGGTAAATCAATTCATAGCTGTTTCTGATATTTTCATTGGTATCTCTTGATTGATCTTCAAGGATGATTCTGTCCTCCTCTATACCCATCTCAATCAATACTCCGGCAATTACCGATGCCTCACTCACAATCTCATCACTACCCTGACCACCTGAAGCAATCAGCCTGGTGTTCGGATTATTTTTCATATAATTGTACGCCTTCTGTATACGAAGCTGGAGTGGTCTGGTGGGCTGTGTCCCGTTCAGTCCGGCTCCCAGCACGATGACATAATCCAGATTTTCCTTGGGCTTCATGTTCATATAAGTCACTACATTTATCTCTATGAAGAGGAATGCCACCGCAGCCATCCCAAAGAACAGATGGTACAAAATCTTCACGAACTTCGGAATCTTTATCATCAACGGGCGACCTGTCTCCTGATGGATCAAAACATCGTGAAGCATAAATATTCTGACTGCACAAAATGCCGCCAGCAACAACCATATCCATACAAATGACAAGGTAATTCTCGCATAGAATATACAGGTGACATAGTACAAAACCGAGAAGATCATTGTTATGGTATATATCAGGCACTTAACTGAGGTGAAGCTCCACTTTCCTCTTCCGAAATATCTTCCGGTGTGTGCTTTGTATTTGAGGTATTCCTCTCCAAACAGCTGCGGTAGGAATTTTTCCTCCTGCAAAATCTGTATATGAAGCATCACAATGGCAAATACTGTAAAGCCTAAAAGCAGCCAGTTGAAATACATAAGAAGGATGCTGATATAGAGCAAATCAAATGCCAGGAATGCCGGATTTCTGCTGAATGCATATATTCCCTTGGTAACAAGTTTGGTATCTCCTGCGGTATTGATACCCGCTCTCCAGCTGTCCCTCATAGTCCACACAGATATGAAGAAAATCACATCGGCAATCAGACCGATATAAGTGCCGAACACCTTGAGTAAAATTCCTCTTCCGGTAAATCCCAGGGCTGCATCACCCTTTATAATACTTACAGCCTCAACCACAACAATGCTGTAGGTCGCAATCTTCATTATTATCTCTATAAGGAGTACCTTTTTGCTTTTTGTGGTGACAGTTGTGACAGTTGTGTCATTTTTCTTGTTCTTTCCGGATTTGTTCTGCTGCTTACCCATTTGGTCCGTGCTGATACCGCGCATACGCTGCAAAAACATTTTTCCGAGATATATCGTATAAAAAACAGCCATCAAGGCAAATGCAATAGCTCTGTAAATCATCAAAATCACCCTCCGAAAAACAGTTTACGGCATGATAGCCCAACGCGCCATATACATTAAGAATTCTTAATAAAA
>JAKSRV010000028.1 GCA_024403435.1 Lachnospiraceae bacterium
CAGTTTACGGCATGATAGCCCAACGCGCCATATACATTAAGAATTCTTAATAAAAATTAATCAACTTATTTCGTCAAATACCTATGATATCCGTCTATGTTTCGCCACTATATTATGAACATCCGTGATAAAATATTCGAGTAACACTGTTAACGGGGAGTTTGTATCATGGCACAGCTTGATAGTAAAAAATTGAAGCATGTACGCAATATGCTGATTCTGTCGGGAATAGTAATAGGCTTCCTTATTTGGTTGGCGGTCCCTTCGGTTCTGAGCATTTCCCTATTGAATGAGACCGGTAACGGTTATGCTTCCAAACTATTGATTGTACCCGTCCTCGGCCTTCCGTTTTTTGCCCTTCTCGACACCAGAGATCGTCAGGATATAATCGTAAAAAACGAGGAAGAACATGCTCTCGTTCTTGAAAAAGAAGAATGTATAGCAGCACGTGAGCAGGTTATTTACGCTATCGTGGAAGATGTTATAGTAGTCGCTTTCATGACTGTAGCCATATTCCTCTGATTGTCTGTATTTTTCAATTTTCATTTTGATGTACTTTTATGAAAATTTATCTCTAAATTTATTGCATTATAAAAGGTAAGTGGATTAACCACTTACCTCTATTTTTTTATCTCTGTTTATAGGTCTTCTTATAATTTTTCCAGCCAGGCTTCATACTGACGTTGCGCTTCGGCGAGAATATCCTGATATCCGACTGAGTCCAACATCTCCTGCAAAGAATTAATTGAACCTGCGACTTCATTCGTAGAATATGCACCATTTTCAAGATATATAGCTTCCTGCTGCCAAAGTCTCAGACAGGCTTGATATTCATCCCGTACAGGTGTCGGATCAAAATGAAAACCTGCCGCACAGGATGTTGTTGCCATCGAATTATTATACTTATAATACGAAGACGATACTATTCCATTTACTGAGATGGTTACTGAATCTACAGAAGCAGACTCCCATGCACTGTGGCTGTATGCAGTCGAATAGCTGTTTACCCTTCCTAAGACAACTTCGTAGTCTTCGCCCTCTATACCGTAGGTATACAGATCCGCGATTTCTGTATCTGTATTCACATAATATAAAAAATCAACCGCTGCCTTCGCTTCTGCCCTTGTACAAGAAGCATTCACCGCATAACATGATCCCAATACAGAATTGGCATTGAAATAGTTATCTGTCAATCCTTCTAGCATGATCATTGTCATACCATATATCTCTTCATAATAGAATTCTTCACCGGGAAGACAGGTAGCCACTGTAAAGCCCCAATCATCAGAACTCAATATACCGTTATTGGTTTTCTGCTTGTAGTCATCGATAGACATATATCCTTTTTCCACCCACGAAGACATAAGCATTGCAAAAGAATAATAATCGTTCGTCTGAAGCGGATTTATCACTGTGTTGGTACTGCGATCTATCGCCAATAATCCATCATCCATGAAAAAGTCATATTCATCATTGTAGACAGATGCGAACTTGACACCACCTATAGATGTATACGGATAAGTATATCCATCTCGCTTCAAATCCTTAAGCATAGGCTCAATGTCATATAAAGAGCTGATATTTGAAACGTTCCATCCATACTTATTAACCAGATACTCGGGAACCATTATGTCATAGCCTTCACACAAATCTCTGTATACCGGCACAAAATACAATCTACCGTCATACTTTGCATCTTGCCAAATACCGCTCTGCATCGTACCTTCGAACTCGCTGCCTTCAATTATGTTGGTAATATCATAAACCAATTCGTTTTTGTACAGTTCATTGGGTGACGTATTATAGAACCAGCTTGCCGTCCAAAAAAGATCCGCCTCGCCTGACTTAATAGCCGGAAGTAAAACATCTTCATAACTGTTAGATGAAACATCAACGATATTAATCCTTACTCTTGCACCTTTAGCTTCAAGCTTCTTATTAATCTCTTCAGAAACCTTTTGAACCTGATTATAATCCGAGGTAGCAATATTAAAAGTTGCTCTGTACAGATTGATCATTACTACTTCATCTTCTTCATCTACATCTGCAACTCTATCACCTACTGAACTTCCTACAGAATTTACAATAATCAAAACTATTGCCACACATGCTGCCACCGCCGCAAGGACTATAGAAGTAATAATAACCGGTTTCTTACTCTTCTTCGATGCTGCATCGGTCGATTTTTGCTGCTTCGCCGGCTGTAACCGGCTTGGCTGTGTTTTTTTTGCCGACTGTGCTTTCTTCACCGACTGCGATTTCTTCGCCGGCTGTGAATTCTGATTTTCCTGTGAATACTGAGATTGCTGCGAAAATTGAATCGGCTGTGCCTGTTCAATCATGTCATCAGTCTGTACATTTGCTTCAACCGGAGCTGCTTGCACATTAGCTGCAAAAGCAGTTGTCTGCTCATTGCCGGCAGATGTAGCGGTCTGAGCCTGTGCATCCATCGTAGCTACCTGCTTATTACCCGCAAATGTAGCAGTCTGAGCCTGTGCATCAAGTGTCGTAGTCTGCGTATCGGCCGCATAAGTACCGGTAGCCAACGCTGCTCCCGCTGAGATTCCCGACTCTACCGCTGCAACTGTTTTGTCATTTACAGTCGCATTTTCTATCTCGTAACGTGCCCTTGCTATTGCCTTTTTGAACTCGGCAGCACTCTTATATCTGTAATTTACATCCGCACTGCAAGCCTTTAGCAGTACGTCCGCTACTATAGGCGATGCATTGGCGGGAGCAGGCAATACTTCTCCTCCCATTCTGCGAACCATAGCATTGTCCCTGTCCTCCCTGGTAGGCACTGCAGGGGGAAGAGGCATGAAAGGTGCTCTGCCCATATTGAGCATTCTGTACATAACCATACCGAGTGAATAGATATCTACACTTGCTCCATACGGCTTGTTCATATATATCTCGGGCGCCATATAATTTAAGGTACCCTTCTGTGACATCTCTCCGGTAGTCTTCTCCACTGTTCTTGCGATACCGAAGTCTCCCAGCTTAAAATAACCGATTTCATTGACGAACAAATTCGCAGGTTTAATATCTCTGTGAATCATTCCCTTTTTGTGACAATACTCAAGAGCGCTGCATATCTGCTCTCCCATTGCCAGGATATCGTCCTCCGACATGGAATGAGCATTTACATAATTATCCATAGGAGTGAGCATCTCCATTCTGGTCAATACGTCCCATCCCAGGCTTTCGGTATGCTCGATTATCTCATGGTCCTCATATCTGACTACATTCGGATGATTTTTTACCGAAGCCATCATTACGATTTCATTCGATACCTCATCCACCATACTCTTAAAATACTTTCTGGTAGCGACCTCATCCAAGCCTTCATTTCGGATTGCTATTACCTCAGAGTCGGATTTGGGTATAGTGATAACCTTCAAGGCAGAGGTAACACTTACCGGTCCGCTTTCCTTAACAATCTCAAATACTTTTCCGAAGGAACCCTCTCCAAGTACTCTGACTATTTTCCAATTGTCCAGAACTGTCTGTCCTATTTCATATCTCATTGCTAATACCTGAATTCAAAATCTCAATACTACTTGTTTTCATACAAAAAACTACGTCTATTATATCAATAAACGTAGTCTTTTTACAAAATCTATACTAATAATTTTTTAACTTATTCAAGCATTTTACAAGCCTATCTTCACAGTATGCAGGGACCGTCTCCTACCGATACAACATAAAAATCTGCGGCATAACCGATTTTTTTCTCATAATTCTCCCCTACCTGAGCGATAAAGCTGTCGATGGCCTCATCCTTTACCAGGGATACTGTACAGCCTCCGAATCCGGCTCCTGTCATTCTCGAACCGATAACTCCGGGAACCTTGCGGGCCTCATCCACAAGTGTATCAAGTTCGATACCGGTAACCTCGTAATCGTCTCTGAGCGAATCGTGCGAAGCATTCATTAATTCGCCGAAAAGTGTAACATCATTCGCATTCAATGCAGCCACTGCCTTGACGGTTCTCTGATTCTCATATACCGCATGGCGGGCTCTGCGAATCTTCACCTCATCACCAATTACAGCAGCATGCTTTTCAAATGTCTCCTCGTCCAATTCGCCGAGACTCTTGATATCGACCACTGTCTGAAGACTTGCCAGCGCGTCCTCACATTCCTTACGACGCTCATTATATTTGGAATCACCGAGACCACGCTTTTTATTTGAGCATGAAATAACGATTTTTGCGCCCTCAAGCTTGATGGGAGCATAGGTAAATTCCAGATTTGCCGTATCGAGGAAAATAGCATTATCCGCCTTACCCATTGCAATCGCAAACTGATCCATAATTCCGCAATTTACACCGTTGAACTTATTCTCCGAAAACTGTCCTATCAAAGCGAGCTTCTGATTGCTCACCTCAAATCCAAACAGGTCCTTAAGAATATACCCGGTAAGCACCTCTACGGATGCGGATGATGAGAGGCCGGAACCGTTCGGAATATTACCGTTTAAGAGAATATCCATACCCTGAGGTACCTTCATTCCCTTCTCTCCAAAAGCCCAAATCACTCCCTTGGGATAGTTGGTCCAATCAGCCTCCTTATAGGGCTTGAGGTCGTCCAATGATGATTCTATTACTCCCAGCTGCTCGAAATTCATAGAGAAGAATCTAAGCTTATTGTCCTCTCGCTTGCGTGCAACTGCGTAAGTACCTATTGTCAATGCGCAGGGAAATACATGTCCTCCGTTGTAATCCGTGTGCTCTCCGATCAGGTTCACACGTCCGGGTGCAAAATACACCTTGGCTCCTTCGCAGTCCCCAAACACCTTTGCAAATTTATTCAATACAATCGTCTTCATATCCGACATATTGTCCTCCGTTTCATACATTATATGTCATGCAAATAAAAACCCTTCAAAATGATGATTTATATATTTGTTCAATAGATAAATTGATTAATATATTAATCATACCAATTTTGAAGGGTCTTTCTATGTTTTTTTGTTAAAGCCATATGGCAAAATGTTAAAAGCCAATTGTCTGCGAACAAAAATTACTCGCTCGTGGTGCGCGCAGATTCCTTTTTGTAGAATTTCGCAAACGCTATATTATTGTCTTCACTGCTATCCTGCGACAGGTCTCCTACCCAAAGGACATACATCAAACTGTCCGGAACATCATACACCTTGAATACGAGGTTCTGCTCATCGGATTCTATCAGCTTTACACGTTCCTGATACTGCTCTTCATAATATTTTGCATCCCCCGATGTAATTGCCTTTGCAACCTGCACCGAATTTAAGTTTACCTGCGGCTTGCCGGGTAGATACAGAATAGTCAATATAGCATACAAAACCAGGAAAGTAACCGGCGCACCTATATAAATATATTTTTCTTTGACGCGAATTCGCTTTACAGCCCATCCGACCAAATAAAACCATGAAGCATATACATACAAAACCAGCATATACCATGAAAGGTCAAATACTCTCGCTGCGCCACCGTTATTCTGTGCATAGAAGGTCGGACATGATGCGGATGCCCAAATTCCGAAACCGAGCACAATAAACAGCAAAGGAAGCTTGAATCCATACGTAACCCTTTTCACCATAATGATAAATAAAGGGGTCAGCAGCAATAATGCCGCATACATCCAAACATTATTCCAGCCTCTGAGGTAATTAAATGCCTGATATAACGACTTCAATATGGCCTTTACCGGTGTGGTTCCGTAAGAAGTAGCCTGGCGCAATGCATTTCCCGGTGCCTTGACGCTAATGACGAATCCGATCATTGTGACCACGAATACCAAAGCTGTTCCTATGAGTCTGCCGGCACTTGCCCTCTTGATTACCAGTCCGACAAACAGTAATACCATTAAGATCATCGCTGGTATCAGTGAAGCATAGTTTGCTCCCGCAATAAGTGCGGCAATGACACACAGTGGTATCAACCTCACCCAGTCTCCGTCAATCACATAGTTAATCAGCATTCCAAAGAATATCAGTGTAAGTACAAAAAATCCGGTGTAATACATGGATCCGTTGTACCAATAGAAGGCTTCGCCCATAGACGGAACCATCTCAACACACATGAATGATATGACAGATGAAATAATCACCCATTCTTTGGCCGGGGCTTTCATCATTTTCACCACTATCGGATGCAACAGTGAAAATACTCCGATTACAAGCATTCCGATCAATACTGCAGGATACAACTTATAGAAAAAGTCTCCGAAAATCTGTGGCGGCAGATACATCAGGTACATTGCCGAATATGTGCCCTGCCAAATATTGTATTGCGTCTTTGTACCTTCGGCTGCAGCCTTCAATGCTCCGACAATACCGCTGCTGTCCAATGCCTGTTTTGCATTCAGACCGTAATAAAAATCATCACCGAGTGCATGATTGTATCTACCGAGCCACATCATCGGAACCAGTGCCACCAATAAAACGATTACAGATATTACCGCTACATAATATAAGACATTATCGACTCTGTTACTCTTATCGATTTTATTGCTGTCATCGTTTTTGCTGCTGTCATCGTTTTTACTTTTCATATCGATTTCATCATCGATTTTGTTGTTCATATCGACCCTATTGTCCATTCATCTCCTCAAGCTCGAGCTCGGTCTCCAACATTCTCTCCAAGAGAGTCTCCTGCTCGTGCTCTTCCTTATCGAGTTTTTCCTGAATCTCCATCAGTTTATGATAATCCAATGCCAGCTCAGGGTCCATCAGCTGAAGCTTGTACTCTGCTGCTCTGGCTTCACTCTCGGCAATCTGACGCTCATATTTTTCGAGCTGCGCCTTGAGTCTGGATATAATCTTGCCGGGATTATAATATGTCTTCTTGTCGAATACATCGTCAAGAGTCGGTGCACCGTTACCTTTACCGACATCTGCTGCCAAATTGCCGGCTCCGTTCTTACCCAAGCTGCCCGCTCCGCTCTTCCCGTTCGCGGCATCACGCACGATATCTTTTATGATACCTTTTGCACGCTTATCCTTTTCAATGAGGTAATCATTGTATGTTCCCGCATACTGTCTGACCTCGTCTACACCGAATTCCAGTATTCCGGTGGCTATCTGACTGATAAAATATCTGTCATGCGATACGAACAGCACCGTACCGTCGAAATTTGTAAGCATATGCTCGAGTGCTTCCTTTCCAACGATATCCATATGGTTGGTAGGCTCATCGAGTATCAGCAGATTGGGCTTGGTATAGAAAATCTTACACAGCTCCAGGCGCACCTTTTCTCCGCCTGAGAGCATGCCCATCTCCTTGTCCACCTCTTCACCGGAGAACATAAATGCACCGAGCGCACTTCTTACATCCTCGCGAAGAAGCTTGGGATATTCCTCCCAGAAATTCTCCATCACGGTCTGCTTGGGATTCTCCACAGGCAAAACTGCTCTTTGCTGGTCAAAGTACTCCAAATCCACATTGGTACCTATTGTAAAGCTTCCGCCCAGCGACGGCAGCATTCCCACCAATGTCTTGAGCAATGTGGATTTTCCTTTACCGTTCTCACCGATTACTGCGAGTCGCTCACCCTTATGCAATTCAAATGAAACCTCACTGAGCACCTCATCGTAACCGATTTTGAGCTTCTTGGCTAGAATTACATCGTTGTAGCTCTCTCGCAAAGGTGTAAACATAGCCTTAAAAGCCTTGGTATCGAAGCGTCTGGGCTTTTCCACCTTCACCATATGCTCGATGGCCATTCTCTTGGATCTGGTGGCAGCCACCTTGGTAGGTGTATTCTTCCACTTTTCTATCCACTCTGTGAGACGCTGAATCTCCTTTTGCTGCTCTTCGTAATCGCGCTCCTGCTTAATCAGGTTCTCCTCCTTCTGTCTCATGAAGGCGGAATAATTACCCTTGTAGCGCTTAATTCTTTTGTACTCAATCTCATAGGTCACATCTATGACTCTGTCGAGGAACATTCTGTCGTGCGATACAATTACGACAGCATTGTCATATTTTTTCAAATAATCCTCCAGCCATTCGATAGTGGTGATGTCCAAATGGTTGGTAGGCTCGTCCAAAAGCATTATATCCGGACGTGCCAACAGCAGCTTGATAAAGGCAACCTTGGTCTGCTGTCCTCCCGAAAAGGTTCCTATAGGTCTCTTCAAATCCTCTAATGCGAATCCGAACTTTTGGAAAATCATTTCCATATCCTGCTTCCAGGAATAGCCTCTGAGCGCCTCCATCTGCTTTTGCAGATTTTCGTACTCATACATTAGGCTTCTGTCTACCTCTGAGCCGTCTTCGGTAGTCTCGTGGATTTTACTCTCCACCTCACGCATCCTGTTTTCGCAAGCAAATACAGCTTCGAAACACTTTTTAATCTCGTCTTCTACGGATATCTCTCCGTCCTCGAAGCTCACCTGGCGCAGCAGACCTATTCTCTGCGTTCCGGCTGTCACAATACCGCAGCTCTCATCGCTGTCAATATTGCTCATCTTGATGTCGCCGTTTATCAGCTTGAGCAAAGTAGTCTTGCCGCAGCCGTTTCTTCCGACAATCGCGACCTTTTCATTGTCGTGTATTTCAAAATTTACGTCCTCAAGAATCGTGGCAGCTGCGAACTGCACGATTGCATGTTTAATCTGATATCTCATTTCTCCAAATCCGTTAACGTCTAAACAGAGTCAACACCAATCACTCGGACTGCTTCTCCTGTGCTCAGCAAATCCTCGGGCAAAATGGTTTTTGCCTCCGCAGGATCGATATTGTCGCTTCTGACAATACGTCTCTTGGTGTTGGCAATTGTTTTCTCATAAATAGTTCTTGCGGTTCTTCCGTTTGAGAAATACTCCAATTTTTTGAGTTCTTCAAATACCGGAACATACAGCTCACGCACGCCCTCGGAAATCTTGAACCCACCCTTTTTGCAAAACAGCGCAAAGATATCATAGGTCTCATCCGCAGAGTAATCCTTGAAATGAACCTCCTCGATACGCGAACGCATACCGCTGTTGGATCTGTACAGACCCTGCATATCCTTTTCATAACCTGCCAAAATAATACAGCAGGTACGTCTGTGCTCGGGATCGTCCATAAAAGCAATGATTTCCTCAAGAGCTTCCTTCTTGAAGTCATTACCCGAATTTCCTTCCGCATAAGATAAGCTGTACGCCTCATCGATAAAGAGTACCGCATTCTGTGATTTTCTAAGTAACTCGTGAGCCTTACCCTGAGTCTGGCCCACATATTGGCCCACCAAATCCTTGGCGGTACATGAGTAAAAGTTGTCTGTTTTTACTATGCCCATCTGCTGCAGACACTGCGCAAAAAGCTTGGCACTGGTAGACTTACCGGTACCGGGATTACCCACGAAGAAGTAGTAGCCGGGACGAATATCGTCCGGTGACTCTCCGATTTTGCGGGCAAAAATAAGTTCTTCCTGCTTCTGAATAATGATATCCTTGAGATCACTCATACCGATCTGCTCATTGAGTTCCTGCATGATATCATCCAATGTCTTGGGGTTAACCTTGCCGGCAACCATATCCAGCAATTCTTTCGGAATATCGTCAACAATATATTCATAGCGCGCATCGCCCTCTATATTGGCAGAGTAAACTCTCTCCAGGCGCAGACGCTTCATGTCGATGACCATCTTTTTGACCTCACCGGCATTACCGAAGTCCTCACCGCGCACATCATACTTGTGTGTCAAAATCAGCTTTATACGCTGATGTGCCTCCTCGGTAATGGTGCAGCCCTGTGACTTAATCGTGCGGTCAAAAATCTCCAGCAACTGATCAGGTGTATAGTCAGGGAATTCCACGACGCGCAGACGTCTCGAAAGACCGGCATTCATTTTCAAAAATGCCTCCACGCGATTTGAATACATACCGAAGATAACCTTGAAATCATCCGCATTCTCGGTCATCTTGGTCATCATTGCTCCGATAATCTCATTGCCGTAAGGAGACTCGGAAATCTGATATGCCTCATCGATATAGAGCACCTGATTGTGGTCGATGGCATCCTGCATCGCCTCTACAATCTTTTCCTTGGAATCGCCTACGTGATTACCGATAAGATCCGATGCATCTATAAACTTGGTCTCGGCACCGCCCAGTACCTCCATCATATGATAGAATTCACCTATCATTTTTCCGACGGTAGTCTTACCGGTACCCGGATTACCTGCAAAAATATAGTGATCCGGATAGGGTTCCGGCTTTATTCCGCGCTTTTTACTCTCAATGGTATCGAGCACTTCAAAGCGTATATTCTTGAACAAATCCTTTACAAAGCCCATTCCGACATATTTATCAATCTGAGCATAAATCTCATCAATTGATGATATGCCTCTCTTGATAAAGTATTTCCGAGCATCCCCAAAATCCTCCTCTGCGATGACTCTTGCAACATCATCGCGAAGGCTGCTCTGCATTTTAACTTCCTTCGAAAGCGCAACAATATCACGCGCATTACCGAAGTCTGCGCGGTTTCTCTGGTTATACAGGTTCGTGAAAAACAGGTCGAGATCAAGTGAAGTCTCTCCCTCTTCCTCGCCCATAAATCTGTAGCCGTCCTTCTTGCAGTCATTCACAAAAATCTTCTGCAAAAGCTCAGGCTTATAATCATCTATAGTCAGTATATTGGCCTTGCTGAAGCGGCTGCGAAGTCCTGCGTTCATCTCCAACAGTTCATCCATAGGCTCAGGGTAACCTGCCATAATGATACACAATCTGTACTTGTCCGGATTGGTCATTATAGGCACCAGCGTATCGATGGCTTCCTTGGCATAATTGTGCTCATCACCCTTCTCAAGAAGTGAATAAGCATCATCAATAAAGAGTACTCCCTCGATGGCACTCTCCACGCACTCATTGGTCTTGATGGCAGTCTCTCCTACGTACTGACCTACCAAATCATCGCGCTTTGCCTCGATAGTGGTTCCCTTCTGCAAAATACCCTCATTATATAAAATTTGTCCGATGAGTCTGGCAACGGTAGTCTTGCCTACACCGGGATTACCGCGAAGGATAAAGTGGGGCACAGGATACTTAAAACCACTGTCAGAATCATCAACATCGATTCTCTCATTGGCACAGCCGAGCTTTTTCTTCTGCGGTGCGGGCTTGAGAGAATTCTTCTCGTAAGCGGCTTTCTTCATTCGGCAATCACGCAAAATCTCATCGATTCTGTCGGCAACGCTCTCCCAGCCTTCGGTCTTTTTGAGCTTCTCCATCGGATCGGACTCGTCTATCTTGCGATACTTGCTGTACATCTTTTTGACGATATCATCATTGATTTCAACGACATCCTCAGGCTGTGCAGCCATGTAAGCAACAATATTGTTGTACACCGCATGCATATAACCCGAACGGTTCTCATCTCGCTCCGCCTCACGGCTCAGATACATAATTGAAGAAGTGATACGCTTCTTTTCATCCTGTCTGAACTTGATTCTCTTGCCATTGTCACCTACGATACGCAGGTAATCCAACATATATCCGAGTTCATCATTATTGGGCAGGCCCACCTCTATAGCGGTGCTGCGATTGACTGTTCCGTCCGAATTAAAAAATCTGTTTCTGAGAACCGAACCGTTCTCCATATTGTCGAACATCCTGCGCAGATCTGCACAGCTCATCTGAGGAGCCAGGAAAATGCAGATGTTCTGATTATTTTCACTGCTGTATTCGTCCCACAAATGTGACACCAGCTCAAGATAGGGCTGCATCGGTGCCGATCTGTCGGTTACAAAATCCTGTATAAAAGTAAATACTATTACCGACTTGTGCTTTGTACCGGCCATCATATTCTTGGCATCGTCAAGGAACTCAACAGGAGTAATCTTGGGCTGACGATATACCAGTTTTCTTCCATTGTTGGGGTCGGCGGGCTGTGTCGCAGCCTGAGTTGCAGCATCGGGTTGCGTAGCAGTCGCAGCCTGATCTGCGGTCGGTGCAATAGCCTGATCTGCGGTCGGTGCATCCTTGGCAGTCTCGGCTTGAGCTGTCGACTGAGCTGCGGCATCAGTCTGAGCTGCAGCTTCCGCCTGCACAGTTGCTTCCGCCTGAGCCTGCACGGGCTTGGCATTGGGTCGGGTGATACGTCTCTTCTTTTTGGGAGCCTCTGTGAGCGTAGCTCCCTCATTACCTGCTGCCATAGGCGCACTCTGAGTGCTACCGGCGGTTGCATTCTTATCCGGAAGCACATATCCCTTGTTTTTATTGATAGCAAGGACTGCACTCTCATCATCCAGTACAAACTTACCTACATTTTTTGCGCCTGAATAATAAACAATCTGCTCATATCCGAGATTTTTCAGATAGCCGTTGAGAAACGGTCTGAAATTAACCTTCTGCAGGTCTCCGGTGATAAACATATCATCCAGGTGACCATATATGAGAAATATTTTATTCATATTAGTCTTCTGCAATATCGAACTCATTTTATTACTCCAAACGTGTAAGGTAGGTGTTCTACTGTCTGAGTCTGTCTCTCAGCTGTGTTTTTTCCGAAAGTTTATTCTTGGTCTCGCGCTTACATTCAAGCTTAATCTGGGCACCGGGAGTGCTTTCGACTACGCAATCCGTTACGCTCTGTCTGAAAAATTCTTTTCTTTCTTCGTTGGTCTCATCGCCCTTGAGCTGGTCGATTTCGACGCGGGTCTGAACTTCACCGTTTTGCATCAGCTCAGGTGCCAATGTAACTATGATTTCCTCGCCGGTAGTATCATTTTCCAAGCCGATACGAAGAGCACCATCATGCTTATCATCATCATAAGAATAACCGGTAAAATTAAAGTTGTGCTCCTCGAAGAAATCGATAATCTCCTCGCTGATATTCTGGCGGGTAAAAGCATTGCTCATATTGAGAATACCGTCAAATATAGCCTTTGATGCCGCAGGGTACAGCTTGGTATTAATCAAATCAATATAATCCTTAAGCTCCTCGGCGCTAAGATTCTCAGCTTCATCCGACTCTAAAGTTGCCACTATCTTCTTGGCCTGTTCAAGAAGATACTCATACTGAGTCTTGCCATCGCTTCTCTTGCAGGTATATTCGCTTACATTAATTCCGATGATATCGTCCTCTATGGTCTTGCCAATCTTTTGCTCAACCTGCGCCTTGGCCTCGGCGGTAATGGTCTCCTGACCCTCGATAAAGCCCTCCAATTCCAGTGAAACCGTGAGAGCCATATTGTAGTAGTTCTCCCACTCCTGCTGCCTGCAATCAGCCTTGTAGATTTCCTCCATGGTTACGAGCATACTGTCCTTGGCTACTGCTATGGCTGCCTCGTAGTTGCCGGCATTGTACTGAGCTACTGCATCATTAATCGAGCGCTCAATCTCTGTCATCTGATTACGTGAATATTTGAGGCCGTTGTACTCCTCTTCCAAAGAAGTCATCAGTCTCTTGGCTTCGTCTATATAATCTTTGGCAAGACTCGAGGCGGTCTCCTTCTTTTTCTGAATATCCGCCTGAAGCTTTTGAAGCTCATTCATCTGAGAGGTGTACTGCGCATCAACCTCCTTGGATATCTGCGCCATGCTCTCATTTATCTTGATATGGTAATTCTCATTGAAGGTATTCTGAATATTGTAAATACGCTTGGTAAATTCAGCCTTCGACTTATCCAACTGACTTATATATTCGCGATACTGAGCGGGATCATCGTTGTCGATGACTTTCAGCATTTCATTTCTGCTCTTCTCCAGTTCGGCATTCATTTCCTGAGACGCACGCTTGCTGAGAATGGTCTGCTCATTCATATTCGCATACATCGTATTGCTGATCGTATTCAGAGACTCTCTCATAATCGGATTAACCGGCGCATTGTACGTACCGGTGTTGTTCCTTACATTCGCCTGATTATTTCTGTTCATCTCCAAATTACGAAGACGCTGCGCCTCTCGTGCTCTGCGCTGCTCTTCTCGTGCCGCCTCACGCTCCATACGTCTTCGCTCGGCACGTTTTGCTCTTACAACACTTGTCGCAATTGCACCTCCCGCAATTAATATTCCGAGAGGTGGATAAGCAATACCCAAACCTATCAAGGGTGCAATTGCCATTCCTCCTGATTCTCCACTCATCTGTAAGTCCCCCTTATCTCATCCTTCTCATCTTTTTCTCAATGGACTGCCCCGTCTCGCGAAGGGTATTATTCACATTGGTTCTAAGCTGAGCGACGTCCGTAGTAAAATTGATAGTTCCGTCGTCTGTCTCCAAATTGATACTCTCACATATATGCTGATAAATATGTCTCGAATATTCTTCATTTTCCGCGCCGTTATAATCAATATAAAGCACGATTCTGTTCTCGACCTTGGTACCCTTCTCATAGGGCACAATATATACGAAAACCACAGTATCCATAGAGTTGGTAAATACCAGCTCGAGCCACTGTCTGGTGTCCTCTTTTTCATAGGTATCACCATACTGCATTCCCATATAGGCCTGATACTGCTCATTATCGGCTGTCGCCGCATCGGCATACTTGAAATGACTCTCTGCCTCATTCCATGACAGATTGATTTCTCCCTCGAGAAAATCAATGATATTCTCACCCCAGTCTGCGCGCTCACAGGCTGCGTTATATCTCTCTTTATAAACTGCAGCAGTCTGTTCCCACTTCTCGCTCATATCATCCAGCTCTGCATTGATTGCCTTGAGCGCATCAATGTCCATACTGTCCTCGCGTTTTAAGTATTCCATGGGACCTAAATTGCTGATTTCCGACACTGCAGCCTTGAGTTCTGCTACTCGTGATACCGCAGTGGAATATTCTCCGGAACTCCAATAGGTAATGCTGATTACAGCCTGCGCCTTTTCCGCATCACTCATGGTGTCGTATTCTTTGTCCACTTCCAACGCGTGCTTTTGCCAATCAGAGCATTCGTCCGCAAGCTTCATATCCATCAGTTCGAGCTTACTTTTTAGAACTTCATACTGCCTCGTCCACTCGGCATATTTCTCATCTACATCAAATCCCAATCTGTTGAGACCGGATCTGGCAGATATAAAAATTGCAATTGCCGCCTCTCTCAGTCCCATCTTTGACATTTCCGAAGCATCGGTGATGGCTGTTCTGAAGGAATTGATTCTGCGAGGGAAAAACTTCTCATGAGGCTTTTTCTCAACTTCAATACGAGCCTGATTGACTTCCTCAATATACTTCTGAATTTCCTTGTCGCCTACATCTTCCTTCTGCGCGGTACTCTTTTTCAGCTCAGATACCATACCGTCGAGCTGGCGATTCTTCTCCTGCCATTCGCGTTCTTTGTCACTTACGGAAGACTTGAGTTTACGATACTCGCTGTTCATCTGCAGCTGCGAATCCTGCACATCGGAATTGAGATTATTCTGATATTCCTTCAGCAGCTTTTCGTATTCCTTCTGAGAAGCCTTGTCATGACGCTTCAGTTCCATTCGCATCTGCTGATCATATTCATCAATCTTGCGTCTGGTCTCATCGGCCGACTGCTGACGCATCCGGTTCATTTCACGGTTCTGACTGTCCAAGTCCTGCTGAAGCTTTCGTATTTGATTTTCGAGACTGCGAATATCATCCATACGGGTTGGTTACTCTTTCTTGCCAAGTTTCAGCTCGGCTTCTATTTCTGCGGTCTTGCGGGCCTTGGCCTCTACAAATACCCTTATCTGCTCTTCGATCTGCTCAATATCCTTCTTCGCTCTGTCAATGAGCTCTTCGATGGGCGTCACATCCTTATCCTCGTAGTATTTAAGGATTTCGACATCTACATCATAGTTACGCTTTATCTCTTCTATTTCGTCACTGTAGGCTGCGTAATCCTTATCATATTCGACTTTTATCTTTTCAAGCTTGTCTGTAAGATGAGCCTTATCATCCGCAAGCTTTTGTTTCTCAGCCTCGGTATCGGTGATAGCAGTGCTCAACTTTTTGATACTCTCTGTCAGCTCGGTATGCTCACTGTCGAGTGCAGTCTTTTCAGTCAGAAGCTGTTCCTTTTTCTTTCTCTTGTCGGTCACTTCATTATTGGTCTCTTCGATATCCTTGAGGAGCTTTTCCGTATCCTCTGTCAGCTCATGAAGTTCTACCTTAACATTGCTTGCAGTCTCTTCGATTGCCTCGGCACTGTAGGCTGTCATAACCTGATTAACACTCAAATTGTATTTTGTATACCCCTCAGGTGCAAACTCAATCTTAACCTCTCCGGCTACCATATCAAAGCTGCGATCGACACTGCTCGAGCCGTTTCTGACTACCTCAAGCTCAATATCCTTGTCGCTGGTCACCAACAGATAAGCGGGACATCCCACTACATTGGGCTTAATCTCAATACAATTTTCCTCGGCTTTCTCTTTAACGATAAAATTATTAAACTGATATGAGCTTGCAGAAGTTTTCCTTACGGTAAGAAAATCCTTCTCCCTGCCTTCGCTTTCCAAATACACCTGTATACCCGAGGTTTTCTCATTCACAACCTCATTCAGCAGGTATATTCTCACAGTGTCCTTTTTAAATAATTCATAACTCATTGTTACCGCTGACCTCCGCCTTGCGTTTTAAGTCTTTCCATGTTTTCAGGCCGTGCTCCGAAGGAACACCGACCATGTATATGTTTTTCTCGGTCACATTGATTTCTATATTCCTCTTACCGGGAACATAGTAGTCCTTTGCGACCTCCCTGTATCTGTCCGAAATCAAGAGAATCCGTTGATTTGACGAACCTCTGTAAGGCTGCCCGTCGTCCAGTTCCTTGACATAATTTCCATCGATAATAATATCTGCAAGCTCTATCAAGGCGTCTACCGAAGCATCTTTTTTAGCCCTCAGAGCCTCTATGGTAAAGCCTGTGTAAATAATCACACCGTAATCCCGCTTGCTGCGTATCAGCCCTATCATTTCCGCCAGGCCCTCAGCCTGCAAAAATGCCTCTCCTCCGCTGATAGTTATTCCCTCGACACCCTCGATGTTCAAAAATGCTTCAGCCAGCTCACTCGAGCTCACAGTTTTATACGGCCCATTATTCATTTCCTTGGCGATGCAGCCCTCGCAGTCAAAGCAACAGCCGTGTACCCACAGTGCACTTCTCACAAACGGCCCCAGCACCTTTGTCTCATTCACATAGTGTGAAATTCTTAATTCCGCCATGAAAAACCTGCAATTTTTACTGATTTATGCTAAATAAAAGTCAATTCCATTAATCAACAATGGCGAGAAAACCTCTCGCAGATTCTCTCGCCGGGATATGTATTTATATAATACTAACAATCAAGACCATAATTTCTGACAAGAGCCTCGAGACCTCCCTGGAAACCTGAAGCTACTGCGTTGAACTTCCATACTCCGTTATATCTGTAAATCTCACATACAACCAGTGCGGTTTCTACCGAGAATTCCTCCTCAAGGTCAAAACGAATCTGGTCTACACCCTGCATATCCATCTCGTTTTCAATTCTTGCCACACGTACAAATGCGTTTGAAACCTGACCGAAATTCTGTCTTCTGGCCACAGCCTCATGAATGGTTACACATACGGCAATCTTCTGAATCTCTTCGGGAATCTTGGCAAAATCGATAAGGATAACCTCATCATCTCCCTCGCCTTCACCGGTAAGATTGTCTCCCTGGTGAACTACCGCACCGTCTCTGCCGTTCAAATTATTATAAAATACAAAATCCTCGTCTCTGAGGCACTTTCCGTTTGCGCCTAAAAGGAATGCAGAAGCATCAAGGTCGAAATCATAGCCACCGTCATAACGATTTGTATCCCAACCAAGTCCAACCAGCGCCATTTTCATAGTGCTGTCAAGATTTACTCTCTGACCCTTCTGAAGATTAATTGCCATAACAAAATCCTCCTCACAAATACTATCGATAATAAGCGATTAATGAATCAAGTCTGCTTGCTTCTTTGATAGGCTGGCCGATTGCATTGAACTTCCAATCGCCTTCTCTTCTGTAGATTTCTCCGACTATAAGTCCGGTCATGTCGTTGTAATTGTCTGACAGATTAAATCTGCAGATTTCTACACGCTTCTGGATATCTACAATACGGATGAAAGCATTTTTAATCAGTCCGAAATGCTGACGCTTGACTCTTGCATCATAGATATTTACTACGAATACAATCTTGTCAATCTGATTAGGAACCTGCTGAAGATTTACCAAAATCTGCTCATCATCGCCATCACCTTCACCGGTGAGATTGTCTCCCTGATGAATGATTGAATCATTTGCACCTCTGAGGTTTCCGAAATATACAACGCTCTGATTTACTTCACGGCTGATAACCTTGCCATCAGCGCCGCAAAGGATTGCAGATGCGTCACAGTCAATGCTTGCGGGTTTAGGTGCGAACCATCCTCTCTTCTGTTCGACCTCATCCCAACCAAGGCCAACCATAACAGCACGAAGAGCTGTATCGCTGCTCTTGGTCAAATTAATTTTCTGACCCTTTTGCAAATTAACACTCATGCCGACACCTCCCATTTTCTTTATCCTGCGGCAGGAACGTCTGTGATGAACAATCCTGCCGCTGTTGCTGATAATTTTTATTGATTATTCAATACTTGTATGTCTCTGAACTAACTTAGTTCTTACCTGCTCCGATGCATGCCTTTCTGATAAGGTCTACAGGAATCATAGTAAATGCAAGTGCAAGAGTTACTACCCATCCGAGAGGTCCGAAAGGTGTGCAGCTGAACATTGCTCCAATCCAGTCGAAGGGATGAACAGGAATAAGTGCTGCATTTACAATTACAGCCTGGATAGCTACGATTGCAAACCATACCTTGAGGAATCCGGGGTTAGCACCGAGGTTCTTGAAGATGCCGAAGCCCTCGTCTCTTACGTTAAATCCATTGAAGAGTGCTGCAACGATGAAGAGCACGAAGTAAGCGGTTGCATGCTTCTCGAAGCTGTAAGTATCTCCGTCCATGAAGAACTGCTGGAAGAAAGGAAGCTTGAAGAATGCAAAGCTAACTGCGGTGAGCCAGATACCCATTGTGAGAATCTGTCCTGCCATCTTCTTGCTGATGATGCTCTCATCTCTTCTTCTGGGCTTCTCATTCATGTATCTCTCAAGAGCGGGCTCGTTACCGAGCATGATTGCTCCGAGACCATCCATTACGAGGTTTACAAACAGAAGGTGTGTAACCTTGAGAGGCTCATCAATTCCGAAGAAGGGGCTGATAGCACTTACTACTACCGCAGCTACGTTAATAACGAGCTGGAACTTACAGAACTTAAGGATGTTGTTGTAAATGGTACGTCCGTAGAGAACTGCATCCTTGATTGACTTGAAGTTGTCATCAAGTACAACGATTTCTCCGGCTTCCTTGGCAGCCTCGGTACCTGAACCCATTGCAAAACCAACATCTGCTTTCTTAAGAGCGGGTGAGTCGTTTACACCGTCACCGGTCATACCTACTACAAGGTTCATCTCCTGGCAAATTCTAACCATACGAGACTTATCTGTAGGAAGTGCTCTTGCAATTACTCTGATATCTCTTACGATTTCCTTAATCTCATCATCGCTCATCTTAGCAAGCTGTGCTGAGGTAAGGGCTCTGTCTGATTCATTTCTGATAAGGTCTGCATCCTTAGCGATTGCTACTGCAGTCTCAAGTCTGTCACCGGTAATCATTACAACCTGAATGCCGGCCTTCATAACTTCCTGAATAGCTTCCTTAGCTTCAGCACGAACATCGTCTCTGATAGCTACGAAACCGGTAATAACTACATCATCATTGATAGAGCTCTCGGTGAATGCTGACTCTGAATAACCGAATGCAAGTACACGCATTGCCTTAGCTGCAAGACCGTTAATCTTGGTATTGATGGTCTCGAGATCAAGCTCTACTACATCACCGTTTGCATTAAGAGCCTTGGTAGCCTTGTCGAGGAATCTCTCGGGAGCACCCTTGTAGAATACCTTACCAAGGTTCTTGATTTCTACCTGGCTGAACTTATTGGCTGAATTGAAGCCCTGTGACTCGCCTATTTCATAAGCGTTGCCGTTCTTGAGCATCTTGTAATCATCCTCACCGAGGAATCTCATGAGCGCCTGGTCGGTAACGTTACCACCTACTACATTGTGCTCTGAATCGAACATTGAACCTGAGTTCATTCCGATAGCGATATCTACAAGAGTCTCAACCTTCTTGTAATCCTTCATCTTGTCGATGTCGATTGTACGACCGTCTGCGGTGAAGAACTCTACTACCTCGAGATGACCCTTGGTAATGGTACCGGTCTTATCTGAAAAGAGAATATTGAGTGAACCTGCGGTCTCAATACCGATAGCCTTACGTACAAGTACGTTGTGATCGAGCATCTTCTTGGTATTCTGCATAAGTACGAGCGAGATCATAAGAGGAAGTCCCTCGGGAACCGCACATACGATAATAACTACTGCAAGTGAAACTGCCTTGATTACATCCTGGATAATATGGGCAGCACCCTGTGCGAAATAGCTTGAAAATCCGCCTGCGTTGATAATAAAGAAAGCAACATACATTACAGTGATAACTGCTGCTCCGATATAACCGAAGGTAGAAATCTGCTTAGCAAGCTTGGCAAGCTTAACCTTAAGAGGTGAATCGGGATCCTCACCCTGCATTTCCTCAGCCATCTTACCCATCATGGTCTTGAGGCCGACCTTACGAACATCCATTACACCTTCGCCGTCGAATACAACTGCAGCCTTGAAGAGTGAATACTTATCTACAAATACATCACCGGTGATTTCCTCAGCAAACTCGGTCTCTTCGGGAACTGCAAACTTTTTGCACTCCTCAGCTTCTCCGTTAAGTGCTGAGTTGTCGACTCTGAGGTCTCCGTCGATAAGAATACCGTCTGCAGGAACCTTGTCTCCTGACTGAAGGATTACCTTATCACCTACTACTACATCATCAACTTCGATGACCTGTACAAGACCGTCTCTGTATACTTTACAGGTATCTTTCTTCTGACCGTCCTTGAGCTTACGGTATGCGGTATCACTGGCAACGCCTGTCTTTGCAGATACAATTGCTACGATAAGTACCGCAATAATGGTTCCGAGAGGCTCATAGATTGCAACTCCGGTCTCGAACAGTCCGGTTACATCAAGTATGAACATAACGATCATGAGTGCTGCGATTGCAAGCAAAATCTTGATCATCGGGTCCCCAAAGGTCTCCTTAAATTCATCCCAGAATGTTGTGGGTTCCGAATCGGGGATAAGGTTCGAACCGTTCTTTTCTCTTGAAGCTTTTACCTCAGCTTCGCTTAATCCTGTGTACTTCATTTTTTCCTCCACTTTTATATAAAAATAAAGCATTTACATATTGAATAGCGCCAATGCGCCACTATTCATAATTTTATCATACAGCACTGTCGTTGACAATTAAACCAATGCAAAAACAGCACTTATATTACTCACCTTCGGTTATATTTTTCCACGCATTCCAGTCTATTCCGTCATCAACAACCTGCGCCGGTCTAGTTGCCAGCAGTTCCTCACTGCCGGTTTTCAGGTATCCCATAATAATCGGGCGTGTGACCTCATATCCATCAAAGCGAATTCCCTTGATTCCGGCTGCCATAGCCGCATCAATATTAGCCTGAATGTCATCGATAAAAAGCGTTTCCTTGGGAACGAGCTCGTATTTTTCACACAGTCTGTTGTAAATGGCTGCATCCGGCTTGATCAGATGCTCCTCAAATGAGAACACACCGCCGTCCATATACTCTCTGAATCTCAGCGCATCGGGATTTGAGCGAATCAGGAAATCACTGTAGTTTGAAAGGAAATATACGTTGTAACCCATCGCCTTGAGTTCCTTCACCCAGGGAATAGCGTATTCCTGCTTGCCGATGCACTCACCGAAATGTTCCATGGTGTACTCGGCTTCCTTTCTGTACTCACCCGACTCTTCGTATATGTGATTCAAAATCTCCTGCTCGGGCATTGCTCCACGGTCCATCTCCGGCCACCAGCCGCTGTTCCATATACTCTGTGTAACCGCTTCAATCACCTGTTCGTCGGTAAAGAGCGTGTGCATGAACTTTTTCCAATCGAATTCAATAAGCACCTTACCGATGTCAAACACTACATTTTTTATCATTGTCAATCTCCGCTTTCAGCATTTTTGCTATTTGATTTTTATACAACTTACAGTCCTGTTACGACGAAAAACGCATACAGAACCACCGTATGAAAACAGTATATAACCACCCATGCATAATTACTATCTACATAAGAGCGAATTAACATGCTCTATTTCACAAAAAAGACTGTTTATGGTATATTTTTCTCAGAATATTATATATTTGATGCAATTGCGCAAATATTTACACAGAGGTAAAAATTGAATGGTACTCACAAGAGGAATGAGAGATAATTTGGGCCATTACGTGCATCCGTCGGGAAATATTACCGTCAGCATGATTATGGATGGCTCCGCAGTGTATGACTACTGCTGTTTTTGCTTTGATGCCAACGGTAAGCTGTGCGGAAAAGACTATATGATTTTCTATAATCAGACTATGTCTCCGCAGCACGAAATCACATATGAAGCAACCGACAACGGAGCTGATTTTGTACTAACACTCAATCGCCTCCCCGTCAATATACACAAGCTGGTATTCACCGTCAGCATCGACGGCAACGGCACTATGGGCAGCATCAACAGCCACAATGTGCTCATCACTCAGCCCGGCAATCCCGGTCTGGCCATATGCATACCCGGCAGTGACTTTTTACAGGAAAAAGCCATCATTTCATTTGAGATATATCGCAAGGACGGATGGAGAATCAATGCCGTAGCTTCCGGATTTAACGGAGGACTCGAAGCACTACTCACCTCGTTTGGCGGATCTGTCGGACTCGCTTCGGAAATAAGCGGTGCATCACTTCACCAAACCCCTTCCGCACCGGCAGGCACGGGTAAAATCATTCTCGCCAAGACTGCTGAGGACCTCACTCGCGAGGCAATGAATAAAATTAACCTGTCCAAGGACGTGGTTAACCTCGAAAAGCATATCGTCAATTTGAGTAAAACCGTCATCGATATCAGTAAAAAGGTGGATGTTGACCTCGGCTCAACCAAGGCAAGAGTCGTTGTCGTGCTCGATTACAGCGGTTCAATGAATTGCCTGTATTCCGACGGAACTGTTCAGAGTACCTTGAACAAGCTCGTTCCTCTCGGGCTGACCTTCAGCAACAACAACCAGATCAACGTATATCTCTTCCAGAACGATTATATGAGATTGCCCGAGATGTCGTTGGATAACTATGATAACTATGTATTCGATGTGGTAAAAAGATCGGGCTACCGTATCGGCGGCACCAATTATGCCCCCGTGCTCAACGCCATCGTCGAAGACTTCAACCTTGATTACACAGCGACAGGAATCGGTGTATATGCGGCTTCCGACTACAATGTTGCCGGAGACCCTACCTTCATCCTGTTCATTACCGACGGTGAGAACTCACTGGCTGATAAAAAAGTCTGCGATGAACTTCTCCGCAGAATCTCAACCAAGAATATGTTTGTCCAGTTCATCGGTATCGGTGACGAGGATTTCGATTACCTCAGACGTGTCGACAAACTCACCGGCCGTGCCCGCGACAATACAGGCTTTGCAGAAATGCTTGACCTGAATCAGGCCTCAGACGAAGAGCTCTACACCACAGTCCTTGAGGAATTCTCAAGATGGCTGAAGGGATTGCAATAAAACAATCATAATATATTACAAAAAAATTACTGCTATGTATGAAATCATCAATCATACATAGCAGTTTTCTATAGTTCTGTTTTGCTATTTTATTTTTGACATATCATTTTGACACATCAATCAATATTCATCAACAACCACTGCGCTGACTACAAATCTAATATTATCACTTCCCGAACATGTCGAGAGAGTAATGATACGATCATCATTTGTGATCGATACATTAGGTTGAATATATGAATTCTTAAAAACATAATTCAAAGCAAAACTCGTAAATCCCGAATCATATCTTTTATAAGTCTTATAGATATATCCATCGGCAGGTACATCTTTGTACGAAACTATCTCACAACGAAGTTTTTTTGTAGGCGTGATTATCTGAAAGTATTTATGCCCCTCATAATAATCCTCGTCAGTTTTGTAATAATTCAGCTTACCAAACATTGATGAATCAATCATATTATGACCGTAAATCAATGTGTGTGCATCGCTAAAATCATTATTATTTGTTCCATCTACAAATATAGCGCCGCTTCTGAGCGCAGCTCCTGTGTAGTCATGGTCCAAATACTTGGTATTATCACCGGAATACATAAGAGGATAACTGATATCTTCATTCTCAAAATATATCCATCCGCACACTTCGCTATTAACATTCCCAAGATCGGAAAAATTAATATCTACAATGTCATACCATCTGAAGCCTTCATTGTCGTCTTGTGATAAATAGTCGTCTTGTTCGGTGTACTGCAACGGAATCATCACATTTTCAGATTCCGTTGCCTCACCGGGTCGATTAATCAAAACATATTGCTTTTGTGCACTTTCATACACTTCAGAAGCAGTTTCATAATCCTTGTATCCGCTGCGTAATCTATATACTGCATATATAACTACGCCTGTCAGTACAATAATGCTGATTATAATTACCAGAAGAATCTCCGATACAATTCTCTTATCTTTCGAATTCTTCTTCCTTCTTAACAAGTCTGATACCTCTTATAACAAGCAATCCGATGCAACCTACGCAACCTACAATAAGTCCGATCCAAAGGAAAGGAGTAAATGTATCGCCGGTCTTAGGTGCATTGGTACCTGTTCCACCGTTATCGTTTCCACCGTTACCGCTTCC
>JAKSRV010000029.1 GCA_024403435.1 Lachnospiraceae bacterium
GACTGAGGTGCAGGCTGTGCTGCGGGCTGCGGTGCTCTCTGCTGCATAGGCTGAGGCGCAGGCTGTGCTGCGGGCTGCGGTACTCTCTGCTGCATAGACTGAGGCGCAGGCTCACTAAACTCTTCAAAATCAGGCTCGTCAAATGCACCTGTAATAGGAGTCTCCTGTGCCGGCAAGTAATCGTCACCCATATTCTGAGTACCGAATCCGGTTTTAGGTGCGCGAGTTTCTTTTCCATGACCCGAATATGTCGGAGGCACATATCTTGAAGCTGCCACCTCATGGCCGGGGACCGGCTTTACATAGTCAGGGTTTGCAGGCTCTTCCGCACTGAAATCTCTGTCATCAAAAACTTCACTGTTAAAGCTTGAATTGAGAATTGATGCACTCTTCTTGTTATCGGGTCTGTGAGAAGACTGCTTGTTGTCAATCTCAAGGACAAGTG
The DNA here is from genome assembly GCA_024403435.1 of Lachnospiraceae bacterium. GTDB lineage: Bacteria > Bacillota > Clostridia > Lachnospirales > Lachnospiraceae > AC2028. The sequence goes on from JAKSRV010000029.1 coordinate 446, forward strand.
TTCTGATTTCATCAAGCATTTCGGCATTCTCTACAATGACACCGAAGCCGTTAACGATGAGACTCAAAACAACACTTGCGATTACTCCGAATACAATAATTACAACACCAAGAATAAGTTCATCCGCACTGGATGATGCTTCTCCTCCCGATATCATATGGCCAAATATTCCGATATATGCAGAAAGCAATATTCCGGCAATCAAGAGAAGAACTGAAACTGTTTTTATTTTATTTCCCACATTCTTAAACATAACTTTCCTCGATTCCTTCGTTATTACCGATATCCCCCTCGGCGCGGCTTAGGTTACAATGCACCTAATTTTCCGATATTATACCATAATTGTTTGAATAACGCAAAAAATTACCCATAATTATGTCAAAAAATCAAAAAATTATCCTCCGTGAGATTATCATCTATTTCTAATCATCACGGAGGATCTTTTATTTATTTCGCTACAAGCTAAATTTTTTTAGCCTGTGAACTTTTCTAAATTTTTCGGACTGCTGACAACTGAACTATTTATCTGCGCCGAGTTTTACAAGAAGCTCGCAGAACTCTTCTCTGTACTTATTGTTGTTTGCACCTGACAATGCAAGACGGTAAGCAGAATCAATAGTAGCATTTCCCTTGTAAGCACTCTCTCTGATTACCATAGAAGCTTCGATGATACCGCAAATAAAGTTGTAGTCTTCTGCATTACCGATTCCGTTGTCTGTAAGAGGATACTCAATAAGCTTGCTCTCGTCTGCAGCAGGATCCTTGTATCTTACAGAAACTGTGCAAAGTTCACCGCTCTGTGCTTCATCTGAAAGAGTAGCATCCTGATACTTAAGTCCATCTTCATCCTCTTCTGAATCTGAAGCCATTACAAGTTCATAGCATACGGTAACCTGTGCACCTGCTCCGATTTCTCCACCGTCCTTGGTATCATCATCGAAATCGCTTGCAGACATCTGTCTGTTTTCATATCCGATCTGTCTGTATGAAGAAACTTCTGCGGGATTGAATTCGACCTGGAACTTTACGTCCTTTGCTACGGTAATGGTAGTCTGCTTCATCTTCTCGCAAAGTACTCTCTCTGCCTCGTCAATACCATCAATATAGAAGTAATTACCGTTACCGGCATCAGCGATTGACTCCATATTGGCATCACTGTAGTTGCCCTGTCCGAAACCGAGTACGGTGAGGAATACTCCTGACTCCTTCTTTTCAGTAATAAGATCAACAAGACCACCCTGGCTGGTGATACCAAGATTCATGTCTCCGTCAGAAGCAATGATTACTCGGTTATTACCGCCTTCAATAAAATTCTCCATAGCGCAGTCATATGCAGCACTGATTCCGCCCGAACCGTTTGTTCCGCCGCCTGTTGTAAGGTTATCCAAGGCTTTGCAAATTTCATTATAATCATTTGAGCCCTGAAGAATAGTCTGGCTGCTTCCGGAATATGTAACTATAGAAACTCTGTCATTTACACCGAGAGTTCCTGCAAGAAGCTTGAAGCTCTTGATTGCAAGATCAATTCTGTCTTCACCGCGCATTGATCCTGATGTATCGATGAGGAATACAAAATTGTTGCCCTCATTGGTAACATTTATCTCACTGTTGGCCTGCATAGTCATAACCAACAACTTGTTATCGGGATTCCAAGGACATTCGCCTACAGAATACTGTACACTGAATACATCATCGGTACTGTCAACAATGTAATCAAAATAATTGACCATCTCCTCTGTTCTGATGGCTGATGCCACATTGGCAAGACTATATCCATTGTTGATGAGTCTTCTGAGATTACAGTAAGAACCGGTATCAACATCGGCTGCAAAAGTTGAAAGAGGAGCCTGCGCCACATTAACAAATCCGTTTTCTTCTATAAAATTATATTCCTCAGTGTTGAATTCCCCTTCTTCATAATAATAGCCTTCATCACAGCTGTCCGCATAATTGCATGAATATGAAGCGGTTTCAGTGGTACTAACATCTGATGTCTTCGCATAATTACCATTAGTCGTATCACTGTTGCCGCAACCTGTCATTGATGCTGTCATTGAAGCTACCATCAATCCCGCCATAAATAATGTAATAACCTTCTTCTTCATAATAATTTCCTCCATCGCAGCTATTTTTATCCCCGCTGCTAAAACTTGTTTAATGTAACAGTATCTTTAACTTTTTCATTTAATATATGAGCTCATTTTTCTTTCTCTATCGACGCCTTCACTCATATAAACAGGAAAGAAACTGAAATATTTAACAAATTGTGAATTTTTTTTGTATTTTTTTGAAATTATTATTTTATATGGTTATCAATAGGCTATTTTTTTAAGAATTCCTTTACTCCCCGAAGATGTTTCATTGCCTCAGATCTGCCAAGCCGGTATACCGCTTCCAGCTTATCGGGGTTCGTCTCCATCTTGACGACATCAAGCTTAAAAGGCGGTCTTATGATATAAGTCACTCCGGCAGTACCTTGTTCTTCTATATATTCATAAAGAGCATTGTAGCGGATATGTCTGTCTGCCAACGCTTCCACCAGTGCCGGATATTTTTTGAGTTTCGCCTTTATGATGGGCATCAACTTATTCTTTGACTTCTTGTAACCGGGCTGGCGGGTCAATATAGTCACGCATCTGTCAAAGCCCTGTTCCTCGGTCATAAATCTGTACGGAATACCGTCTGCCGTTCCACCGTCAGAGAGCTCCATTCCGTCGATTTCTACCATTCTTGATACAACCGGAATTGATGCAGATGCTCTCATCCATTCAATATCCTTGGCGCCTCCGTCGGTACAAAGGTAATATTCTTCCTTTCCGGTATTGGCATTTGTAGCTCCGATCCAGAAGGGCATCGGATTATCACGAAATGCTTCTCTGTCAAATACGTCCAGCTCATCAGGTATGGTATGGTAGCAAAATTCCACGTCAAAGGCATCTCCTGTTTTTAGCCAGTTACTGATGCTTCCGTACCTTTTGTCCTTGCAAAAACGTTTATTGTATCTGATAGTTCTTCCTATCTGTTTTGACTTAAAATTGGCACCGAACACAGCGCCTGCCGATATACCCGCAGCGCCGTCAAACTCAATTCCGTTCTCCAAGAATACGTCGAGCACTCCCGCAGTAAACAAACCGCGCATTGCTCCGCCTTCCAGAATCAATCCCGTTTTCATAAGCTCTCCCGCCTCAAATTTACATTTTCTACTCTGCCATTATATCATCTCAATTAATTTTATGTATTAATTACCAAATTTTTTGATAAATATACAACATATATACAGTTTCACTCAAAATAATAAATATTTATATCTATCAGCCACTAAATATAGTATAATCAACTTTGTATAGGCTTACATTTACTACAATTAATTTGCGGAGGCTATCAATGAAAAAAATACTTTTTGTTGCATCGGAAGGCGTACCTTTTATCAAGACCGGCGGTCTTGCTGACGTAGTCGGTTCTCTTCCCAAATATATTGATAAAGAATATTTTGATGTGCGCGTTTTCCTTCCCAAGTATGCCTGCATGAAGCAGGAGCTGAAGGATAAGCTTACATATGTAACCAACTTCTACATGGACTTCAACTGGCAGAATATTTATGTCGGTATATTCGAAGCATTTGTAGACGGTGTACATTACTATTTTATTGACAATGAATTCTATTGGAACGGTGCAAAAGTATATAACGACGATCCCCGCTATGAGATTGAGCGTTATACCTATTTCTGTAAGGCAGTACTCAGCGCTCTTCCCGTTATTGATTTCAGACCCGACCTGATCCACTGCCACGACTGGCAGACAGGAATCATCCCCGTATATCTCAAGGAGAGATTTGCCGAGAATCCTTTCTATCAGGGTATAAAGACCGTATTCACCATCCACAACCTCAAGTTCCAGGGTAAGTGGGATGTTAAGACCGTACAGAGCATTACCGGTCTTCCCGATTACTATTTTACTCCCGACAAGCTTGAAGCTTACAAGGATGCTAACCTTTTGAAGGGCGGCGTAGTATTTGCAGATGCGGTTACCACCGTTTCAGACACATATGCAGAGGAAATCAAGACTCCATTCTACGGCGAAGGCCTCGACCCTCTTCTTCGTGCAAGAAGCAACTCACTCCGCGGTATTGTAAACGGTATCGACTATACGGATTTCAATCCCGCTACCGACAAGCATATTGTCAGCAAATATGACGCAGCCAATTTCCGTAAGGAAAAAGTAAAGAATAAGAGAGCTCTTCAGGAAGAACTCGGACTCACCGTTGATGACAAGAAGATGATGATTGGTGTCGTATCAAGACTCACCGACCAGAAAGGCTTCGACCTCATCGCATATATTATGGATGAGCTGTGCCAGGACGATATCCAGCTTGTAATCCTCGGAACCGGTGAGGAGCGTTATGAAAATATGTTCAGACACTTTGATTGGAAATACAACAACAAGGTATCTGCCAACATCTACTATTCGGATGCACTTTCTCACAAAATTTATGCAGCCTGCGATGCTTTCCTGATGCCCTCGCTCTTTGAGCCCTGCGGACTCAGTCAGCTGATGTCACTCAAGTACGGTACTCTTCCCATCGTTCGCCAGACCGGTGGACTCAAGGATACAGTAGAGCCTTACAACGAGTATGAAAGCACCGGTACCGGTTTCGGTTTCCTCAACTACAACGCTCACGAAATGCTTGGCACCATTCGTTACGCTGAGAAAATCTACTATGATAAGAAGCGCGAGTGGAACAAGATGGTGGACCGTGCTATGAACGTTGACTACTCTTGGAAGGTTTCGGCCAATAAATACCAGGAAATGTATGACTGGCTTATCGGCTGATAAAAATGCTATCAATTCGCCGTTTCAGGCAATTGCGATCAGCATTATATAAATGATTAAATGACGGCAGAGTGACCCTCTGTCGTCATCTGTCGTAAAGAAATAAATTGTAAAGTAAAGGTATCACCATGTTAGAAGAAAAAAAGAGCGGCTCCAACAGCATAATTCTGCAGGCTTCAATTCTTGCTGCCGCCGGAATCATTACCAGAATAATAGGTCTGTTGTACCGCAGCCCTCTTTCCGGAATAATCGGAGACCTTGGTCTCGGATATTATCAGTCCGCATACAATTATTACACCATTATACTGCTCATCTCCTCTTACAGCATTCCTTCGGCAATTTCCAAAGTAATTGCACAAAAGCTTGCCGTACAGGAGTATAAAAATGCACACCGCCTCTTCAAGGGTGCACTCTTTTATGTGCTGGTAATCGGTGCAGTTGCTTCAGCCTTTTTGTATTTTGCGGCCGGGCTCTTCGTTGAAGAAGCTGCCATTCCCGTTCTGCGCACCTTCGCTCCCACCATATTCTTCTACGGAATGTTGGGTGTATTACGAGGATATTTTCAGGCGCACAAAACCATGGTGCAGACCTCCGTTTCTCAGATTCTTGAGCAGATTGCCAACGCCATAGTCAGCGTAGGAGCTGCTTATTTTCTGATAAAAATGACAATGGGAACCATGGAAATCCCCGCAGATGAAGCCGGCCAGGTAACACGTGCGGTACGTGGTGCGATGGGCAGTGCCCTCGGTACCGGAACCGGTGTAATGGTCGCTCTGTTATTCATGTTCCTGATTTATCTTAAAGCTCATAAAGAAATAAAAGGTCGCGTAGCTGCCGATACCCACAAAGAATCAGACAGTGTAGGTACTATCATTAAAACAATCACATTGATAGTTACTCCCTTCATTATGAGTACAGCACTGTATAATCTTTCATCTGTAATCAATAATAAGCTTTATACCTCTATATATCCTTCTGTAATGCACCTGGATACGGTAATAACATCCAGCCGTTACGGAATCTTCTCCGGTAAGGCTTTGACCATTTCAAATATCCCCATTGCGTTTGCTTCCGCAATGGCATCGGCTATGATTCCTTCGATTGCTCAATTGGTTGCTAAGAAGGAAGATGAAGAAGCGCGCAGCAAGATTTCTCTTGCAGTAAAAACAACGATGCTTATCTCCATCCCCTGTGCTGTGGGATTATTTGTTTTAGCAGGCCCGGTAACGCTGCTGCTTTTCCCCAATTCCGCAAGCAATTACGAATTGTCAAAATATACACTGATGGCCCTTTCTGTATCGGTTATCTTCTACGCCCTCAGCACTTTGAACAGTTCAATCCTGCAGGGTCTTGGTAAGGTAAACACTCCCATACTCAATGCCGCTATTGCTCTCATAGTTCAGACTGCAACAGCCTGCGGATTACTTTTCTTTACCGGTTTTGATGTATACAGTATCGCCATTGCCAACACACTCTATTCATTTATAATGGCAATACTCAACCAGATGGCCACAAGACGCGCCATCGGCTACAAACAGGAAATCAAACGCACATTCATCCTACCTCTGCTGGCATCTTTCATAATGGGTGCTGCAGCCTACGGAGTATACAGATTAGTATATTATTTTGTGGATTCAAGACGCATTGCAGTAATACCTGCAATCATAGTAGCAATCCCCGTTTATTTTATAGCGCTGCTACTGGTAAAGGGTGTGAACGAAACCGAACTCAAGGCCTTCCCCAAAGGAAGACTTATTATAAAAATTGCTAAAAAACTCAGATTATTAAGATAAGGAGCTCTATGCAAAACAAACTTACTGTCTTCTACGATCACATTCTCAATGCTGCCAAGCAAAGAGGCTTAACAACAGCCGAAATAGTCACAGAGATTCTCGCCTGCGGTATCACCGGCGTAGAAATGGACTATACCATGCTCAAGGAAAGCGGTGATGGACTGGCTGAGGAACTCGCTCGTCTGGGGCTGCCCATTTATAACTGCTATTGTTTCTTTGACTGGTCAAACAATCCGGAAGACCAGAGCTATATAGAAGTAGTTAATCATCTCAAAAGCCTGAATATAGAAAACATGCTGGTCATTCCCGGCTTTATCAGTCGTGAGATAGTCGCCACAGGTGACCAGGATATCATAACCACTGCACTTGCACGCGCCAGAGAGGCAATGCTCCCCAATATGATTCATTTGCTGGATTATGCTGCCGAAGTTGGTATCAATGTAAATATGGAAGATTTTGACGATACGGTAGCTCCTTTTGCAACAATGGAACAGGTTAAATGGTTCCTCGACCGCCTTCCTTCTCTCGGATGTGCCTTTGATACAGGTAACTTCCTCTACAGTGAGCAGGATGTGTTGCAGGCATATGAACTGTTAAATGACAGAATCACATACGTACATTGTAAGGACAGATCCTTCACACCTGTAGATGGTGAGGAAAGCCGTGATACAATTCACGGACGTGCGCTTTACAGTTCAGCAGTCGGCAGCGGTGTCATTCCAATGTCAACGATATTGGAAGCATTAATAAAAAAAGACTACAACGGACCTATCGCAATAGAACATTTTGGTTCTGTCGATCAGCTCAGCGATATGAAGACATCCGCTTCATTCCTCAGATACTTTACATAATGATAAAAATCAAAAGGCTTCATCATCTTGTATAGATGAGAAGCCTTTTATTATTTTCATACTTCTATATTGTGGTTCACATAACGAAAATCTTCTGATTCGAGGCAAAAAACGTATTAAATATCACATGATATCTTATGCTTTATATTTGATTTCCTACTATAAGCTTACATTTATCAATAGTTCAGGCACCACTAATCGGGTATCCCAATCGGCACCAGCACCAGTTCTCCCACGCTTTGGTTTGCTGTTTCTGCAAGCAATCCGATCTTTATACATGAAAAAGTCACCGTCACGTCAGCCCTAACCGATGTCCCCATAATCTCACCGGTATCTCCGTTCACGCCGGAGGGAATGTCACAAGAAATTATCATCGGAGCTTCATTCATAATCTCTATTGCGGTTGAGTAAGGTTCCAAAATCTCACGCGAAATTCCCACACCAAACAGCGCATCTATACAGCATACACAGCTCTGAACATCACGCTTCACATTTTTAATAACATCAGTTATTATATTCCCATCCTTAAAAACATCAATCAAATTACCGCCGCGTTCTGTCAATCGTTTCTCCATCTCCAGTTCATCCGGAGTCATCTTTTCACGCCGTCCAAAGAGGTATGCTCTCACATCGTATCCTCTGTCCATCAGCATATATGCGCACGCCACTCCGTCTCCGCCATTGTTTCCGGAGCCACAAATAATTGTTATTCTTTTCGATTCTCTATCGTGGCCCCCACTCATCTTTGCAAGGCTTGTCCGTTCAACGACAACATCTACTACCGCTTCAGCCGCATTTGTCATAAGCCATACAGAAGAAATACCTTTATTATTTATGGCATCACTGTCCAATTCTTTCATTTCCTTCATCGTTTTTGTATCATTCAATATCTTATCGATACTTTTCCACTCTTCATCCCAACTCAATGAAACCCCATTATCAAGTTCATATCTCATATACCGGCTCTCCACTTCTTCTCTTTTACTAATTACTTACAGTTTTCTATGCATGTCATTCTACTCAATATTGCAAATTAACCGCCGATTTAATATCAATCAGCGGTTAATCTCAACTTTTTACTTATTTTCCAATGTCAAACCGGAAATATCACTGTCAGTGGTCATAGAATAATTGGTATAGTAAACTACAAATCCGGGTTTAGCTCCATTGGGCTTCTTGACTTCCTTCCTGCGAACGTAGTCAATCTCCACCTTCTCCTGCTCTCTTCCCTGAGAATAATAAGCCGCCAGTTTAGCAGCCTCCTCAAACGCTCTGTCAGGTACTTCCTCACCCTGTCTCACACGCAAAACCACATGAGAACCCGGCATCTTCTTGGCATGGAACCACCAATCTCCACCGTTAGCAAACTTAAAGGTAAGTTCATCATTCTGGAAATTGTTTTTTCCTACATAAATATCATACCCGTCCGAGCTGATATAGTGGAAAGGTTTACTGGTCACTTTCTCCTTCTTACCACCGCTTTTCTTTCGAACATATCCGCTTTCAGCAAGTTCCTGCCTAATCTGAATAAGGTCTTCCTCAGCTAACGCAATATCGAGTGAAGCCTGTATCGACTGAAGATGCTCCACATCGGCCTTTACGTCCTCTATAAGGCCAGTCAGAGCCTCGTAGGTCCTCTTCTGCTTGTTATACTTCTCATAGTATTTCTGAGCATTCTCTGAGGCTGTAAGCTGCGGATCCATAGGGATAACAGTCTGCTCGCCTGTATAGTAGTTATCAACCGTAACTTCTTTCTGCGCACCCTTAATCTGATAAGCGTACGCAGTCAGTAATTCACCGTACAGGCGGTATTTTTCTCTATTTTCCGTATCCTTGAGCTGCTTAAGCTGTAAATCCAGTTTTTTACTGTTTCTTTCCAACGCAAGCTGCACAATATGTCGCAAATCCGCCGAGCGCTGACGTATATGCACCACTACATTCTTTTCACGATAAAACTGTTCAAGCAACGCAGATACGGATTCCACATCTACTATCTGAGCGCCTTCATGATTATAAAGAGACAGTCTGACAGCCGCAAATTCCTTGGGCTTTTTTCCTTCATATACCAGGCAGGGATTGAATTCACCTGCATTAATCTGCACCGAAAACATCTTCAGCGCATCGGTAATGCGCTTCTTCTGCTCCGGATTCAGACTCTCTATAGGCCTGTCGCTGTCCACATCAGCCCTGTAGCAAAGTTCCTGCGCCAATATAGGAGATATACCCGTAAAACCTCCGTATATCGCCTTAAAAAGAGGCTGCGCCTGTGCCAGCGAATCAATACAAATACTTTTGGTATCTAAAATATCCGCTTTCTGCTGTGTCTGAGGTATAAAATACTCTCGTCCCGGCAATACTTCGCGCACACTGCTGACTGCAGCCGATACACGCTTGATACTGTCAATAACAATACCGTCTCCGTTCACAAAAATAATATTGCTGTGCTTACCCATCAGCTCAAAAATCAAAAACTTTCTGCATACATCACCCATCTCATCGAGATGTTCGATTTCAAGCTTAAGTATTCGTTCCAACCCGGGCTGTGTAACTGAAATTATTCTTCCGCCTTGAATATGTTTTCTCAAAAGCATGCAAAAATTCGGGGCGGTAAGCGGTCCCTGCTTGTTATTTTCCGTCAAATAAACCAACGGAAGCGATGCATCCGCAGACATAAGCAGCCTTACATTACCATCCTGAGTGTGAATGGTCATCAGTATCTCATTATCCTCAGGCTGAGCAATTTTGCTTATTCTAGCATCTATAATTGTATTCTGAAGCTGTCTTGCAACAGCCGCCATTGTTACTCCGTCAAATGCCATATTTTAATCCTTTTTATCCTTCACGGCTGTATCAGACTTTTTTACAGTAAAAAAATCCTTGTCGGCCACCAGCATGCTGTATACAGCCATAGGCAAGCATGCCACATTAATATAAATATATCTAATCCACGATACAGGTCCCAACATACAGGTCAACATATACATGAATGGAATCAGTATAATAACTAACGTCGACTTTCGCTTCGCATAAATCGAATAGGCAAAAGCAAACGCAAATGACCAGAAATAGACAGTTCCGCGCCACAGCCAGCCCAGCAAAGGAATCTTGGTGCGTCCCTCACCGTTATTGAGCCATTGAATCACATCATCACTTATAAAAGTCAAATTGCTGTTGGTGATTTGCTCATGCTCGCCAATCACGGCCATCGTGTAAAATCTTGTTGATCCGTTCACAAATTCAGGTTCATCCAGGGGATACCAATACCCTATCGTCATTCCTGTAAGCTGTTCAATATAGTCTCCGGGATATTTTAGTCCATACTTAATCCACAGCTTTACGAAGTCCTTGATTCCGCCTCTCAGCGCATTCTCATCGACACGCTCTTTAATACCGTCGGAAATTACAATACTGTATCCCTCCAGCGAATATTCGGGAATGAATTGGGTCATTCTTTCAAACTCAGACCTTGGGATTTCATCCTTATGGTACTTCATAACTCTTGCAATACACATAAGCGGAACCGATAAGCTCTCTCTGTAGTTATCCGGAACTGTAGCATTGGTATGCGCAATAAGTCCTTTTTCCATTACCTTGTTACCGGCAAATACGCTCAACACAAGCACTGCAATTACAAGCTTTTTCCTAATTCCCGGCTGCAATATAGCTATAATGACTCCCGCGACAACAAATGCATAAATCATATTATTTCTAAACTGACACGCCAATATCATCGAAATCACAAAAACAATTGCGTTCAGCCAACCAAGCTTGCCTTTTACCCAAAACATCAGAGCCGTCAAGGCATATATTGTAAATGCTGCGCACAGCACGCCCTTTACAGTAGAGATTGCAAAAAGAGTGTTTACAGGATTAAGAAATATTATAAAAGCAATAACACGTAATACTTTTCTCGCTTCATAGCACTTAAGATACAACATGAAGAACGCAAACGATGATGCCAATACAACCATCTGAAATATGGTATATAAAGAGTATCCCAGGTTAACATTTCCTATACTCACACCGTATGCGTATGCTTTTCCTATCAACAATGTCGATAATATAGGGTGATGTGTCGACATTGTGTTCGACAGATAATCATTCAACTGATATGCCGCATCATACGAAAAAGATCCCGGCCAATACGCAAGGAAAAGAATTCCGAATTCCAAAAAGAATATCAGAAACATAACAGCAAAATACAGCCCCTTATATTTATCAAAATAGCTGTCTGCCTTAGATAGAAATCCACTCGTTTTTCTTTTTGTTTCGCTTTCTGTTTTGCCTTGGATTTCTGCACCCGCTTTGCTTACAGCTTCTCCGTCTGTCGACATCACACACGTTTTATTACCCAATGCATCTGTGAATCCGATGAGTTCTGAAAACATAGGTGCAATAATCAGCATAAATCCCAACGGTGCAAACACTCCGCAGATAATTTTCGATGGTCCATCAAATATCGCATTGGTTCCATATAACATATGAGTTCCCCACAGAGAGGTATATGAAAAGATTGCACCCAATATAAGAGCCGTAACCACTCTGCGTTTATTATTTAAAACCTTAGCATCAAAAAATCTCCACAGCATAATACAATCAATCGCAAAAAAGGCTATGCACGCAGGATTCCAGCCATACGTTTTTGTTCCGATATAATATGAAGTCGTATCTCCGACAGAAGTATAGTAAGCTATTGCGATTGCATTGATAAATCCCAATATTCCTACCATCACAGCTTTATATCTTTTATCACTGATAATTTTCATTTCTGCCTCACTCAGTTTTCACCCTGCAACACCTGTGAAAACATAACAACACGCTTCTCAAATTCACTGTAAAAATCCACACATTCAAACTTTTGCTGATAGAACAATGCAAGTAAAGAAGTCATAATATTTCTTACTTTGTCAGCATCATTTGCAAAACCGGCGCACTTATTCGCCGCAGTTCGGATTAGTCCATGCCATCTCAAAACATATTCGGAATACTTCTCGTAATCTTCGGTATCAATCCACTTTTTGACCTTTACCTTCACAGAAGCTTTATCACACTGATTTATCTGCATAACATACGAAAATGAATCATCCTCATACAATCTTCCGAGTGGGAACAGTCTGCAAAAATCAGGTCTGTTGGCATGTATACTGCAGCGTCCCGACTCAAGCATTACACAAGTCCCGTCATGAGACTTCATATTGGGTAAAATAATGCCGTCATGAAGCTTAAGCTCGATAGTATCGACCATCAACTCTTCAAACGACTTACCCGTACCAATTTCCAAATTCATAACATCATACGGTCCGAGCACAATCGTATCGGCCATGGTTTCACAGCACTTGGAACACCCGTTACATCCTCCGGTTCCCGCCTTAACCATATCGTTGATTCCATATTTTTTTCCGTCTGTAATCTCTTCCAAGCTTTCTGTGCGTAACATTTCTCACCTATAACAGATAAATACCGCCAACCATGATCAACTCACAATCGGCGGTTATCATAAATTAATTATTAAAAAAACTGACTGTCTCTATGTTATTTAGTCTGACTGCTGCCATGCCCGCCCGCAGTAACATCACCGCTTAAACCGCGCGAACTTGCAGACATTCCGACTGCTGACTTCTCATCAAGCGGATGACTGTATGGCGAATTCTGAGTAGAATTCTTCACAGTTCCGTATACCTGATTTTTATTCAGCGGAGTACTAAGCATTTTATCAGCCTCAGCCTGCCTCTGACTTCTGCTGTAAATAACAATCGCTGCAATAGCCAATCCGACAATCACCAGTAGTACTGCACCTGCAATTGACAAAAGAACAATCAAAACTGTCTCCCCTTTTTCCGATTACTCCTGAACCTGAAACTCCCTAATCTCTTCTACTATATTATCAGGAAGCTTCTGTACAATTTCATACGAAGGTCTTGCCGTGTAGTATCCCTGTATAAGATCCACACCAAATTCAATAACTGTCTTAAGTTCTTCGCGGGTCTCAACACCCTCTGCAAGAACCAGAATATTATTGGTCTTACCAAATTCGAGAATGCTCTTAACAAACATCTGCTTATTGGTATCCTCGTTTATATTGCTGACAAGATATCTGTCCACCTTTATAACCTGAGGCTGATACTCCAACAGGTTAACGATATTGGAATGTCCCGTACCGTAGTCATCAATAGCAATCGGAGTGTCAAAACCATCTCCGCAAAGGGTTCTGATTTTTGTCAGCTCATCCTGTTCGATTGTCTCAGTTTCTGTAATCTCTACGACAATCTTCGATAAATACTCACCAAAATTCCTTCTGAAATCATCTATCTGTTCATCATTCAGGAACCAACCCGGTATAGTGTTTACAAACAGCTTCTTGCCTTCGAACAGCTTAGGTTCCTGTTCAATGCGTCTCAAAATATTAAGGAATGTAGCATACTCCACATCCTGATTTTTCTCGAACATGCTTGATGCGGACAGTACTTCCATCGGCGAAAGGCCAATCTTATCAGACGTTCTCATCAATCCTTCATATGCAACGATATCTCCGGTATGAGCGTCTACAATCGGCTGGAAATTGTACTTAAACAGATTGTCCTTGAGCAATGTCAACAATCTGCCCTTATACTCAAGTACCGAATGTCCATCCTCAATATTGATAGCGCCCGGCAGTCCCTTAATCATCAGGCTTCTGTTCTTGTAGAGCTTGGTGATAGCCGAATCAAAATAAAGCGAAAGATCATCCCTGTCACCTACCTGACCTATCTCATAGCCACAACTCAATTCAAGCTGATTCCAAGGCTCTCCCATCTTCTTCTTCTTAACATCCAAAATCTGATAGAAGTCCGTAATAACCTGATCGATAAGTTCTGCGTTGGTTGCGCCTTCAGGCAGTGCCATCACTACACCGAAGCTGTCAGAAGATATTCTGGCAATCATATCTTTATCGGGATTAACCAGTACCAGTGTATTGGCTATGAACTGCAACGCATCCTCGATAAAATCAATGCCCTCACTATTCATGAGTTGCTGATAATTCATCAACTTGAACACACCGCAGGTCAGATAACTGTGGCGCGATCTCTCCGTCATCAGATAGTTGGTATACCAGTGTACCGCACCGTCCATATTGTGCATTGAAGTAACCGGATCCATGTATCTGTTACGTGTAATCTGCTCAGCCAAAAACTGCTGTTTCTCACCGTTAATCGCAAGCGAAAAAGCTCTGTTAACAGTGAACGCAAATCTATTCATTCGACCGGCACCGTTATAAGGGTCTCTGGTCAATATAAATGCAACACCGTACACCATGTCATGCATTGATATAGATGATGCATATCCTATCTTATTATCGGGAATAGAATCAATCAGGAAAGACATAGCATTCTCCCAATCACACTCCTTTTCCACATTACCGTCATTCCCGGGTATATTTCTTGATACTAAAAGCACCTTCTTGGGCATCTTGCTCTTAGCACGCTCATCCATCATTTCCCAATAAGGATCCTGACGAATGATAAAGCTTCTTTTGTTCTCTATAAAACTCGGCAATGCCTGCCTGAGGCCTTCCAAATCCTGTCTGACCATTACACGATCCAGCCAGTTATTCTGGTCTTCCTCATCATACTCGTCGGTTCTGAATCTTCTGAAAATCTCATTACCAAGTTTTGTAGATTCTACATCACGTCCGTAATAACCTGCCGACTCACTGAATATTGCTTCATACTCATAATGATATGTCTTAGGTCTCACACCTTCATCAACCGCCTCGGTGATGGCCTTGATAACCAACTGGCATACATTATCCATATTTTCTGCACAGGTTGCCAATCTGGGTTTGCCGTATGTAGCAGATTCCAAACCGTCGAAACCGGCGACAACAGTATCAATCGGTACACTGTAACCAAAAGCTGCAAGTCGCTCCATTACTCCGAGCGCCATTACATCGTTGGCACAAAAGATTGCTCTTGGCGGAAGATTTCCGCTCTCAAGCATCTTATCGATAATCCTCTTTGCAGGTTTCTCCGCATAGTCGCCGACAGCTACCATGCTGTCATCAAAGGGAATTCCCAGTTCTGCAACAACCTTCTTGAATACGTTGAGTCTTCCGATTGCATCAGAGCCTTCATGCATTTTACCTGTGATGTAAAATACATCCTTCACCTCTCTGTCAACCAGAATCTTTCGAATAAGGTGTTCATATGTCTTCTCAAAATCACCGATAATATTGTAGCATCTCGGATCCTCACCCTTAGCGAGAATCATCGGTATACCATTCTTCTTGGTAGTCTCTATAATATTATTTACAATTTCTTTATCATAAATAGCATCATTGAGCATTACAAGTGCACAGAGTTTGTTGTAGGGAATCATCTCAAATATTCCCGCTGCTCCCGACTCACCCTGAGTACTAAAATCATATATGCTCTGAAATACACACACTCTGTAGCCCGCATTTCTCGCCTGCTTGAACAGACTTCCGATAAATGTCTTACAGCCCTCGTACTGTACTCTTGATACTATTACACCGATTACTCTATTCATCTATACCCCTTCTGCGCATAAAACTATTATTTCAAATAATAATTATCCCCGTCTCAGAAGATTTAGTTCTTGTGATATAATCTCTCTTCTTCCTCATACTTCGGCTCGCAAGTTACCTGAACCCCCAATTTTCTAAGTAAGTTGCGGTCTACCGATGAAAGAATTACTGTTGAATGCACACTGCATCCCTGAAGCTTGGGAAGCTGCTCCAAAGCCTTTGCCGCAAGCTTATCCTCAGCTGCTGATGTCGAAAGCGCAATCAATATCTCATCAGTATGAAGTCTGGGATTGATACTTCCCAAATACTCTGTCTTAAGAGTCTGAATAGGAGCTATTGCCGATGCTGCCACCAGCTTGGTCTCATCATCAATTCCACCCAACGTCTTGAGCGCATTGAGAAGCATTGCAGATGCTGCTCCAAGGAGATCTCCGGTCTTACCTGTAACAACAGTTCCGTCAGCAAGTTCAATGGCAACTGCGGGATGGCCTGTCTCACTCTCCTTATCCATAGCAGCCTTTACAACCTTAAGATCGCTTGGAGTTACTCCGGCCTGCTTCATCAGAAGTTCAAGCTTGTAAATGTTATCCTTGGACTCTCCGTGAATTCTCTTCTGGCACATAGCATTGAAATATCTGCGAACGATTTCCTGCTTTGATGCCTCGCAGCATGCCTCATCGTCGACAATGCAGTTACCTGCCATATTAACACCCATATCAGTAGGTGACTTGTACATACTCTCTCCCATAATAAGCTCAAATGTAGCATTTACTACGGGGAAAATCTCTACGTCACGATTGTAGTTAACGGTAGTAACACCATATGCCTCAAGGTGGAAGGGATCGATCATGTTAAGGTCGTTAAGATCTGCTGTTGCAGCCTCATATGCGAGGTTAACGGGATGCTTGAGAGGAATATTCCAAATAGGGAATGTCTCAAACTTAGCGTAACCGGCTTTAACACCTCTCTTGTGCTCATGATAAAGCTGAGAAAGGCAGGTCGCCATCTTTCCGCTTCCGGGTCCGGGTGCTGTGATAACTACCAACGGACGACTGGTTTCAATATAATCATTCTTGCCGTATCCCTCATCGCTTACGATGGTAGCTACGTCGTTGGGATATCCGGGAATACGATAATGCTTGTAAGATTTGATACCAAGATCTGCAAGCTTCTTCTCAAATACAATAGCCTGAGGTTGTGAAGCATATTTTGTGAGGCAAACGCTTCCTACGAAAAGTCCTACGCCCTGGAATGCATCAATCAATCTGAGCACATCAAGATCATAAGTAATACCGTAATCGCCTCTCTGCTTACCGCTCTCAATATCCTCTGCACTTACTACGATTACGATTTCAGCGGTATCCTTCAACTGAAGGAGCATCTGAAGCTTAGAGTCGGGCTTGAAGCCGGGAAGTACTCTCGAAGCATGATAATCATCAAACAATTTACCGCCGAACTCAAGGTATAATTTGTTGTCAAATTTCTTGATTCTCTCTCTTATATGCTGCGACTGCATCTCAAGATATTTTTCGTTATCAAATCCAATTTTCATCGTAAAAATCCCCTTTAGGCATAAATTTCCAATCTGTTTAATTATACCGCAAAAGACCACTTTGTGTCATTGTTTTTTATCCATTTGCAGTACATTAATTATACAAATTTACAAGTAATTTTTTAAAACAAATAACGGCAAACACACTCATTTGTATTTGCCGTCTTAAATATGTTTTCCGGTTCAGTTAATTACATTTGAGCTCCTGCCTCAGCTCTCCGGATTATTTATATTTCTTTGATTAGCGGGGAAGCTTTATCGAAAGCTCTGTTTTCTGACTGATCCAGTAACAATTCTCGATTAATGCAGTCACCTTCTCAGGCTTACCGCTCTGTCCCTTTTCAAGGTAAATCACTGCGCAGGTATCGGAATCACTGGGATCGTTTACCACCAATCCGTTGCTCTGTACGTAGAATCTGTCACCGCCGTCCTCAACGAAACCTTCTACATAACACTTAACTCCGGGAACCATCTCTTTATTCAATATAGCCATATCAAACCTCTTATGTTAATATATCAATGTTCGCAAGATACCTATGCTTGCATCTCTCTATTTATATTATCATATAATATTCATAGAAAAAATACTTATTGGGATCGATTTATACTAACCGACTATGAAAAAATACTCTGCATATCTTTTTGATTTATACGACGTCCTTGTTGATATCCGAACAGACGAAAACTCTCCCGCGTTTTGGAATAAAATGTCGGAATACTTCGCTTCACGCAAAGCAAACTTTACCCCCGAGGAATTGCATTCAAAATACGAGGGATACATATTGGATGAAACCGCAGCACTCGCAGAGAGTTTCAAGCTCACCACACCAAACGAGGAGCGATTCCCGGAAATTGAGCTGGACAAGGTATTTTACTGGTTATATTCCGACAAATTTGATGATAATGCTCCTATCAACAACTCTATCCCCAATGCCACAGAGTCAAGCGCTTCCTCTTTGGATTGGCAGCAGGAATTTGTTGATGCCGTAACAGTCACACCCGAGCTTTTACGTTCCACAATGCAGTATTTCCGCAAGGAATCTACTGTATCTCTTAAATTAAAACCCGGAGTTCTCAAAATACTTCATGAGCTCCGCGAAACCGGCGCCAAACTTATCCTTTTATGTAATGCACAGCGTTCCTTCGCTGAAGCCGAATTAAAAGGACTTGGACTCTGGACAGAATTTGATGATATTTTTATTTCATCCGATTATTGCTGTCGCAAGCCGGACAGATACTTCTACAATGCCCCTCTCAATAAGCACCTTCTCAAACCTTCAGATTGTCTGGTAATTGAGGCGGCCGGTGCCGACAATATCAACGGTGCCAAAGCATTGGGAATGGATGTCGTTTCTGACTTGTATCAAATCATATAAAAAATAACAGACAGTCCGCACTGATATATGTCCGTGATTTCGGGAACATATCATAGCGGGCTGCCTTATTTTTAACTGAATGTTATTGAACTTCCTTTTATTTTCTTACCGGTATATACGCCTTGATCCGCCTTCTTGTACAACTCGTCAAAGCCGGAACCTTCTGAATAAAATGCCACTCCGAGGCTCACACATATCGGTTCTCTTACCTCCGGAATATTGTGGCTGATCATTTCAACCCTATCAAACAGTCGCTGAATGTATTCATCGACTTCTTCCTCATCCATAATATCGGTAAGATACATGGCAAATTCATCACCGCCAAGTCTCATTGCGATATCCGAATTACGCTTAACCGACTTCATTGCTTCTGCGATAGCTATTAATACCGCATCTCCGACACCGTGACCGTATAAATCATTTATACTCTTAAAATGATCCACATCAAACAAACAAAATGCTCCCTCTTGTCCGTTTTTAAGGAATTCTCTTATCAGGCTTTCACCATGACCTCTGTTTGTGAGTCCTGTCATCAAATCGGTCTGTGCCAAATATGTCAACTGATTTTCTCTGCGCTTCTCTTCATCTATACATTCGACTGTATATAAAGCATGCCAAAGATTACCCTCTTCATCACGGTCAACGGCAATGAATCTGGCCTTGCACCATCCGTTGATTCGTCCGGCAAACACCATGGAGATATTACTGCTGTCATTCATTCGCTCATTAAGTGTTCTTAAATCTACAAAATCCATCATTGCACCAAGATGCTCGGGCATTGTAATATTTTTAATTACATTAATGGTTTTGTTTAGAGCACCTACCGGCTCAGCAGCCCACATATCGAGATATTTATTTGTCTTAATCGCATGATAGTCATCATTTTTCACATCATACAAAAATATGCAGATGTAGATATCCGAAAGTGACTCAAGCAATTTAAGTTCATCAATCTCATTTACTTTCATCAAACCGCAACTCCTTGAAAAATATAAGTAATTATATCATATGATTAATCATTTTCTTTCGAACAAATATTATCATTTTATTAAATT
The DNA here is from genome assembly GCA_024403435.1 of Lachnospiraceae bacterium. Lineage (GTDB taxonomy): Bacteria > Bacillota > Clostridia > Lachnospirales > Lachnospiraceae > AC2028. Next base: position 20,427 of record JAKSRV010000029.1, read on the forward strand.
TGGCTGTTCTCTTTCCTTGGTGACAGATTAACAAGCACAACTGCCGCCAACACAAAAATGATTCCTATTAATCCCCACAATCCGGGATTTTCTTTATAGACAACCAATGACACAACCGTTGCCACTGCCGGCTCAATCGAAACCACCACCGAAGCCCGGCCGTTATCCATTCCATTCAATCCCGCAGTATATGTCACATATGGAATCAATGTACCGAATACCGATATTCCGACACAAAGCAGACATCCCTTCGCGCTTCCAAACATTATATCTCCAATCTGAGGCAAATCTGCAAAAAAGAGGCTCCCCACAGATGCAAGCAAGAATGTATAGAATGTAATGGTCAACGAGTGATATCCACGTTCTATTGCACATCTGCTGAAAATCGAATACAGCGCATATCCAAAACCCGAACCCAATCCGAGCAGTAATGCCTGCGGAGTAAGAATAAATCCCCCACCCGATATCAGCGTATTCATAAGTCCGCTTACAAAAACACATCCCGCAAAGGTCATTATCAATGCCAGCACCTTATACCTGTTAAACTTCTCTTTGAATAAAAAGAAGGACATCACCATTATAAATACAGGCGATGTATATAGCAGAATCGCCGCCACCGAAAGAGATGTCAACGTCATTGTTTTAAAGTAACAGAAATTGAAAAACAGTATGCTGCAAAGACCGGTTCCTAAAAAGCACCATATATCTTTTATCTTAATTTTAAGAAGATTTCTCTTGAACACCACCAGGTACAAAAATACCAAAAGACAGGTAATAATGCATCTTATCGACACTATCCCCATGGTCGCCAGACCGAGCGTATTCAGATTTCTGACGAATAATCCCATACAGCCCCAGAGAACACCGGCCATTATCACTTCTATATATGCCAATCCCGCAAATGGTTTCTTGTTTTTCATAGTTAACTGTTTATGCCTTCACATTCTTCTTATATTATCCAATCAGAAAAGTTACTATCTTCGCTCTCCGTTTACATACAGCTCATATATAGGGTATTTCCCTAATTTATATAACTCTATTATATAGCTATACTAATCTGTGCATATACATCAATGACTTTATTTTCTTACAGCCTTCACAAGCATAAAGTCCGGCTTATGAAACAAATCCGCCTGATCAGGATATTCCTTCAGCAATTCCTCAGTCGGCATCGGTTCGATTATTCTCTCTACCAAAAATCCACCCTCTGCCAAGGTATTAATCACCGTAGAAAAAGTTCGGTGATACTTTTTCACATTGTCCACAAACCAAGTTGATTCTTTCTCTCCCTCCACACCGTAATAGGCAAGATTGAGAAATAACTTGTTGCCATCTGCATCTCTTGTCCATCTGTCTCCACCGGTATGACAGGTATTAAGCGGATGTTCCTGAGAGAATACGAACACACCGCCTTCGTTCAACAAATTACAAACATTTTTTACTACGCCGGCAAAATCTTCTACATAATGAAGTGCGAGCGAACTGACAACGAGATCATACTTCTCCTGTTTTTCTGCCAACACTCCTATGTCTTCCATAGGCATATTGATATATTCAATCGCCGGATTACTGTTTTCCTTGCGTGCAGTCTCAAGCATCTTCTCGGATATATCTATGCCCGTAACCCCTGCTGCTCCTTCTTCTATAAAACGCTTACAGTGTTCACCAAAGCCGCATCCCAAATCAAGGATTCTTTTTCCTTTCAAATCGGGCAGTAGCGAAAATAAAGCAGGAATTTCAAACAGTGTATTCGCATTCACTTTCCTGTCTCTGATACCTTTGTAACCCTCAAAGAAAACGTCATTGTCATAAATATTCTGCTTTGCCATAATCTCCCCCTCTACATGATTTCCTAAACATTCTTATATTATCTAAACACAGTAAATAAATTCTATAACATAACAACTTTTTGTCAATAAACCACACGTTTATTTTGACACCCTAACGCGTTATAGCACCGCCATGCGTTACACGCATGACAGTGTCGCGCTGATGCGCGACAAAACAAAGCAAATAAAAACCTCCCCGAATGTAAGCATCCGGGGAGGTTGTATTCACTTTGTTTTTTTCAAAGCTGTATTTCGTGTAACTTACTTGCTAGCGATAGCCTTCTTAAGAGCCTCGGTAAGCTGAGGAACGATCTTGTTGAGGTCGCCTACGATACCGTAATCAGCTACGTCGAAGATAGGAGCATCCTCATCCTTGTTGATAGCGATGATGATGTCTGACTCTTCCATACCGGCTACGTGCTGGATAGCACCTGAAATACCGATTGCGAAATAGAGGTGAGGACGAACGGTCTTACCGGTCTGACCTACCTGAAGATCCTTGGGCTTCCAGCCGTTATCAACAACTGCACGTGAGCATGAAACCTGTCCGCCAAGAACCTCTGCAAGATCCTCAAGAATCTTGAAGTTCTCTGCTGAGCCAACTCCACGTCCACCTGATACAAGAACCTTAGCGTCCATGATATCAGCTACATTGCCAACTGCCTTAACAACTTCCTTGATGGTAACATACTTGTTATCAGGAGTGAAGCCGGGATTGTAGTTAACAACTTCTGCCTTAGCACCTGCGATAGGAGCAATCTTCTGCATAACGCCGGGACGTACAGTAGCCATCTGAGGTCTGTTGTCAGGGCAAGCGATGGTAGCGATAGTGTTACCACCAAATGCAGGACGAGTCATAAGAAGCTGATTGTGCTTCTGCTCTGCTTCCTTACCAGGGATAGCAACGAGAGGGAAATCACCGATCTCAAGAACGGTGCAGTCTGCGGTAAGACCGGTAGCAACTCTTGCAGAAACGGTAGGACCAAGGTCACGGCCGATTGCAGTAGCGCCTACAAGTACGATCTCAGGCTTGAACTCGTTGATTACAGAAGAAAGAGCGTGAGCATAAGGCTCAGTTCTATACTCCTTAAGTTCAGGATCATCAACAACGATTACTCTGTCAGCACCATACTGAGCAAGAGAATCTACAAGGCCAGCAACATCTGAACCGATGAGAACTGCTGTAACCTGTGCATTAAGAGGCTGAGCAAGCTCCTTAGCCTTGCCAAGAAGTTCGTAAGCGATTCCGCTTACCTGGTTGTCAACCTGCTGTGCAAATACGAATACGCCCTTGTACTGAGCGATCTGTTCTTCAGTCATTTTCATGATTATTTTCCTCCATTAGATGACATGCTTCTCAGCGAGCTTGCCAACGATATAAGCTACTGCATCTTCAGCTGAATCAGGAACAACCTTCTCGCCTGCTCCCTTACGAACCTTATCAGAAGCCTTAGCAATCTTTGTGGGTGAACCGTTAAGTCCAAGGTTGCCATCCTCAACATCTACGAGGTCAGCTCTTCCCATGGTGATGATCTCTGCTGCACATGCATCAAAGATTCCGCCGGGAGTCATGTAACGGGGATCATTAAGCTCTGCAAGAGCGGTAACAAGACAAGGCATCTGAGCCTCAAGTACATGATATCTATCATCATACTGACGCTGAACGATAACCTTATCGCCTTCAACCTTAATCTCCTGAGCGTAAGAAATTACAGGAATTCCAAGATGCTCAGCGATCTGAGGTCCAACCTGTGCGGTATCACCATCGATAGCCTGACGGCCGGTGATGATGAGATCATACTGTGCTTCCTGCTGAAGCTTTCTGATAGCACCTGCGATTGTTGTAGAAGTAGCCCAAGTATCTGCACCACCGAGTACACGGTCGGTAACAAGAACAGCCTTATCAGCGCCCATAGCGAGAGCCTCGCGAAGAACGTCTGTAGCCTTGGGAAGACCCATGGTAAGAACTGTTACTTCTGCGCCGTACTGATCCTTAAGACGAAGAGCAGCCTCAAGGCCTGCCTTGTCATCAGGGTTCATGATAGCGAGCATTGCTGCTCTATCGAGAGTTCCATCGGGATTGAACTTAACGCCACCCTTTGTATCAGGAACCTGCTTAATACAAACGATAATCTTCATCGTATTTTACTCCTTTAATATACTATAAGTTTCTATTTAAGTTACATTAGTTAATTACTTAAGAAGGTTTGCACTAATAACCATTCTCTGAACTTCTGAGGTACCCTCATAGATCTCAGTAATCTTAGCATCACGCATCATACGCTCAATCTCGTACTCTCTGATGTAACCATATCCACCGTGAAGCTGTACAGCCTTGGTGGTAACTTCCATAGCAACCTCAGCAGCATAAAGCTTAGCCTGAGCAGCTTCTACAGAATAAGAAACCTTAGGATTGGTCTGATACTCCATCTTCTTAAGAGCAGCCTTGTAAACGAGAAGCTTTGCAGCCTCAACCTTGGTAGCCATGTCAGCAAGCTGGAACTGAGTGT
>JAKSRV010000003.1 GCA_024403435.1 Lachnospiraceae bacterium
CTCATGGCGTTCATGGAGAAATGAAGGTTTATCCTACTACCGATGACCCGAGACGTTTCAAGCGTTGCAAGCAGGTTTTTGTTGAGGTAAAAAACAACAAAACCTCCTATGATGTTGAAAGCGTCCGGGTTTCACCGGATAGAGTTCTTCTGAAACTCAAGGGGATTGAAGCTCCTGAGGAAGCTGTCAAATTCAGACAGTGCGGAGTCTTTGTTGACCGTGAGCATGCTGTGAGATTATCAAAGGATGAGTATTTTATTGCTGACCTTATCGGACTCAAGGTAATGGTTGAGGATGATAGTGAGATTGGTACTCTCGTTGATGTTATTCAAACCGGCGCTAATGATGTCTATCAGATTAATATGACCGATGGCAGAGAACTTTTGCTTCCCGCTATTAAGGATTGCATTCTTGATGTTGATGTGGAAGAGGGATTTGTCAAGGTTCATGTTCTTGATGGACTGTTGGATGAGGCGTAAATAATGGATTTTACTATCCTTACATTATTCCCTGATTTTATAAATCAAGGAATACATACAAGTATTTTGGGAAAGGCCTGTGATAAGGGCCTTTTGTCATTTAAGGCGGTTGATATCAGATCGTATTCGACCGACAAAAATAATCGTGTGGATGATTACACTTATGGTGGCGGTGCCGGTATGCTGATGCAGGCACAGCCTGTTTTTGATGCTTATATGGCTAACTGCGTTCATGAGGGTAAGAAAAAGCCAAGAACTATATATGTCACACCGCAGGGACGCCCTTTTACTCAGACGATAGCAAATGAATTGTCTCGTGAAGATGAGCTGGTATTTATATGTGGTCATTATGAAGGCATCGATCAGCGCGTTCTTGATGAGATTGTTACGGACAGATATTCGATTGGTGACTATGTGCTGACCGGAGGCGAATTACCTGCATTGGTAATGATAGACGCTATATCGCGACTGGTTCCCGGGGTGCTTGGTAATGATGTATCGGCAGATATTGAATCATTTCATGGTAACCTCTTGGAGTATCCGCAGTATACCAGACCGGAATGCTGGATGGATAAAAAGGTTCCGGAGGTGCTTTTGAAAGGGAATCCTAAAGAAGTCGAAGCATGGAGATTGGACAAATCAAAAGAGCTTACCAAGAGAGTCAGACCTGATTTGTATGAAAAATATGAATTGTCTTTGAGAGTGATTGAAGAGCTTTCCAAGGACAAAAAGAGTAATGTACATTTATTGGAAGCAATTAAGAGAGGAACCGGAGAAATCATTTCGGTGGACCCACTTATGATATATATTCCTCAGGCGGGAATTGTATTTATTAATGAAGGAATCTGTGTTGACAAGAATCAATCGTTTGAGTCGATTAATCCTGAAAAGATTTTTTCACTATTGCCTGAGAAGGCCGGAATATTTATATCTACCAGAGAGATATTTGATATTTTGGAAAAGGATGAACGCTTTGAATTTTACTGTGATGTAAAGAATGCAGTGTATACAGAGAAGGTTCATAAGAAAATTAAGAACAAAAATATAAAGCAGCTTGATAAAAGTTATATAGAAATCATAGCTGAAAATTACGGACACGGTGAAAACGGTTATGTGGCCAAGCGTGTAGAGCGCGGACAGGTATACGGTATATTTGTTGAAGATAAACTTGCAGGCTTTATCGGTACTCATTATGAGGGAAGTATTGGTATGTTGTTTATATTCCCCGAGTATAGACGTATGGGACTCGGAACCGATCTTGAGAACTTTATGATCAACAGAGAGCTTGAGATGGGACATATGCCGTTCGGTCAGATTATAATGGACAACGATGCTTCTTTTGCTCTTCAGAGTAAGAACGGATTGTACCTGGGACAGCGCGTATTTACGTGGTTTGGACTTAAAAATAAATAAAAAAGTCCTTGCTTTTTTGTATACATTGGTGTAAAGTATTAACGTTGTGTTAACAAAGATGGTCCTCTGTTACCTTGAAGGTATTAAGAACATCCATTGTATGGAAGGAGCTTGAAATGAGCGACATTATTAAGGAAATCGAAGCTGCTGAGCTTAAGGCTTCAGTTGATGACTTCGGTGTAGGCGATACCGTACGTGTTTACGGTAAGATCAAGGAAGGAAACCGTGAGAGAATTCAGGTTTTCGAAGGAACTGTACTTAAGAGACAGGGCGGAAGCAACAGAGAGACCTTTACTGTTAGAAAGACTTCTAACGGCGTAGGCGTAGAGAAGACCTGGCCCCTTCACTCTCCCAATGTAGAGAAGATTGAAGTTGTTAGACATGGTAAGGTTAGACGTGCTAAGCTTAACTACCTTCGTGATCGTGTTGGTAAGAAGGCAAAGGTTAAGGAAGTTGTTCGCTAATTGATCTTTACTCAAAAAGCTTGAAGGACAATTCTTCATTATGAAGAGTTGTCCTTTTTCCTTTGTTACAAGAAACCGTTTCTTAGGATTTCTTAACTATTGTTTATGCAATGATAAAAGTATGATAAAATAATTCCATTATGGCAAAACGTACCGAAGGTCTGTCATTTTACAGACGTAAAAAGAAAATAAATTCAGGCCACTTAAAGGAGCTTTTCAGCTGGATAATCAGTATATTGATTGTGATTTTCGCAGCTTGTGCTCTGGTTATGCTCTATGGTATGACCTCGAGTGTGGTTGGTATATCAATGGAACCCGGTTTGAAAAGTGAACAGAAAATACTAGTCGACCGCTTTGTATATGTATTGGGTAAACCCAAGGCCGGTGATGTTGTGCTGTTCCTACCTAACGGAAATGAAAACGCTCATTACTATACCAAAAGAGTGGTTGCCGTTCCTGGTGATACAGTGTTGATTGAAAACGGACGATTATATGTAAACGGCGAGTTGAGTACTGTGGTGACACAGTATATTGTTGAACCCGGTATTGCGGAAAATGAAATTGAACTTTCAACCGGTCAGTTCTTTGTACTTGGAGATGCACCCTCAGACAGTGAGGATAGCAGATCTTCAGGATTGGGACCGGTTGATGTTGAGGATATTGTAGGGCGAGTATGGTTTAAGCTTCCCTGCGAGAATGGAAAAATGGGGTTTGTTAAGTAATGAATTATCAGTGGTATCCCGGTCATATGACCAAAGCAGTTCGTATGATGAAGGAAGAGATTCAGCTTGTTGATCTTGTGATTGAGTTGCTGGATTCGAGAGCGCCTTTGAGCAGTCGTAATCCGGATATTGATGAGCTGGGTAAGAATAAGTTTAGAATGGTTATTTTGAATAAGTCTGATTTGTCTGATAAGAGGGCAAATGAACAGTGGAAGACTTATTTTGAAGAAAAAGGAATAAAGGTAATACTTCTGGATGCGCGTAATCGCGGTGCCGTTCAAAAGGTAGAGAATGCAGTAAAGGAAGTATGTAAGGAGAAGATAGAGAGAGACTTAAAGCGAGGAATTAAGAACAGACCTATCAGAGCGATGGTTTGCGGAATTCCAAATGTAGGTAAGTCAACTTTTATCAATTCATTTGTCGGTAAGACAACTGCAAAGACCGGAAATAAGCCCGGTGTAACCAAAGGAAAGCAGTGGATCAGACTTAGCCAGAGTATAGAGCTTCTGGATACTCCCGGTATTCTTTGGCCCAAGTTTGAGGACCAGCAGGTTGGAGTAAGGCTTGCGATGCTCGGTTCAATCAATGACGAGATTATTGATCGTCAGGATTTGGCTACGAGATTGGTAGAGTACCTTAAAGAGGCGTATAAGGGCGTTTTGCAGGATAGGTATTCAGTTGATGAGTCTCTTGATAAGTATGAGCTTCTTGAGGCAATCGCGGTAGCCAGAAGGGCTTTGAAAAAGGGTGAGGAACCCGATACCGAAAAGGCTGCATTTTTACTTTTGGATGATTTCAGAAGCGGAAAGTTAGGTATGCTTTCACTGGAGAGGCCTTGTGAAGGCTAATGCAATATAAGTATTGGTGGATGCGAATCAGATGTTTGTATTTACAAAGTTAAAAATAACGCGGAGAGCGAGATAAAGTAATGAGTATTAAAGATGAAGAGATGACAGTACAAGCTAAGGGAGATAATGCTGAAAGCGAAAAAGGTTCCAAGAAGATTTCTAAGAATAAGGTCCTTAAGGAATTGTTTTTAGATGCTATTTATTTATTGTGTATTTTCCTTGCTTCATTTTTGCTTGTTAAATTCGTTGGACAGAGAACAATCGTTGACGGTTCTTCTATGAACAATACACTGCAAGACGGTGATAATGTATGGGTAAATAAGATTGTATATCGTTTTTCCGATCCACAGAGATTTGATATTGTAGTATTTCCCCCGGATGATACCGATCAAAAGACTTACTATATTAAACGAGTAATCGGTCTTCCCGGTGAAACTGTTCAAATAGGCCTTGACGGTACTATATTTATCAACGGAGAACCCTTGGAAGAGTCTTACGGAAGAGAAATCATTGATTCCAATCATATTTACAGAGCTGCCGAACCTGTTGTCCTTGGAGAGGATGAATATTTTGTAATGGGTGATAATCGTAATAATTCTGTCGACAGTAGATTACCAAGTGTGGGAAATGTCGAAAAGAGAAAGATAATCGGTAAAGCGGTATTTAGATTTTATCCCTTTGGATCGTTTGGAACGGTTAAATAAACAGAGGAAATAAACGTGAAAAGTATTTCAGAAATCAGTGCATTGATAAAAAATGCGGATATTACAGATTTGGAAGCTATCCTCGAAGAGTACGGCAGTGATGAACGCAGTGGTGTGGTCAAAGCCGTTCAGTCGGGAAGAAAGCGTATAGAAGCTTTGGAAAATGAAAAGAAGCGTATTTATGCGTTGAGTGAATATGAGCGTAAGTATGCGGATTTTGGGCTTATTTGCGGCATAGACGAGGTTGGACGCGGACCTTTGGCCGGACCTGTTGTTGCAGGAGCGGTTATACTTCCCAAGGATTGTGATATTTTGTATATCAATGATTCTAAGCAGGTTCCCGAGAAAATGCGTGAAAAGCTGTATGATGAAATAAAGTCTAAGGCAGTTGCATGTGCGGTTGGTCATGCATCACCTCAGAGAATTGATGAGATTAATATCCTGCAGGCAACATATGAAGCCATGCGTGAAGCTATTAAGAATCTCGGTGTTGAACCCGATATTTTATTAAACGATGCTGTAAATATTCCGGGTGTGGATATTAAGCAGGTTCCCATTATAAAAGGAGATGCCAAGAGTATTTCAATAGGAGCTGCCAGCATTTATGCTAAGGTGACCAGAGACAGAGAAATGCAGGAATATGATGCAATGTATCCCGAATACGGCTTTGCTAAGCATGTGGGATACGGTACGGCAGCACATATTGCAGCTATCAAAGAGTACGGTCCCTGTCCTATACACAGAAGATCCTTTATAGGAAAATTTATATGATACTTTCAGATGTTACCTCAGGAAACAGAATAAGTATTAATGCAAATGAGCACAGTATGCCCATAACGGGCAGGAATGATGCTCAGGCTACTTTGTCTGCACTTAAGGTGGGCGATTCCATACAGGCGAAAGTGGTATCCAGAGAAGGCGATAACGTCAGATTGCAGTTAGACGGCAATAAATTTGTCGATGCCAAGATGTCTTCGGGAATCAATGTCGAGACCGGTAAGGAGATTGTTTTTGAGGTTAGAGGAACATCTTCGGGGATTACACTTTCGCCTTTATTTACCAATACTTCTTCAGATCCCAATATTTCTAAAGCTTTATCTATGGCGGGACTCCCGCTGACCTCAGATACGGTTACAATGACAAAAAGCATGATGCAGGCCGGAATGAGCATAGATCGTGCTTCTCTGACCAATATGTTTAGAGATATATCGGCATTTAACAGTTCATCCGTTGCGGATATAGTTGACTTGCACAGGCTGGGTATTACTGTTAATGAGGCTAATCTGGAACAGATCGGTTCTTACAAAAATCTGTCATATCAGCTTGGTGAGGGCATGAATGATGTTGCAGGAAAGCTTACTGAATTGGTAGATAATCTGATAAAAGATTCCGTTGGAACCGGAAGCGTCACAAATACTGAGGCACTTATAAATGCTTCAAAGGTATTTGACGGAATGCTTAGCGTTGCATCCGAATATGACTGGGATGTATTGGGGACTGCGGAGGATGTTTTAAACCAAGCTGAGACGGCGAATGCAAATGCTGCGATTAATATTGCTTCAAATACAGAGGGGATGTCAGCCGCGGAAAGAGCACTTATGCTTTTGGGAGCCAAGGCTGAGGATAATTCCGTAAATGCAACTGCTGTAAACGAGAGTGCCGATAACGCTACGGAAGCTGCAAGCGGAGCCGTAATAAATGAGCTCACACCCGAAAGTGCAGGTGCGTTAAAAAATGAAATACTTTCATTGGTTGACAGCTTAAGGAATGAAGGTATCGCTGAAGGAACAGATATCGGTAACGCAGTAACAGATAACATTAAAAACAGTGAATCGGCGGGAGATGCTCTTAATCTGCTTAAGAATACTCTTGAAAAGGCAATTGCCGAGGGTGATACAAAGACACTTGGTAAAATAATGAACAATCCTGTCATCAAAGATAATGTTCTTGCGGCTATGAAGGCTCAGTGGAATATTACTCCGGCAGATGTGGCCGATAAGGAAAATGTTAAGGAGATGTATTCCAGACTGCAGAGGCAAATCGGAACCATAAATGAATCTCTTGATGCTGCAGGTATGAAGGATACAGCTGCCGGTAATGCTGCGGGAAATATGGGTAATAATCTTGATTTCCTAAATCAGGTAAATCAGATGTATGCATATATACAGCTACCGTTAAAATTGTCCACGGGAGATGATGCCCACGGAGATTTGTATGTTTACTCCAATGGCAAGAAAATGTCCAATAATGACGGTAAGGTGACCGCATTATTGCATTTGGATATGGAGCACCTCGGACCTTTGGATGTATATGTGGCGATGGACTCGTCAGGATTTGACAAAAAGGTCAGTACACAGTTTTCGGTAGCGGATGATTCTATATTGGATTTCCTGGAAATGCATATAGATGAATTGACCAAGAGACTTGAGGACAAAGGATATTCGTGCACTGCAAGAATGAGTATTAAGGGAAGCGACAATCCTGATGAAGCAGAGTCGGTCAAGCAGGGAATTGAACCCGTGATAGATATGACCGGTAAGATGAAATTGGCTGAATATTCATTTGATGTAAGAACATAAGGAACTGATTATGGCTGAGGAAAAGAAAGGCAAAATTAAACAAGCGATAGCGCTTGAATACGATCCGAATGATGCCGCACCTAAGGTTATCGCAACAGGCCGAGGAATTATTGCGGATAAAATCATTGAGAAAGCCAAGGAGTCGGACGTCCCGGTTCACAGAGATGATAAGCTTGCGGATACCTTGTCCAGATTGGAAATAGGTGAAATGATTCCGCCGGAATTATATGAGGTTGTTGCTGAAATTTTATTGTTTGTAGATAACATGGATAAGATAAAGAGTAAGCTCAAAAAATAGAGGGGTTAATGAACAAACGAACAGAGGGGAGTAAATGGGAGGTCGTGGCAGGAGAATTTTTACAACGCCACGGTGTCAAAATTCTGCAATATAACTTCAGATGCAGATTGGGTGAGATTGATATAGTGGGAATGGACCGTGGGGTGTTGGTATTTTATGAGGTTAAATACAGAAGCACCGGCAGTTACGGAACCGCAGCTGAGGCAGTGGGTATAAAGAAACAAATGGTTATATCCAAGGTTTCGGATTATTACAGAATGATTAATCATATCGAATGGGATATGCCGATAAGATACGATGTGATAGCTATCCAAGGGAATCGTATCGAATTAATTCCCGCAGCATTTATGAGGAGCAGTTAGGAGAAAGATATGGATACAGTACTTGTTTGTGATGATGATAAGGAAATAGTTGAAGCTATAGAGATTTACTTGAAGCGAGAAGGACTGAATGTTCTTAAGGCTTATGATGGAGCGCAGGCTCTTGAAATATTAAAAAAAGAGGATGTTCAGTTGCTTATTATAGACATAATGATGCCTGTAATGGATGGTATTGAAGCTACCAAGAAAATCAGAATGTCCAGCTCACTTCCTATTATTTTCCTGTCCGCAAAGTCTGAAGACAAGGATAAAATAAACGGATTAAATATTGGAGCCGATGACTATATTACCAAACCATTTAATCCTTTGGAGCTGACAGCAAGAGTAAAATCAAACATCAGACGATACACATCGCTCGGAAGCCAGAAGGACGAGAATGGTAATATCATCAAGATAGATGGGCTGGTTATAAATGATGACAATAAGCTTGTTACAGTAGACGGAGAGAATGTAAGACTTACACCGATTGAGTACAGTATTCTTTTATTCCTTGCCAAGAATAAGGGAATGGTTTATTCATCTTCGCAGCTTTATGAACATATATGGAATGAAAAGCCTGTTGATGCTGAGAATACCGTGGCTGTTCATGTCAGACATATCAGAGAAAAAATTGAGATTAATCCCAGAGAACCTAAATATCTTAAGGTTGTATGGGGCGTTGGTTATAAGATTGAAGGTTAAATGGATTAAATGAAAAAGATTGGATTAAGAAGAGCACTTCTGTGCATTCTCCTGCATTTGTTGCTGGGAACTGCATTCCTTTTAATTTCATATTTGTTTTTGAATTCTGCGTTTACTATCAGTTATCTTGACGGAGATAAGGTATACCAGCTGCAGGCGTATGCGAATTCCAATGAAGCTTTTGAGGATTCTAGTCTGTATACTGAAATATACACCAAGCAGCTTCAGGATATAATTGCCCTTTGTGCTGTCAGAAATGAAATAGAGGCCAAAGGTGCTTCGCAGTACAACAATGTAAATATTATTGAATATGTTGAAGATACTGATTTTGCATCGGGTATTGATAAAAAGGTAGTATACTCTGTCGATGATTTGATTAAATGGGGAAGACAGGGATATACCTATACCAGACAGACCTTCACTCTTGACGAGTTCATGAAATTTTATGATTCGGATATTCCCTTTGATATGATCAGAGCAGGTGTTTCCGACGGTATTACATATACTTCAGGTTCCGATGGTATTACAGAGGTTACGGTTACTTTGCTCAATGCTCCGTTTGAAACGGTTGGCGGCGTATCCGATATTACTAAATTGGCTGATGACTGGCTTGAGTATTTTAAAATCAGAGACAGTATCATATATACCAGCGAACGTTTCGCTGATTATTATGAAAACTATAAAAACGGAATGAATTTATATGGTAATTATCCTATAAATCTGCATTACGTTGTAAGAGTTGGAGAAGGCAACAAGCGCATTACATATACCAACTGTGATGATATGCCATACGATATTTCAAATCTTTCCGATGAGGAATTGAATGAGATATTTGCCGATCAGAAGGACTATATCATTTATTATCCTAACAGTCTTGAGTTTTTAACTTTTTCTAATGTGAATGAGTCGGACTTATATACTTATGTTAGATTGTATTCCGATGAATTGTCAGATCATATGAGTATATGGGCATATGTAGGAGATGATAGTAGTCTTTCTCAGGATGCTTTTGTAAGAAGCAAATCGGTAATTAACAACAGAAAGAATGATGTTAAAAATCAGAGTATAGCTATTATCTGTCTACTTATTGCATGGATAGGAATATTTGTATTTTTATTGTTTAAGGCCGGAGTCAAGAAGGATGGTTCGGTATATTCTGTATTCTGGGATAGTATCTGGATTGAGATTTATTTGGTATTTTTTGTGTTGATGTTGGTTATCACAAATGTACTGTTTACAATGTCTCGAGGAGCCGGCTCAGCAAAACTGATGGTATACGGCGACCTGGCATATTACTCATTGTTTGTAGGTGTTGGCATTATTGACAGTGCGGCAGCCGGAATGCTTTTTTTCAGTTTCGTAAGACGAATAAGGAATCATACATTTGCAAATAACAGTTTGTTGATGAACTGTTACTCGCTGTTTACACGAGTAAGAGACAAAATAGAACAAAGTGATAATCCGTATATTAGCGGTTTACTTCCCTTCAATTTATTTCTTGTGCTAAATTATTTTTTGATTTTTGTTCTTATTCAGAACTTTATGGATAAGAAGTATGTTCTGTTTGCTATTTTCTGTATTGTATTGCTGGGAGTAGATATATATGCAGCTATTCGTCAGTTCAGAAGAATCAGTGATCACAGAAATCTGTTTAGGGGTATAAAAAGAATCAGTGACGGAGAGCTTGATTATAAAGTTGATAAGAGTAATATGCTTGAAATAAACGAAGAGTTCGCCGATGCTGTAAATAATGTCGGTGACGGTATCCGCCAGGCTGTGAGCAACAGTATGAAGGACGAAAAGATGAGATCGGACTTGATTACAAATGTGTCACATGATCTTAAGACACCGTTGACTTCAATTATCAACTATGTTGATTTGCTTAAAAGCGAAAAGATTAATCAGGAGCCTGCTGCCGGATATATAAATACACTGCAGGAAAAATCGGTCAGATTAAAGCAACTTCTTGAGGATTTGATTGAGGCATCCAGATTATCGTCAGGTTCAATTGAAATAAATCCTCAGAGCCTTGGAATAAATGAACTTTTGCGACAGGTGGTCGGTGAATATACAGATAAACTCGATGACAAGAAACTTACAGTAATTTATTGCGGGGATGTTAGCTCGCCTATCTATGCTGATGGAAGATTGATGTGGAGAATCATGGATAACCTGTTCGGTAATATTATAAAATATTCACTGATGGGGACCAGAGTATACATCAATTTTGAAGAGGCAGAAGACAGAGTAAATGTTAGCATAAAAAATGTATCTGCAGAGCCGAATACTTTGCAAGGCAACGAGCTTACCGAAAAATTTATCAGAGGCGATTCGTCAAGATCGACCGAAGGAACCGGACTTGGACTCTTTATTGCCAAAAACCTTACGGAATTGCAGGGCGGTACATTTGAAGTAATAGCCGACGGCGATCTGTTCAAGGTGAATATGAGTTATAAGAAGGCATAGCTTTATTAAGGGTAATTAGGAGAAAACAAGAAGGTTTAGAAATATGTTAAGAATTAAAAGGGAGTGTGATGATTCACACTCCCTTGATTTATATCTGAGACAATATGTATTAGATGATGATATTTTTTCTGCTGTTGTATGCTTCAAGAATAGCATGCATCTTTTCGGTTGTAGCCATAACGTTTGACATTGAAGCATCGTGATTCATAAAATCGATGATTGATGCAATGAACTTGGTCATATCTGCAACCGTAAACCATTCACGACCTGAAATCTCAGGAGGGAGATAGGTGAGGTTGGTGGTAATTACCTGATCAAAGTATCCGTTTTCATATGCTTTATCAAAAGCGCCGAGACCGTCGGTAAAGAGACCGAAGGTGGTGCAGATAAATACTCGTCTTGCGCCCATTTCTTTGAGCTGCTTAGCACTGTCGATCATTGAACCGCCGGATGAAATCATATCATCGATGATGATTACGTCGCGTCCTTCAAGCTTATCACCGAGGAACTCGTGAGCAACGATAGGGTTTTTGCCGTTTACAATCTTGGTGTAATCGCGTCTCTTGTAGAACATACCGGTGTTGATTCCGAGTACGGAAGCAAAGTAGATTGCTCTGTCGAGAGCACCCTCATCGGGAGAAATGACTACTGTATGGTCCTTGTCTATCTCAAGGTCATCGCGACTGTTGAGAAGAGCCTTGATGAACTGATAAGGAGGCATGAAGTTGTCAAAGCCCTTGAGAGGCTGTGAATTGTGGATTCTGGGATCATGTGCATCGAAGGTAATGAAGTTGCTGATTCCCATATCATACAATTCTTCAAGCATATAAGCCGAATCAAGTGATTCACGGCCGGTTCTTCTGTGCTGACGTCCTTCATAAAGGAAGGGCATGATGACATTTATACGATTGGCTTTGCCGTTGCAGGCAGCAATTACACGCTTGAGATCCTGATAATGATCGTCAGGAGACATGTGATTGTCGTAGCCGTTCATTTTGTAAGTGATAGAGTGGTTGCAGACATCAACGAGAATGTAAATGTCCTTACCTCTTGCAGACTCATAGAGGTGAGCCTTGGATTCGCCGCTGCCAAAGCGGGGAACTTCATATTTGAGAAGATAATTGTCTTCCTTATAGCCGTGGAAAGCGGGATCGTTCTTTACAGATTCGTTATTGACATTGCGTCTGTACTCAACAAGGTATTTGTTGATGTCTTCACCCATGGCAGCCATAGAAGGCATTGCGATGAGCTTGAGCTGTCCTACCGGCATGCTGTTTTCAAGTTCTGAAACATTAGGCATTTAATGTACCTCACTTATTGTTCATTTATTATAACAATACTGATATTTTTATATCATTGTGTTAATATATAAGTCAAGGTAACTAATGACGTAAATTAAGTATAAAAAGGCAGTTAAATATGGAAAAAGTACATAAGCATATTGTCGGCTCCGTAATGCGCGGAAGCATTGCCGAGGAGATGGAAATCGAGGCCGGAGATGCTGTTATTTCTATAAATGATCAAGTAATCGAAGATATATTTGATTATCAGTTTTATACACAGGAAGAGGAAATTGTCCTTGTGGTGGAGAAGCCCGACGGAGAACAGTGGGAGCTGGAGATTGAAAAAGATGCTTCAGAAGACCTGGGAATTGTGTTTGAGAACGGTTTGATGGACAATTATCGTTCCTGCCACAATAAATGTATCTTTTGCTTTATTGACCAGAATCCTCCCGGTATGCGTGAAAGCCTGTATTTCAAGGATGATGATTCAAGACTTAGCTTTTTACAGGGCAATTATGTAACGCTTACCAATATGTCCGATCATGATGTTGAACGTATTATAAAATATAGACTTTCTCCTATAAATGTATCTATTCATACCATGAATCCTGAGCTTAGATGTAAGATGCTTCACAACAGATTCGCGGGGGATGCATTGAAAAAAATAGACAGATTCTATGAGGCCGGCATTATTATGAACGGCCAGATAGTATTGGTACCCGAATGGAATGACGGCAAGGAACTTGAGTACTCTATCGAACAGATGATGAAGTATTTACCGCAGCTTGAGAGTGTATCTGTGGTTCCTGTAGGCCTGTCTCGTTACAGAGAGGGCTTAGAGCCACTCAGAACATTTACAAAAGAGGAATCCGGAGAGGTAATAGACCTCATTGAGAAGTATCAAAAGATTGCCTACGAAAAATACGGTTATCATTTTATTCATGCGAGTGACGAATGGTACATAGTTGCAGGCAGAGAATTGCCTGAGGCAGAACGCTATGACGGATATCTTCAGCTTGATAACGGTGTTGGTCAGACAAGACTGATGCTTGATGAATTCCACGAAGCGCTTAAGAGAGCCAAAGCTATGCCTGAAATGCAAAATCGCCCCAAAAGAACGGTATCGACGGTGTGCGGTACACTTATTTCGGGTATTATGAAGCAGGTTACGGAAGAGTTGATGGAAGCTTTTCCTTGGCTGGATTTAAGACTTTATCCTATAGTCAATGAATTTTACGGTGAAAAAATAACCGTTACAGGCCTTTTGGTAGGACAGGATATTATTAATCAGCTGAAGGGCAAAGAACTTGGTGAAAGATTGTTCTTGCCTGAGAATGTTTTGCGAAGCGGAGATGATATTTTCCTGGATGACCTGCATGTGCCGGATGTTGAATCTGCTTTACAAGTTCACGTAGGTATTGTAAAATCAAGCGGGCGCGAGCTTGTAAATACCTATCTTGGAATCGGAAGCTGAAGCGTCAATTTATAATCGGAAATTTCGGAAAAGTAAATGAAAAAACGTTTACTTTTCCTTTGGTGTGTTTAAAAGAAGTGTGAGGAATTGATATGGCAGGCAAGAGAATGAAGCCGATAGTTGCAATTGTCGGAAGGCCAAATGTAGGAAAATCAACATTGTTTAATGTATTGGCCGGAGACAAGATTTCTATCGTTCAGGATACGCCGGGCGTTACACGTGACCGTATTTATGCGGACGTAAGCTGGCTTGATTATAATTTTACATTGATTGATACAGGTGGAATTGAGCCCGACAGCAGCGATATTATTCTTTCACAGATGCGCGAGCAGGCTCAGATTGCTATTGATACAGCCGATGTGATTATGTTTATCGTTGACGTTAAGCAGGGATTGGTTGATTCTGATGCAAAGGTTGCCGATATGCTCAGAAGATCTCACAAGCCTGTTATCTTGGTGGTTAATAAGGTAGACTCTTTTGATAAGTATATGGCTGACGTATATGAGTTCTACAATCTTGGAATCGGTGATCCTTATGCGATTTCATCAGTTAACAGACTCGGTCTTGGTGATATGCTTGATGCCGTTGCGGAGCATTTCCCCGAGCTTGATGAGATAGAGGAAGAGGAAGAACTTCCCAAGGTTGCTATTGTAGGTAAGCCCAACGTAGGTAAGTCAAGTCTGATTAACAAGCTCCTCGGAGAGGATCGCCTTATCGTTTCCGATATTGCGGGCACAACAAGAGATGCCGTAGATACCAAGCTTTCATTTAACGGCAAGGACTATGTGTTTATCGATACTGCCGGTGTCAGACGTAAGAATAAGATTCACGATCAGCTTGAGCATTACATGATAGTAAGAACCGTAGGTGCTGTAGAGCGCGCGGATATTGTTGTGCTTGTAATTGATGCAACAGAAGGTGTTACAGAACAGGATGCCAAAATCGCAGGAATTGCTCACGACAGAGGCAAGGCAGTAATTATTGCCGTTAATAAGTGGGATGCACTTGAGAAGGATGACAAGACTATTTATCGCTTTACTGAGAAAGTAAGGGATACTCTTTCATTCATGCAGTATGCGGAGATTATTTTCATATCAGCACTTACAGGTCAGAGATTGCCTAAGCTTTTCGAGACTATCGATGCCGTGTATGAGAATCATGCTATGCGTGTCGGCACGGGTGTATTGAATGAGATTATGACAGAAGCTGTTGCAATGCAGCAGCCTCCGAACGATAAGGGTAAGATTCTGAGACTTTACTATATTACTCAGGTAGCTATCAAGCCTCCGACATTTGTAATATTTGTAAATGACAAAGAACTTATGCATTTTTCATATACCAGATATATTGAGAATCAGATCAGAAATACCTTTGGATTCAAGGGTACTCCGTTAAAGTTTATTATAAGGGAGCGTGGCGAGAATGACGATCGCGGTTAGAGCATTTTCATTGGCTATCGGATTGGTATTCGGTCTTTTTCAGACCGGTTATATTGTTGGTAAAGCAAAGGGCGTAGACCTCCGTAAGCATGGAAGCGGCAATTCGGGAACTACAAATGCAGTAAGAGTAATGGGAACCAAATTTGGATTGCTGGTTCTTTTGGGCGATGCGCTTAAAACAGTGTTTGCTATGCTTATTGTATTTTTTACATTTGGTAATGCATATCCCGATTTGAGACTTTTACTTACTGTTTACGCAGCAATGGGTGCGATACTTTCACATGATTTCCCTTTCTATATGCATTTTAAGGGAGGAAAAGGAATTGCATGTACAGCAGGTCTTTGCACAGGATTTATCATTTTTAATCCTTTGATTTGGGTTATTACATTTATTGTATTCCTGATTCCTTTTGTGACTACCAAATATGTATCACTCGGATCACTTTGCGTATATGTTGCATTAGTTATCGAGTTTATTGTGTTCGGTCAGAACGGTTGGCTCAATATCTTTGGATTTGAAGGTGTTAACAGTCAGTCTGTATTGATTGAAGTTTATGTAATAATATTCCTGCTTGCGGTGCTTGCATTCTTCCAGCACAGAAAGAATATTGTAAGACTCGTTAAGGGTGAGGAGAGCAAGACTTTCCTTTCCAAGAAAAAGAGAGATGAATACAACAAAATGCGTGCTGAACAGGAAGCTGCAAAGGCTGCTCAGCAGAAGGAGAATTGATGGCTGATATTACTGTATTGGGTGGCGGAACCTGGGGTGTTGCTCTGGCTGTATTGCTGGACAGCAACGGACATAATGTCACAATTTGGTCCGCACTCGAAAAGGAAATTAATGACCTTAAGGAAACTCATACACATAAGGGATTGCCCGGAGCAGTTATTCCCGAGAGTATTTCTTATACTTTGGATCATGCAGAGGCTGCTGCCGGTAAGGATTTGATTATAATGGCTGTTGCCAGCAGTTTTACCAGACGTACAGCCAAGGCATTTGCGCCTTTTATTAAGGATGGACAGAGAATTGTTACGGTGGCTAAGGGAATCGAGGAGGAAACCTTGATGACTCAGACTCAGATTGTTGAATCTGAGATACCGAATGCAAAGCTTGCAGTGCTTTCAGGCCCTTCACATGCTGAGGAGGTAAGCAGAATGCTGCCTACCACAGTCGTTGTTGGTTCTGAAGATATCAAGAATGCTGAAAACATCGCTGATTTATTTATGAGAGATGTATTCAGAGTCTACACCAGCACCGATGTGCTTGGTATTGAACTCGGAGGTTCAATCAAGAATGTAATTGCACTCGCTGCAGGTATTTCCGATGGTCTCGGCTATGGAGATAATGCAAAAGCTGCAATCATTACAAGAGGTATTGCTGAAATGTCGAGATTAGGCACTGCAATGGGCGGTAAGGAAGCGACATTTGCAGGTCTTACCGGAATTGGTGATTTGATCGTTACCTGTGATTCTATGCATTCAAGAAACAGAAGAGCAGGTATCTTGATTGGACAGGGCAAGACTATGCAGGAAGCTATGGACGAGGTACAGCAGATTGTTGAAGGTGTTTACTCAGCCAAGGCGGCCAAGGCACTTGCCGATAAGTATCAGATATCAATGCCTATTGTTGAGCAGGTAAATCAGGTATTGTTTGAGAACAAACCTGCGCTTCAGGCATTTAATGACCTGATGGGTCGTGAAAGAAAAAATGAAATAGCTAAATAACTTATACTGTAAGGGTCTTTTTTATATATAAGTATCTGTTAATATATGTTTATAAATTGTATGTAAATACAATATGCGGAGATTAAAATGCAGGAATTTCAGAGTACCAATGATTATGTTGCAAGTGAAGAACTGATGGCAAGCGTTAATATCGCTATGGCACTTCAGAAGCCTCTTCTTATTAAAGGCGAGCCCGGTACAGGTAAAACCGAGCTTGCGAGAGCTGTTGCACAGGCTATGGGCAAGGAACTTATTATTTGGAACATCAAGTCTACCACCAAGGCTCAGGACGGTCTTTATATTTATGATACTATCCAGAGACTCTATGACGGTCAGTTTGGCGAGAAGGGTGTTGACGATATTGCTCAGTATATTAAGCTTGGAAAGCTTGGAGAGGCATTTGACAGAGATGAGCAGGTAGTTCTTCTTATTGATGAGATCGACAAGGCTGATTTGGAATTCCCGAATGACTTGCTTTGGGAGCTTGATCGCATGGAGTTTTATATCAATGAGACCAAGAGAACCGTTAAGGCTAAGCACAGACCTATTGTAATCATTACATCGAATGCAGAGAAGGAACTTCCCGATGCATTCTTGAGAAGATGTATTTTCCATTATATTGATTTCCCCAATAAGGAACTCATGGAGCAGATTGTAAAGGTTCATTTCCCCAATGTGGAAGAGAATCTTTTGAAGGCTGCTATGGATGTATTTTATGACATCAGAAATATTCACGATATCAGAAAGAAGCCCAGCACTTCAGAACTTATTGACTGGGTAAATGCACTTCAGCTCGGTGGAATACCTACCGCTACAATCAGAAGTGCACTTCCTTTTATCGGTGTTGTTGTTAAAAAAGATGAAGACCTTGAGCTTGTTAAGAAGGGCGGATTGAGTTAGTGTTTCTAACTTTTTTTGAAACTCTGCGTGCTAAGGGCGTACATGTTACATTGGGCGAATTCCTGGACCTTCAGGAAGCTTTGGATAAGGGATTGTGTGGTAGTTCACTTACACAGTTTTATTATGTATCACGTATGATTCTGGTAAAGACAGAGACAGACTATGATAAATTTGATATGGCATTTGAGGAATGCTTCAAGGCTGCTGAGCGTGAGACCGAGGTCGGCGCGCAGATGCTGAGATGGCTGGATAAATCCGAAATGCTTGAGCTTGCACATGAGGAAGCCAGAAATCATTTGAATCAGACTGAGGACCTTCAGATTGATAAGGATGACGTCGAGGAAAAATTCAAGCAAAGACTCAAGGATCAGAATGAGGAACATAACGGAGGTTCCTTCTGGATCGGAACCATGGGTAAAACCTCCTTCGGTAATATGGGAGGAAATGTCGGTGGTGTAAGAGTCGGAGGTCAGACCGGTTATCAGTCTGCATTTTCTGTAGTCGGTGCACGTAAGTATCGTGACTTCCGTGACGACAGAGTAATGGATAACAGACAGTTCCAGCTTGCATTCAGAAGACTCAGACAGTTTTCGGCTAATCTTGATATTCCCGAGACAGAGCTTGATATTGAAAATACAATAGACAAGACCTGTAATCAGGGCGGTGTGCTTTCTATTCAGATGAAGAAGCCCAGAAGGAATGCGGTTAAGCTGATGCTTTTGATGGACAGTGGCGGAACTATGATTCCGTACAGTTCGCTTCTTAATGATTTGTTTCAGGCTGTTAATAAATCAAATCACTATAAGGATGTAAAATGTTATTACTTCCACAACTGTATCTATAGTCATTTGTATAAGACGCCCGAATGTGAAAACGGAGATTGGGTGGAGACAGATTGGCTCTTTAGAAATGCAGACAGTGATTATAAGGTTATTATTGTAGGCGATGCTGCTATGGCACCTGAAGAGCTTTACTCGGACAGCGGTAATTATCGTGGCCCGAACGGCGGATTGTCAGGTTATGAATGGCTTAAGCTTGTCAAGAGACACTATAAAAAGGTGGTGTGGCTCAATCCTAAGATGGCACCCGGTAAGGCGCCTTGGAGAGAGGCTGAGTCGGCATGCAAGGAGCTGTTCCCTATGTATAAGCTTACGGTGGCAGGCTTGAATAAAGCTATGTATGAGCTTATGAAACCGCAGAAGTAGGTAGTATTATGTTAAATATAGAATTACAGGTTTTTAACAGAACAAGAACCGGCGGAGCAACAGATCGATACCGGTATTAATAGTTGACTGTTAATGACTTAATAAATATATATTGAAATATAAAAATAATAGATTTGGAGAATTAAAAAATGGGAGTTTATGAAGAATTACAGGCAAGAGGTCTCATTGCACAGGTAACAGATGAGGATACCATCAGAGACCTTGTAAATAACGGAAAGGCAGTTTTCTACATTGGATTCGATCCTACCGCAGACAGCCTTCATGTAGGTCACTTTATGGCACTTTGCCTTATGAAGAGACTTCAGATGGCAGGCAATAAGCCTATCGCACTTATCGGTGGCGGTACCGCGATGATCGGTGACCCTTCGGGAAGAACTGATATGCGTTCTATGATGACTACCGAGACTATCGATCACAACTGTGAGTGCTTCAAGAAGCAGATGAGCCGCTTCATCGAGTTTGGTGAGGATAAGGCTATTATGGTTAATAACGCAGAGTGGCTCAGAGACCTCAACTACATTGAGTTTATCAGAGACATCGGTGCATGCTTTTCTGTAAACAATATGCTTAGAGCAGAGTGCTACAAGCAGCGTATGGAAAAGGGACTTTCATTCCTTGAGTTCAACTACATGATTATGCAGAGCTATGACTTTATGGCTCTTTACCAGAAGTACGGATGTAACCTTCAGTTCGGCGGAGACGATCAGTGGTCTAACATGCTCGGCGGAACAGAGCTTATCAGAAAGAAGCTTGGCAAGGATGCATCTGCTATGACTATTACACTTCTTCTCAATTCAGAAGGTAAGAAGATGGGTAAGACTGCTAAAGGAGCTGTATGGCTTGATCCTGAAAAGACTTCACCTTACGAGTTCTACCAGTACTGGAGAAATGTAGGCGATAACGATGTTCTTAAGTGCATCAGAATGCTTACATTCCTACCTCTTGAGCAGATTAATGAGATGGATAGCTGGGAAGGCAGCCAGCTTAACGAGGCTAAGGAGATTCTTGCTTACGAGCTTACCAAGCTTGTACATGGTGATGAGGAAGCTGAAAAGGCTAAGGCTGCTGCAAAGGCTCTGTTTGCAGGTGGCGGAGATATGGCAGATATGCCTACTACCACTCTTAAGGCAGAGGATTTCAGAGACGGTAGTATAGACATTCTTGGCGTTCTTACAGCATCAGGTCTTACTCCTTCGAGAAGCGAAGCAAGACGTGCTGTAGAACAGGGTGGTGTTACTGTAAATGACGAGAAGGTTACAGATATCAAGACCACATATACTGCAGAAGCTTTTGCGGGTGACGGAATGCTTGTTCGCAGAGGCAAGAAGAATTACAAGAAAATTGTATTTTAAGGGGTAAATAGGAGGGTATAGCCTATGTCAGGAACTAATGCTGCCGAAAAGCTTGAAAGAGTATATCAGGCTGTGAGAAAGCTTACAGACTTTGAGCCCAAGATTGGTTTGGTGCTTGGTTCGGGATTGGGAGATTATGCAAAGAATATACAGGTTGTATATGAATTGCCTTATAATGAAATCGAAGGATTCCCTGTATCTACAGTACAAGGTCATGACGGTAGATTTATATTCGGAATGTTAGGGGAGGTTCCGATTGTATGCATGAAGGGTCGTGTTCATTATTATGAGGGATATGACATTTCAGATGTTGTATTACCTATCAGACTTATGGGTAAGCTTGGAATCAAGACTTTGTTCCTGACAAATGCTGCCGGAGGAATTAAGACAGGCTTCAGCGCAGGCGATTTGATGCTTATTACAGATCATATTTCTGTATTTGCACCCAATCCGCTTATTGGACCGAATATGGCCGACCTTGGCCCCAGATTCCCCGATATGACTGATGTTTACACTCCCGAGCTTCGTGAGAAAGTATTGGAGATTGCTTATGAGAAGGATATTCCCATAGAGCAGGGTGTATATTGCCAGCTTACCGGACCTACATATGAGACACCTGCAGAGATTAGAATGCTTAAAACTCTCGGAGCCGATGCAGTAGGTATGAGTACAGTTGTTGAAGCAATTGTTGCCAGGCATATGGGACTCAAGATTTGCGGTATTTCCTGCATCAGTAATCTTGCTGCAGGGCTTAATCCTGTACCCCTTTCTCATGCTGAGGTTCAGGCAGCTGCAGATGAAGCGGCACCCAGATTTGCTATGCTCTTAACAGAGACAATCAAGGTTGTAGGTAAATCACTTTAATTTTATTTCAGAGGAGCTTTATGCTCCTCTGTCTTTGTTATATACGATGAATAGTATAGGTAATTTATTTGTTGGGAATATGGAAAGAAGGGATTTCTGTGAAAAAAGAATCTATTGAAATGTTGATAGAGGCTGCACTTGATGCCAGAAATAATTCGTATTGTCCTTATTCGGGATATGCGGTGGGCGCGGCATTGCTGACGGCAGAGGACAAGGATTTTGAGAGCCGTATATATAAGGGCTGTAATGTGGAGAATGCTTCATACGGTGCAACAAACTGTGCGGAAAGAACTGCAATATTTAAGGCGGTAAGCGAAGGCAAGACCGAATTTGAAGCAATTGCAATAACAGGTGGATCTAAGGGAGAGAATCCCAAGGATTATGCTTTCCCCTGTGGCGTATGCAGACAAGTCATGGCTGAATTTTGCGGTAAGGATTTTACTGTGATTGTTGCAATCAGCACAGAGGAATATAAAGTATTTAAGTTTAATGAACTTTTGCCGGAAGCTTTTGGTGCGGCAAATATGGAGTGATTGATGTATATAGTTTACGGTGTTGCGATTTTGCTGCTGGTTTTATATATCAGAGGCCTGGTTACCTCAAGAAAAGAAAATGAGAAGCATCGCGATAGAATAAAAAGACAATTTGGCAAGAGCCTAAGCAAGGATTATTCCGAGCAGGGTAAGGCTCACAGGGTTGCTATTATAAAGAATTATTCTGATGCGGAAAAACTGCTGGACGATATTACGTGGAACGATTTGGAGATGGAACGTATCTTTGAACGAATCGATTCATGCAGATCTGCTGCGGGTGAGGAGGATCTTTATTTCAGACTTCATGATGTCGGAAATATTGATGATAAATACAAGAAACTGATAAATGAATTTGATACCAATGAGGAAGCAAGATTTGAACTGACTATGGCGATGTGTAAGCTTGGCTATCTTAAGAAGCTGTCGCCTTATGATTATCTTGATTTTCTTACAAAGCAGGAAAAGAAAAATTCTGCGAGAGACATAATAATGGATATTCTTTTTATCCCGTTGATTGTCCTTTCTTTTTTCTATCCGTTGTATGGAGCTGCTGCGGTATTTATTTTGCTGGTCGCTAATATTTTTATATATTTCAGAGACAAGCGAGCACTTGACGGATTGCTTGTCAGTCTTTCGTTTATTGTAAGAGTATCTGAGCAGGGAATATGGCTGTCAGACAAAAAATATGAATTCCTTGCCGAAGAGAATGCGCGCCTTGACGGATTAAAGAGTTTGCTCAGGGGTGTCAGAAACAGTGGTTCATATCTGATTGCATCGGGAAGAAACAATACAGGTGCCACAGCTTCTTCAAGTCCTATTGAAATTGTGCTGAATTATATCAATATGGCTCTTCATATCGACTTGATTCAGTACAGAACAATGCTCGGTAAATTGTCGGGGCATAAAGATGATTACGAATGGCTGATCAGATTGTTTGGAACGTTGGATTCGGCAATCAGTGTTGCTTCTTTTAGAAGAAGTCTCGAGAACGGATGGGCTGAACCTGAGATTGGCGGAAACAATGCACATAATCTGTCTGTAGAGGCCGGTTATCATCCGCTTATTAAAAAGCCTGTGGTCAATTCTATAAGTACAGAAAGAGGAGTGCTGCTCACGGGATCAAATGCTTCCGGTAAATCAACATTTTTAAGAATGATTGCGATTAATGCAATCATGGCACAGACGATACATACCGTGTGTGCTAAAAAATACAAGGCTCCTAAGTATAAGATATATTCATCTATAGCGCTTACTGACAATTTGCTTGGCGGAGAGAGCTACTTTATCGTCGAGATTAAGTCCTTAAAAAGAATACTTGACGCATCTATGGATGGTGAACCGGTTCTTTGTTTTGTCGATGAGGTGCTCAGGGGTACCAATACTGTAGAGCGAATCAGTGCTTCGAAGGTTATTCTGGAGTCATTGAACGGAAGGAATGTACTCAGTTTTGCGGCAACACATGACGGAGAACTCTGTGAGCTTCTCGACAAGGATTATGATAACTACCATTTTGAAGAAAAAATTGTGGAATCCGATATCAGCTTTGATTATGAACTGAAAAAGGGGCCGGCATCGACCAGAAATGCTTTGAAGCTGCTTAGAAGCTACGGTTATGACATGGATTTGATAGATAAAGCGGAAAATATGGCATATAAACTTGACTCAAAAATGAATTAAAGGGTATACTATATCTTGTATGGAATGAGATATCCATTGGAGGTTAATGATGGAAAATTTAATGGCATTTCTTAGTAAGTTTTGTTCTTACCTCATCCTTATGGTTGTTATTATTGTAGTGGCAACTTTAGGATTTATTATCGGCAGAATTGTTCGCAAGGGCCTTGATAAGAATAAAGGTGGCGAAGCTGTACAGACAGCAGAAGCAAAGAAAGAAGCGTAGTCTATTAACATATGGCGTCTTTTTATATCGTGGCCGAAGGCTTTTGATATGAGAGGACGCCTATATTTTTTCATCTGCGGAGATTATTATGTCAAAATCATTCGGACAGAAAGCGAAAATACTGTATATCCTGAGATATCTTGAAGAGTATACGGATGAGAATAAATCTATAACTACCAAGCAGATTCTTGAAAAACTTGCTGAAGAAGGGATTACCTGCGACAGAAAGACTATATATTCGGACATGGAATGCCTGAAGGATATGGGCTACGAAATCGATCAGGAACCTACCAGAAACGGTGGCGGTTGGAAGCTGTTAAGCCGTGAGTTTGAATTGCCTGAGTTGAAGCTTTTGGTTGATGCTGTTCAGTCATCAAGATTTATCACTACCAAGAAATCCAGAGAACTTATCAAAAAGATTGAAAAGTTTACCAGCAATAATGAGGCGACAAAGCTCAATCGTCAAGTGTTTGTCGCAAGTCGAATAAAAGCTGAAAACGAGTCGATTTTTTATATTGTCGACAGCATTCAGACCGCTATTCAGGAGAATAAGCAGATAAGCTTCACCTATTATGAGTGGAACAGCAAAAAGGAACTCGTCGTGAAGGGGGCTGAGAAAAGAGTAATCAATCCCTGGGCGCTGATTTGGAAGGATGAGAATTATTATTTGCTGGCTTACAGTTCCGAAGCAAATGATGCCAGACATTTCAGAGTCGACAAAATGCGTAATGTCGAGATACTTAAGACTCCCAGAGACGGCGGAGACTGGTTTAAGAAGATTGATCTTTCAAATTATGCAGATTCTACATTCTCTATGATGGGAGGTAATGTCGAGAATCTCAGTATCGATATGCCTGAGGGGCTTGTAGGTGTTGCAATAGATAAATTCGGTAAGGATATTACCATACAGAAGCTTGAGAATAAGCGTATAAGAATACGTGTAAAGGTTCAAAAAAGCGATCAGCTGTACGGATGGCTGGCAGGACTTGGCGGAGAAGTGGTGATTCATTCTCCCGAGGATGTCAGAAATGAATATATAGATAGACTTAAAAAGATTCTCGAGAGTCATGAGAAGCTTGGCGAATAATATTAGGTAAAAGGAAGTGGATGTAAAATGGTTGTTCAGTTTGCGGACAGAATGAAAGACTATGAGGCGGGCATTTTTCAGGTGCTTAATGCTAAAAAACTTGATAAGGAAGCGAAGGGAGAACGTGTATATAACTTCTCTGTGGGAACACCGGATTTTGAACCTCCCAAGCATATTATGGAGGCATTGATAGAGGCTGCCAAGGAGCCTGCTAATTATAAGTATTCACTTATGGATATACCTGAGCTTACAGAGGCTGTAATACATCGTTATGAGAAGCGTTACAGTGTGAAGCTCGAAAAGAATGAGATTATGAGCGTGTACGGCTCTCAGGAGGGAATTACACATATTGGTTTTACATTTGTTAATCCCGGTGATGTTGTACTGGTGCCCAATCCGGGATATCCTATTTTCGGAATCGGCCCCGAATTGGCAGGTGCCGAGATTGTGCCATATAATCTCTATGAGGATAAAGGATATTTACCCGACCTTAACGAAATTGAAGAAGCGTATGGAAAAAATTCTTCTTCGGGTAAGCATGCAAAATTTATTATTGTTTCTTATCCGCTGAATCCTGTATGCAAATGTGCACCCGAAAGCTTTTACAAGGAGCTTATTGAATGGGCTGAGCGCAATGAGATATTTATTATTCATGACAATGCATATTCGGATATTGTATATGACGGTAAAGAAGGAAAATCCATATTATACTATGAGGGAGCCAAGAAGGTTGCCGTAGAGTTCTATTCGCTTTCAAAGTCGTTTAATTATACCGGCGCCAGAATGTCTTTCCTCGTCGGAAATGCTGAGGTTATAGCGGCATTTAAGCGTTTCAGATCACAGATTGATTACGGAGTTTTTCTCCCGATTCAGTACGGTGCCATAGCGGCACTTGAGGGACCAGATGATGCGGTATATGCGCAGTGTGCCGAATATGAGAAGAGAAGAAATGCTCTTTGTGATGGATTTACATCTATAGGTTGGCGATTTGAGCGAAGCCAGGGAAGTATGTTTGCTTGGGCTTCAATACCGGAGAAATATGGCGACAGAGATGTTGATTTTGTAATGGATTTCTTTGAGGCAACAGGTATCCTGTGTACACCCGGTAGCAGCTTCGGAAGCCTAGGAAAAGGTCATGTCAGATTTGCATTGGTACTTCCTGTTGATGTGATAAATGAAGCTGTAGCCATTGCAGACAAGAGCGAAATACTTAAGTGAAAACAAAAGATTGGATATACATTTATGAATTATAGTG
The DNA here is from genome assembly GCA_024403435.1 of Lachnospiraceae bacterium. Taxonomy (GTDB): domain Bacteria; phylum Bacillota; class Clostridia; order Lachnospirales; family Lachnospiraceae; genus AC2028. Next base: position 26,073 of record JAKSRV010000003.1, read on the forward strand.
AAATCTATAAGCCTAAGAAAAATGTACATATCATAAAAAAAGACGGTTCCAAGGTTGCTTTCGATGTACAGAAGGTTATTAATGCCGTACAAAAAAGCGCTTACAGAGCCATGGTAACCTTTACGGATGAGGATAATGTAAAAATCTGTGAGTATGTAATCGGACAGGTTGATAAGCTTGGTGTTGCCAAGATTAATATTCCGCAAATTCATAATATTGTAGAAGGTGCATTGGAATCGGTTAATCCTTCCGTTGCTAAAAGCTACAGGGACTACAGAAACTACAAGCAGGATTTTGTACATATGCTTGATGATGTATATAAAAAGAGTCAGTCTATTATGTACATCGGAGACAAGGAAAATTCCAATACCGATTCGGCACTGGTTTCCACTCGCAGAAGTTTGATTTTCAATCAGCTGAATAAACAGCTTTATCAGAAATTTTTCATGACTGCTGAGGAGATACAGGCCAATAACGACGGATATATATATATTCATGATATGTCGGCTAGGCGTGATACCATGAACTGCTGCCTTTTTGATATCGCCAGTGTATTGAAAGGCGGATTTGAGATGGGTAATGTCTGGTATAATGAGCCCAAGACTCTTGATACCGTATTTGACGTAATGGGCGATATTATCCTTTCTGCTGCCAGCCAACAGTACGGCGGATTTACAATCTCATGTGTGGATCAGCTTCTTATGCCATATGCGGAGCGCTCATATCAGAGATATTATGATAAATATGTGTCTTACGGAATCGAGCCGTCAAAGGCAGAAAGCATTGCGTTGGATGATATTCAAAGAGAGTTCAGACAAGGTTTCCAGGGATGGGAATACAAGTTTAATACGGTTGCTTCAAGCCGAGGAGATTATCCGTTTATCACCATGACCATAGGACTCGGTCAGTCGCGCTTTGAAAAAATGGCTTCGATTACAATGCTTAATGTAAGAAAAGGCGGACAAGGAAAAAAAGACCATAAAAAGCCTGTTCTTTTCCCTAAGATTGTATTCTTATACGATGAAGAACTTCATGGAAAAGGATGTCCTTTGGAGGATGTATTTGAAGCCGGCATTCAGTGCTCGGCCAAGAGTATGTATCCCGATTGGCTTTCATTGACAGGTGAAGGTTATGTACCGTCGGTATATAAGCAGTACGGAAAAGTAATTTCACCTATGGGCTGCAGAGCATTTCTTTCGCCTTATTTTGAAAGAGGCGGAATTCATCAGCAGGATGAAAATGATGAGGCAATTTTTGTTGGTAGATTTAATATAGGTGTTGTTTCATTGCATCTTCCAATGATTTTGGCTAAGTCAAGACAGGAAAACAGAGATTTTTATGAGGTGCTTGATTATTATCTGGAAATGATCCGTCAGATTCATATAAGGACATATCAGTATCTCGGAGAAATGACGGCTTCGACTAATCCTCTGGCATATTGCGAGGGTGGATTTTACGGTGGCCATCTTGGACTTCATGATAAGATTAAACCTGTGCTTAAATGTGCAACAGCAAGCTTCGGTATCACTGCATTAAATGAGCTTCAGCAGCTGTATAATCACAAGTCACTCGTTGAAGATGGTGTATTTGCTCTCGAAGTAATGGAATACATTAACAAAAAGGTAAACGAGTTTAAGGAAGCCGACGGTAACCTATATGCAATATACGGAACACCGGCAGAGAATTTGTGTGGTTTACAGGTTACTCAATTTAGAAACATGTATGGTATAGTTGAGGGTGTATCTGACAGAGAATATGTATCTAACAGTTTTCACTGCCATGTATCTGAAGATATTACGCCTATTCAGAAACAGGATTATGAGAAGAGATTCTGGGATTTGTTTAACGGCGGTAAGATTCAGTATGTTAAGTATCCGATAGATTATAACTACGAGGCAATCAGAGTTCTTGTGAGACGTGCAATGAAGATGGGCTTCTATGAGGGAGTTAATCTGTCATTGGCTTACTGTGATGACTGCGGATATGAAGAGCTTGAGATGGATGTATGTCCTAAGTGCGGAAGCCGTAATCTGACCAAAATAGACCGAATGAACGGTTATCTGAGCTATTCAAGAGTGCATGGTGATACCAGATTAAATGAAGCCAAGATGGCTGAGATTGCTGACAGAAAGTCGATGTAATTGTTTATGTATATAATGCGAGGTAATATATGGCTAAAATTTTTAAGATTATTTTTTCGATTGCAATAGTCAGATATGTTATTTATTTTGCATTATTTATATCCGGTATCGTAATTGCAAATCTTGATGAAGACGGTGGCGCCTATATGCTTTTTATATTTGGATTATTTATGGTGCCATGTCTTGTGATTGCGTTAGTATTCAATATTGTCTTAATTATTAGTTTCCGAAAGAAACCTAATCATATTGGGTTATTTGCCGGTCATCTTGCCCCGGAAATAATATATCAGTTGCTCTATTTTATCTGGATTTCGGCGTGTAAAGAATGGGGAGAAATATTAATGTTTCAATTTGGAATAATTATTATTCTGATAGAAATCTTATATATTGCGCTGACTATTGTGACAATTAATATTCTCAGAAAAGAAAATATTGAATTAAAAAAGCAAAATTCAAATTTGCAGCAACCGTATGATTGGCAAAATCAGTAAGTAAAATAATTAAATGGGCCAAAAGTTACCGTTAATAGGAGTAGAATCGACAATGAGATATCACAATATAACAATGGATGATATGAATAATGGAGTCGGTCTGCGCGCAGTGTTGTGGCTTTCAGGATGTTCGCATGAATGCAGGGGATGCCAAAATCCATTGACATGGAATCCTAATGATGGATTGATTTTTGATGAAGATGCAAAAAATGAACTTTGGGTTTGCCTTAGCAAAGATTATATTGATGGACTTACACTTTCCGGGGGGGACCCATTATATGAGGGTAACCGAGTTGAAGTTGAGACACTTGTTCGACAGATAAAGAGTGATATGCCCGAAAAATCCATATGGCTGTATACCGGCTACAATTACGATGAAATTAATGATCTTAGTATTCTTGATTATATTGATGTGGTTGTGGATGGAAAGTATGTTGAAGAGTTGAGAGATGTTACAATGCATTGGGCAGGCAGTACCAATCAGAGAGTTATTGATGTTAAAGCATCGAAAAAGGAAGGAAAAATAGTTTTATATGAAAAAGATTGCTAAGTTTGAGAAGGTTTCAATCGAACAGTTTAAGGAAGGCATGAGAGATATGCCACAGTATTCCGAGATTGAAGTTGATGCTATTTATGAGAGTATCATTAAGCCTGCAAGAGCTACTGTTGCTTCTGCCGGATATGATTTTTATACTCCTATTGGATTTACACTTAAGCCCGGAGAAACAATTAAGATCCCTACAGGTATCAGATGCCGCATGGATGAGGATTATGCATTGTTTCTTTTCCCGAGAAGCGGATTGGGATTCAAGTATAGACTCCAACTTAATAATACAATCGGTGTAGTTGATGCCGATTATTACGGCGCAGACAACGAAGGCCATATTTTTATTAAACTTACAAACGATTCTAATGAGGGAAAGACTGTAGAACTCAAGGCCGGTGAAGCTTTTGCTCAGGGTATTTTCCTTCAATACGGTATTACAGAGGATGATGAAGCCGACGGAATCAGAACAGGTGGATTCGGAAGTACATCAAAATAGATTATGACGGAGGAAGTTTTATGTGGAAATTATTGACTGACAGCTCAGCAGATCTTCCGAAATCATTTTATTCGGACAATGAGATTGGTTGTATTAATCTCACCTGCCTTATTGACGGAGAGGTTGTATGGGGTAATGACAAGGATTTGCCCGCATCAGAGTTCTATCAGTTGATGCGAAACGGAGCTAAGCCTACCACTTCGCAGGTAAATCCCGAGGAAGCCAAGAAGTTTTTTGAACAGTATATTGATGATTACAAGGAAATTCTTTATCTTGGATTCACTTCAGGACTTTCGGGTACTGTAGGAAGCGGTAAAATTGCAGCCGAAGAGATAATGGAAGAGCATCCTGATGTTAAGATTATTGTAGTTGATACACTTTGTGCAGCTATGGGACAGGGACTATTGGTTTATCACTGTAACGAGCTTAAAAAGCAGGGTAAGTCAATGGAAGAAGTTGCTGCCTGGGCTGAGGCTAACAAGCAGAATATGATTCACCTTTTCACTGTTGATGATTTATATGATTTGTGGAGAGGCGGACGTGTAAGCAAGACAAGTGCATTTGTAGGAACACTTGCCGGAATCAAACCTTTGCTTCGTGTAAATGAGGAAGGTAAGCTTGTATCTGTCAGCAAGGTCAGAGGCCGTAAGAAGTCGCTGACCGGTTTGATTGATATGATGGAAAAGCAGATGGGTAGCCGTAAAGATGATAACAAAGAGATGATTATGATTAATCACGGTGATTGTCTTGAGGATGCCGAGTGGCTTCGTGATCAGATTAAAGAAAGATTTGGATTTGAGAATTGTATGATTAACAATCTCAGCCCTGTAATCGGTTCGCATACCGGTCCTTCACTTATTGCTTTATTTTTTGTAGGAGATGCAAGATAGACCTTGGATTGTTCAAGGATATTGTTTAACAGATATGATTAATAATACAGTTGATTATAAAAAAGATATATTCGACAGAGCGCGTGAACTTGTAAAAGAGCTGGGAGAAAAACTCGGACGTATTCCTACGGCTGCTGTTATTACATTCGGTTGTCAGATGAATGCCAGAGATTCCGAGAAACTGATCGGTATCCTAAAGGTGGCAGGTTTTTCTATTATTGAGGAAGAGTCAGCAGATTTTGTGCTCTATAATACTTGTACTGTCAGAGACAATGCCAATCAGAAGGTATACGGACATCTTGGCATTGCCAACGGATTTAAGAAGAAAAATCCACATATGCGTATCGGACTGTGCGGATGCATGATGCAGGAGCCTTCGGTAATCGAAAAAATCAAGCAGAGCTATCGCTTTGTAAATTTGATATTCGGTACCCACAATATTCACAGATTCCCTGAATATCTGGTTTCATGTCTTGAACAGGATGATATGATAATCGATATTTGGAAAGAAGGTACCGAAATTGAAGAAGATCTTCCTGTAGAGAGAAAGTATTCGTTCAAATCAGGTGTAAATATTATGTTTGGCTGCAACAATTTCTGCAGCTACTGCATAGTTCCTTATGTACGCGGACGTGAGCGCAGCAGAGATGCCAAGGAAATAGTTCGTGAGTGTGAAAAACTGGCTGGAGAGGGTGTTGTTGAAGTAATGCTTCTCGGACAGAATGTTAATTCTTACGGAAAAGGTCTCGAGGGCGGAATTACATTCCCTGAACTTCTCAAGGAAATAGAAAAGATTGATGGAATAAAGAGAATCAGATTTATGACTTCTCACCCGAAGGATTTATCTGAAGAGCTTATTCAGGTAATGAAAGAGTCGAAAAAGATTTGTAAGCATCTTCACTTACCTCTTCAGTCGGGTTCATCAAAGCTTCTTAAGAGAATGAATAGATGCTACGACAAAGAACAGTATATTGCTTTGGCAAAGCATATCAGAGAAGAAATTCCCGATATTGCGCTAACCACTGATATTATTATCGGATTCCCCGGTGAGACTCCTGAGGATGTTGACGATACTATAGATGTAATCAAGCAGGTTGAGTATGACAATGCGTTTACATTTATCTATTCAAAGAGAACCGGTACACCGGCAGCATCGTATGAAGATCAGGTACCTGAAGAGGAAAGCCATGTTCAGTTCAATCGTGTGCTTTCTGTAGTTCAGGAAATGGCAAGAAAACGTGCCGGAGTGTACGAAGGTGAAGTGATGGAGGCTCTTATTGAGGAGATGAATGAAAATGATCCTTCTCTTGTAAGCGGCAGATTATCAAACAACATGATAGTTCATTTCCCCGGAGATGAATCGATGATCGGAACACTGGTAAATGTAAAGCTTAAGGAATGCAAAGGCTTTTATTATATCGGTGAGAGGGTATAACAAAATAATTACTAAATTAGCACCTGTTATTGACAGATTTTTGTCAATTAATGGGTGCTGTTTTTATATACATCGTTGACTTTTTGAGATAAAATAACTTTGTATGCCATAAAATATATTTTGACGGAGATTGATATGTCTGACATTCCCGAGATTTCAGAAGTAACACCCATGATGCAAAAGTATCTTGAGACCAAGCAGCAGTACAAGGATTGTATTCTGTTTTATCGTTTGGGCGACTTCTATGAGATGTTTTTTAAGGATGCCGAAATTGTATCCAAAGAACTTGAGCTGACTCTGACAGGTAAGGCCTGCGGTATGGAGGAGCGAGCACCTATGTGCGGTATTCCCTATCATGCTGTAGACAGCTATTTGCCAAGATTGGTATCAAGAGGCTACAAGGTGGCAATATGTGAACAGGTTGAGGACCCCAAGATGGCCAAAGGCTTGGTTAAGCGTGAGGTTATTCGTATAGTTACACCGGGTACCAATACCAATATGCAGACACTCGAGGCCAACAGAAACAATTATTGCTTTTGTGTGTTCTATACCGAGAACAAAATAGGTATCGCTGTTGCGGACGTATCGACCGGTGATTTCTTCCTGTCTGAGGTTGAGGATCTGACTAAGCTTCGTGATGAAATAATGAAGTATGAGCCCAGTGAAATCATTTGCAATGAGGCATATCTCATGAGCGGTGAAGACATCGAAGGCTTGAAGGAAAGAATTCATCTGCCGGTAAGTGTGCTGGATGCACATATATTTGATGACAATTCATGCCGTCAGATTTTGCAGAAGCATTTTCATGTAAATACGCTGATAGGACTTGGAGTTGATGATTTTCCTATCGGTCTTATTGCATCCGGAGCTCTACTTAAATATCTGTATGATACGCAGATGACGGAGCTTGGACATATCACTCATATCACGCCTTATCTTGCTAGCAGATATATGTTGATTGATTCTTCGACACGAAGAAATCTTGAACTTACAGAGACGCTGCGCGAAAAACAAAAGCGTGGTTCGCTTCTTTGGGTGTTGGATAAGACTAAGACTGCAATGGGAGGCAGAATGCTTCGCTCGGCTCTTGAGCAGCCCCTTATAAATGTTGCAGATATGACTTCACGTCTTGATGCAATTGAGACACTTAATTCCAATGCTATAGCACGCGATGAAATAAGAGAGTATATGAATCCTATATATGATCTCGAGAGACTTCTTGCCAGAGTATCATATAAGACTGCCAATCCCCGAGATTTGCTTGCATTTAAGAGCTCCCTTTCAATGCTCCCGGGTATTCGCGCAGTCCTTGAGGACATGGAGAACAACAGCCTTCTTGCGGATTTAAGAGGGCGTATAGATGGTCTTGAGGATATTTCGTCATTAATAGAGGCTGCTATTAACGAAGATGCACCTATTACTGTTCATGAAGGTGATATCATTAAGGACGGATTCGATGATGATATAGACAGACTCAGAAGTGTCAAGGTTGAAGGCAAGGGCTGGCTCTCTGCTTATGAGGAAGAGGAGCGTGAAAAAACCGGATTAAAGACACTTAAGGTTAAATATCATAAGGCGTTCGGATATTATTTTGAGGTAACCAATTCATATAAGGATCAGGTCCCCGATTACTTTATCAGACGTCAGACTTTGACAAATGCCGAGAGATTTACCACTGATAAGCTTAAAGAGTTGGAGGATGCAATCCTTAATTCCGAGGATAAGCTTGTTGCACTGGAGCATGAGCTTTTCTGTAATATCAGAGATGCTATAGCGGCAGAAATCGAGAGAATTCAGAGAACCGCCAAAGCTATAGCTGAGCTGGATATGCTGTGTTCTTTGGCTTATGTTTCGGAAAAGAATCACTATGTCAGACCCAAGCTTAATGAAAAGGGTGTGATTGATATAAAGGACGGTCGTCATCCGGTTGTCGAACAGATGATTAATAATGGTCTGTTCGTAGAGAATGATACTTTCCTTGATACCAAGAATAATTGCATCAGTATCATTACCGGACCGAATATGGCAGGTAAGTCGACATATATGAGACAGACGGCGCTTATTGTATTGTTGGCTCAGATTGGATGCTTTGTTCCTGCCAAGAGTGCGAATATCGGTATTGTCGATCGTATATTTACACGTGTCGGCGCATCTGATGATTTGGCAAGCGGACAGTCTACTTTCATGGTGGAGATGAATGAGGTTTCCAATATTCTGCGAAATGCGACTCCGAAGAGTCTTTTGATTTTGGATGAGATAGGAAGAGGAACCTCTACATTTGACGGATTATCAATTGCCTGGGCAGTTGTTGAGCATATCAGCAATACAAAAATACTCGGAGCAAGAACTCTTTTTGCTACTCATTATCATGAGCTTACAGAGCTTGAAGGTAAGATGAGTAATGTAAATAATTATTGCATAGCGGTTAGAGAATCCGGAGATGATATTGTATTCTTAAGAAAAATAGTTAAAGGCGGTGCGGACAGAAGCTATGGTATTCAGGTAGCCAAGCTTGCCGGTGTACCCGAGATGGTCATTGACAGAGCAAAGGTTATTGCTGCACAGCTTCAAGACAACGATATTACTGAAAAGATTCAGGCTATAAGCGTGGATAACGGTACAGATGGTAAGGGTAAACATCAAAAGCCCAGACATCTGGACGAGGTTGATTTGGGACAAATGAGCTTTTTTGAGACTGTTACCGATGAGGATGTTCTCAAGGAACTTATGGATGTTGAAATCACCACACTCACTCCGCTTGATGCGTTGAATACTTTATATAAGCTTCAGAACAAGCTTAAAAATCGTTACAAGGTTGATTAACAAACAGGAGATATACAATGCCTATTAAGGTGTTAGACAGTGCTACAATTGATCAAATAGCTGCCGGTGAGGTTGTTGAGAGACCCTCGAGCATTGTTAAAGAGCTTGTGGAAAATGCTATTGATGCAGGAGCCAATGCTGTTACGGTTGAGATAAAAAACGGTGGTATTGATTTTATCAGAGTAACGGACAACGGTTGCGGAATAAAGGCTTCTGAGCTTCGTACAGCTTTCCTCAGACATGCAACCAGTAAGATTGCTTCTGCTGATGATTTGAATATGATTAAAAGCCTTGGTTTCAGAGGTGAGGCACTTTCGAGTATTGCTGCGGTATCTCAGTTGGAGGTTATCACCAAGACAGAAGAATCTGTTACCGGTGTGAGAATGTGCATGGAGGGAGCGGAAGAAAGCTTATACGAAGAGATAGGCGCTCCTACCGGTACTACAATGCTGATTAGAAACATATTTTTCAATACTCCGGTTAGAAAGAAGTTTCTTAAGTCAGCAGCGGCTGAGGGTAGCTATATTGCGGATTTGATGGAGCATTTGGCTCTTTCTCATCCTGATATTTCGATACAGCTTAAAATTAATTCGCAGATCAAATTTCACACATCCGGAAACGGAGACTTAAAAGAGGTAATATACAGAATTTACGGTCGTGAACTTGCAAATGCGCTTGTACCGGTGAATGTATACAAAGATGGAATTGCGATTCACGGTTTCCTGGGAAAGCCGGAACAGGTAAGATCCAACAGAAATTTTGAAATCTACTTTATAAACGGACGTTTTATTAAAAGTAATGTTATAGCAAGAGCAATCGAAGAGGGATACAGAGAGCATTTGATGCTTCATAAGTTCCCTGTCTGTTTCCTGCACTTGCAGGTTGATCCTGAAAATGTAGATGTAAATGTCCATCCTACCAAGATGGATGTCAGATTCTCTGACGGGCCTGCATTTTTTGCTACCGTATCAAGTGTGGTTTATGATGCACTCAAAAATAATGAGATGATTCCCGGTCATGTGCTGGATACTCCCGCTGAAATTAAGAGGGCTGAAAAAGAAGCTTTGATGGAGGCGAGAAGCGGTAAAAATCCCGAACCTTTCGAGAAAAGCCGTGTACAGCAACCGTCTCGCGATGTTGAACCGGTTAAGAAGCCTACGGCGTTGCAGGCATCAGCGTTATATGAAAAGGTCATTGCAAGAAATGAAAAACTGAAGGCCGAAAGTCTCAATAAGGTCGAAGAAGATTTCTTTGTCGATGAAACTGTGAGCAAATCGGATATTAAGGCTGAGACAACTAAGCCTGAGTTTAAGGTTGAAATTAATGCTGAGACTAATAATGAATTGAAGACGAATGCCAACAGTGAGTCTAAGATCGTGACGAAGGCTGAAATTAATGCTGTAACAGAGCCTTTAGATACAGAAATCAAAGTAACTGCTGAAAACTCTTATACAACAGAAGAACCAATATTAAGTCCTGATGTTAAGTTTGAGCAGACCAACCTTTTTGAGGAGAAGATTCTCACAAAGGAAAATAAATCTAAGTATAAGATAATAGGTCAGGTTTTCGAGACATATTGGATTGTTCAGTATGAACGTAAGATGTTTATCATAGACCAGCATGCAGCTCACGAGAAGGTTAATTATGAGCGAATGATGAAGCGTTTTTTGTCTAAGGAGATTGCTTCACAGAATATAATGCCACCACTTATTGTTTCTTTATCCGGTAAGGAAGAAGCCGTATTTAAGGAGAATGAGCAGGCCTTTATCAATCTTGGATTTGAGGTTGAATTTTTCGGTGGAAACGAATATGCAATAAGAGCCGTGCCTGTTGATTTATACAGACACAATGACAAAGAACTGTTTTTGTCGGTTTTGGATGAACTTGCGGAGGGCAACAGCCGTGGAAGTTATCTTTCAATAGAAGAAAAAATAGCTGATATGGCATGCAAGGCATCGGTAAAGGGAGGCGATAAGCTTACGGTGGCTGAGGCAGAGGCACTTATTGATGAGTTGCTTGAACTTGATAATCCGTATAATTGTCCTCACGGAAGACCGACTATTATAATCATGTCTGAAAATGAGATGGAAAAGAAATTCAAAAGAATTGTAAATTGACTCGAATAAATATTTGATTCGTATTAATTTTTGATTCATACAGAGATGATTATTTGATTTGGTATTGATTATGAATGATAAATCATTAATTGTGCTTGCAGGTCCCACGGCAGTAGGAAAGACAGCATTGTCTATCAATCTTGCCAAGGCCCTGAATGCAGAAATAATATCTGCCGATTCGGTACAGGTATATAAAAAACTTGATATTGGTTCCGCTAAAATCACTCAAGACGAAATGGATGGTGTCACACATCATCTGATTGATGTGTTGGAACCTGACGAGGATTTTAATGTTGCTTTGTTCAAGGATTTGGTGAAGGAAGCGATAGATAAGGTTCATGCCAACGGTCATATTCCTATTCTCGCCGGAGGTACCGGATTTTATATACAGGCAGTTCTTAAGGACGTTGATTTTACTAAGGGTGAGAGTAGTCCGGAAATCAGAGAACGCCTGGAAGCTGAAGCAGAAAAGCTTGGTAATGAAGCGATGCACGATAAACTTAAAGGTATAGATCCGGAATCTGCAGAAGCTATTCCTGCGGGTAATCTTAAACGAGTGATTCGTGCACTTGAGTATTACGAACTGACAGGTGAAAAAATATCAGTTCATAATGCATCGGAAAAGGATAAAGAGTCGCCTTACGATTATCGTTATTTTGTACTTAACGATGACAGAGACAAGCTGTATGAGCGCATAGATAGACGAGTGGATATAATGATGCAGAACGGACTTCTTGATGAGGTACGTATGCTTAAAGAATCCGGAATCTCAAGAGATGCTGTGTCAATGCAGTCTTTGGGATATAGGCAGATTATGGATTATCTGTACGGCAATATTGATTTGGATGAAGCTGTATTTCAGGTTAAGCTACAGACTAGACATTTTGCCAAGCGGCAGTTGACATGGTTTAGACGCGAAAAAGATACTATATGGGTTAACAGACCGGAATTTAATAATGATGAGAGCAAGATGCTTGAATTCATGATAGATAAATGCAGGGAAATATTGTAAAAAAGTATAATAGTTTTTTTAATATAAATATTTTAAGGAAAATAGGAATTAAGGGATTTTGTAATGAATAAAGAATTGTTGGAAATGTATGAAAAATTAGGTATCGAGCCTAAGACCGCAGAATTTGGCGAGAATATTGCTTCCGAGCTTAAGGAAAGATTTGCAAAAATTGATGAAGTGGCTGAGTACAATCAGATGAAGGTGCTGATGGCGCTTCAGAAAAATCAGGTAAGCGAGGCTTGTCTTCACGGTACCACCGGTTACGGATATAACGATCTGGGACGTGAGAAACTTGAAGCTGTTTATGCTGATATTTTCCATACAGAGGATGCGCTCGTAAGACCTCAGATTACCTGCGGAACACATGCACTTGCATTAGCACTTATGAGTAATCTTCGCCCCGGACAGGAGTTGCTTTCACCTGTAGGAAAGCCATATGATACTCTTGAAGAGGTTATTGGTATCAGACCTTCAAAGGGTTCATTGGCAGAGTATGGAATAAGTTATGCGCAGGTTGATTTGCTTCCCGACGGAGGTTTTGACTGGGATGGCATCAGAGCGGCTATTAACGAGAAAACACATCTGGTTACAATTCAGCGTTCTAAGGGATATCAGACCAGGCATACACTTTCGGTTACCGAGATTGGCGAGCTGGTTAGCTTTATAAAGAGTGTTAAGCCCGATGTTATCTGTATGGTAGATAACTGCTACGGAGAATTTGTAGAAACTATCGAGCCTACCGATGTTGGTGCAGATATGGTTGTCGGATCATTGATTAAGAATCCCGGCGGTGGACTTGCTCCTATCGGAGGCTACATTGCAGGTAAAAAGGAATGTGTAGAGAATGCTGCATACAGATTGACTTCACCGGGTCTTGGCAAAGAAGTAGGTGCTTCATTAGGTATACTAGGAACATTCTTCCAGGGACTTTTCCTGTCACCCACAGTAACCGCATCAGCTCTTAAGACTGCGATTTTTGCTGCAAATATATACGAAAAACTCGGATTTTCGGTATTACCTAACAGCACTGAATCAAGACACGATATTATTCAGGCAATTACCTTTGGTAAGGCTGAGGCAGTGGAAGGATTCTGCAGAGGAATTCAGGCAGCCGCACCTGTTGATTCGTATGTAACACCTATCCCTTGGGATATGCCCGGTTATGATGCACCTGTTATCATGGCTGCAGGTAATTTTGTATCCGGTTCATCTATTGAACTTTCTGCAGACGGACCTATCAAGCCACCTTATGCAGTGTATTTCCAGGGTGGACTTACATGGCCGCACGGTAAGCTTGGTATACTTAAATCTTTGCAATCCTTGGTGGATATAGGGGTTGTTGTATGGTAAAATAATTATTTGATTGATTATATCTCTGCACTCCGAAGAAGGCGGAAGGAGATGTATGAATCATCATAATAATGACTATTCGGAATTGCCTTATGAACGTTTTGTGAGATACGGAGCATCAGCTTTGTCTGAAGGAGAATTGCTGGCTATCATTATCAGAACAGGAACTAAAGATAAAAATGCTGTGGATATTGCAAGAGAGATTCTCTCGATGAGTCAAGAAAACGGCAAAGGTCTGATAGGTCTGTATGATTTGACGATAGATGAGCTTTCAAAAATAAAGGGCGTTGGAAGCGTAAAAGCAATAAAACTGAAGGCGTTGGCGGAACTGTCTATGCGTATGCACAAGGAATGCGCGAGACAAAGCTTTAATGCATGTGCGCCGGAAACAGTAGCTCGGTATTTCATGGAGGATATGAGGCATCTCGATTATGAACAGGTTATTCTGGCGGCAATAGATGCAAAAGGTAATATGATATCGCATAAGGTATTGTCTGTCGGAAGTGTAAACCAGTCTTTACTGTCACCGCGAACGGTGTTTTTAGAAAGCCTGAGAATGAAGGCGGTTTACATAATTTTGCTTCACAATCATCCGAGCGGTAATCCGGATCCGAGTGAAACGGATATTAAGCTGACAAAGAACATCGAAGAATTGGGTGAGAAGCTTGAGGTCAGATTACTTGATCATATCGTGATTGGAGACAATTGCTATTACAGTTTTCGTGAGAACAATTTATTGGAGTTTTCACTTTAGAAAGGATTTATCAGCGTATGAACGCGTTTGGAATTGATCTTGGAACCAACAATATAAAAATCTATTCTATGGCCGATGACAATATTATGGTTCAGAAGAATATGATTGCCATTCAGAACAAAAAGAATCTCTTTGCTTACGGTGATTCTGCATATGAAATGTATGAAAAAGCGCCTGAAAATATCAAGGTTTCTTTTCCACTGATGAACGGTGTAATTTCGGATTTGAATAATATGGAGACATTAATCAGATACTTTATTTCTGATTTGCAGGATGGTTCTCTTAAGCCTGCAGATTTTGTCATTGCCGTTCCCAGCGATATTACCGATGTAGAGAAGAGATCTTTTTATGATCTGCTCAAGGAAGCCAATGTAAAGGCAAGAAGAATTCTTGTTGCCGACAAGGCGGTTCTTGACGGACTCGGAATGGGACTCGACATTAAGAGTTCACAGGGCGTAATGATTGTCGACATCGGTTATGAGACCACAGAGATTTCGGTATTGTCATTAGGCGGTATTGTTATCAGCAAACTTCTTAAAATCGGTGGAGCCAAATTTGATGAAATCATCAAGCAGACTGTCAGAAAAGAGTATAATCTTTTGATTGGAAACAAGACAGCAGAGATTATCAAGAATTCTCAGATTGAATTGGAAGCTGAAGAGAAGGGGGCTCTTGTGTACGGAAGAGATATTGTGCTCGGACTTCCTGTTGAAAGAGAGATACCCACCGATTTGGTTGACAGATGTCTCAAGGACAGCTTTGCAACTATCATTGATAACATAAAAATGATTCTTGAAAGAACTCCGCCGGAACTTGCGGCCGATATTTACCGTAATGGTATATATTTGACCGGAGGTGCTTCGCAGGTTAATCATCTTGTTGAGCGAGTAGCTAATGGTACCAATCTCAAGGTTAATATTACCGATGATCCGATTGTTACCGTTGCGGAAGGCCTTGGTCGTGTGTTTAGAGAGTCTAATTACCAGAGTATTGCATATTCTGTAGAAGGAATGGGTAAATGAGTCCTGTTGTAAAACAAAAAAAGGAGAAATTTACATTATCCGGTAAATATCTCCTTTTAATTTTTTCAGTTATATCACTTATATTGATGGTGTTAACCTACGGTACATCGGCTTTTGATAAGCCGCTTAATACTGCTGTGGGTTATGTTGTTGTACCGTTTGAGACCGGAATCAGCAGATTGGGTAGTTGGCTTTCCAACAGATCCGATGAATTTACCGACGTTAAAGATTTGCTTGCGGAAAATGAGGCATTAAAGCAAGAGATTGCAAGACTTACTGAGGAAAATTCAATACTTGCGCAGGATAAGTATGAATTGACAGAGCTGCGTATACTTTTCGAATTGAGTGATACTTATAATGAGTACAATAAAGTTGGTGCTCATATTATTGCTAAGGATTCAGGCAATTGGTATTCGGCATTTATAATCGACAAGGGTACGGATGACGGACTTGCAGAGGACATGAATGTAATAGCCGGAGGCGGACTTGTGGGTAGAATTTCGTCTGTAGGTCCCAATTGGGCGAGAGTTACAACGATAATATCCGACGGAAATTATGTCAGTGCAATGATGCTTGCGACAAATGATACGCTTATGGTTGAGGGAAGTCTTGAACTTATGGACAGCGGTATCATCAAGTTTGCGCAGCTTAAGGATAATGATAATGTGGTTGTTGAGGGAGATAAGGTTGTTACCAGCAAGATAAGTGACAAGTATCTTCCGAATATTTTGATTGGATACATACAGTATGTATCGGGTGACAGTAATAACCTGACAAAATCGGGATATATTACCCCTGCCGTTGATTTCAGCGATTTGTCTGAGGTACTGGTTATTACTGATATGAAAAATGTTGATTACAAATAGTTTGGTGAAAATATGCTTCGTAAGGTTTTGATGGTTATTGCGGCATTCTTTTTGTTTTTGCTGCAATCCTGCGTATTCCCTCATGTTTCTTTGGGTGGAATCGTGCCTAATTTAATATTGCTTATAACCAGTATATTTGGATTCATGCACGGTGAAAAAGCCGGTATGATTACCGGTTTTTGTCTGGGACTTCTTTTTGATGTGTTCTATGGCGACTATATTGGTCTTCACGCGTTGATTCTTACATATATAGGCTTCATGAACGGTAAATTTTTCGGAATATTCTATCCCGAAGATATTAAGCTGCCTATAGGACTTACCCTTACCAGTAATTTTTCGTACGGTATATTGTGTTATATATTATCTTTCCTAATCAGAGGAAGGCTTAATATAGGTTATTATCTTTTACATGTAATACTTCCGGAAATGCTTTATACATTGCTTGCTACGATTATTATTTATCCAATCATCTTGATTATATATAAAGCATTTGAAAATATGGAAAACAAGAAAAAGAAAGAGGCTTAAAGTTGTTCGAGAAAATAAAAGAGAGAATATTAAATATATTCACCAATCGTCTGACGATTCTCTGGATAATAATGGCCGCTCTTGGAATTGTTCTTGTGTACAGATGTTTTTGTCTGCAGATTTTGGAAGGACAGGAATATCTGGATAATTTTGTACTTGAACAGAAAAAAACTAAGGATATTCCTTCGACAAGAGGCAATATCTACGATAAGAACGGCAACCTGTTGGCGTATAACGAGCTGGCATATTCTGTAAAAATTGAAGATACACTTGAATCGGGTAAAAACAAAAACGCCGAATTGAATTCGATACTGTATACAGCTATCAAATTGGTGGAGAAAAACGGTGATAATGTTATTACCGATTTCAAGATATATATAAATGAGGATGATGAATTTACTTTTACGGTTGAGGGTACATCGCTGAGCAGATTTCTGGCCGATATATACGGACACAGACTGATTACGGAACTTACTCCGGAAGAATCCACATCCACACCCGATGAGGTTATGGAATATCTGAGCAGACCTTCCGGAAAGGGATATTATTTTGCAATCGGTGCATATGAGAATCCCGGTGACAGAAAGAGTCCCTGGCATGCCGGTGAAGGCTATTCAAAAGAAGACTGGCTCAAACTTGTTACATTAAGATATGCGATGAGCCTTACTTCTTACCGTAAGTATTTGGGTACAACAATAGCTACGGATGTCAGTGATGAAACTGTGGCTGTTATTTTGGAGAATGCTGATATTTTACCCGGTATTTCCATTGAAGAGGATGCACATAGAAGATATGTGGATAGCGTATACTTTGCCCATATCCTAGGATATACGGGTAAGGCATCTACCGAAGATATTGAAGTATATAACCAGCAGCTTTTGGATGCCGGAATAGACAGCTATGTATACTCAGGTTCCGATATGGTCGGAAAGAGTGGTATTGAAGCTGCTTTGGAGACTACTCTGCAGGGAAAAAAGGGTTATGAAACTGTATTGGTTAATAATACAGGTAAAGTAATATCGGTTCTTGAGAGACAGGAGTCTACTGCCGGTGAAGATGTGTATCTGAGCATCGACAAGGATTTAACGATTGCAACATACAATCTGGTAGAGCAAAAGCTTGCGGGATTGCTTGTAAGTAAGATATTTAACGGTAAAGAATATATTCCTGCTGCTAATGCTACAAGTGCAGCTATTAAAATACCTATTTATGATGTTTATTATGCGGTTATTAATAACAGCATAGTTGATATGAAGCATTTTCCTTCAGAATATGCAGGAGAAACTGAAAAGGCAGTTTATCAGGCGTATTTGAATTATCAGGAGAATGCTTACGACAAGATCAACAACGAGCTGTACAACGCGAGAACTCCGTATAACAGACTCTCAAACGAATATCAGGTATATGAGAGTAATATAATTACACTTTTGACTAAAAACGGTGTAATTATGTCAGAAAAGGTTGATTCGAGCGATAAAACATATATTGCCTGGACTATCGATGAGACTATTAGTCTCGGTGAGTATCTGGAATACTGTATTTCAATGAACTGGATTGATACAACTAAGCTTGGAATGGATGAAAAATATCCTGATTCTTCTGAAATTTTTGATGCATTGGTTGTTAAGATGTTCACCATTCTTGATAATAATACAGATTTTCAGAAGAAGTTTTTCAAGTATATGCTTCTTAATGATGTGATTTCCGGTAGACAGATATGTTTGCTAATGTATGAACAGGATGCATGTCATATAGAATTTGAGGATATTGAAGCATTAAAAGCAGGCAGGTTGACTGCATATCAGTTTATGGTCGACAGAATAACCAATATTGATATTACACCTGCACAGCTCGCACTTGATCCCTGTAATGCGTCTGTTGTTATCACTGATGTCAATAGCGGTGCGATATTGGCGATTGTATCATATCCCGGTTATGACAATAATATGATGGCAAACACTGTAAATGCTGCGTATTATGAGAAGCTTACAAGTGACAAATCATCACCATTGTTAAATTTCTCAACACAGTATAAAGCCGCTCCCGGATCTACATTTAAGATTGTGTCGGCTACTGCGGGACTGATGGAGAATGCGGTAAGTATCAATTCACAGATAAGATGTAACGGTACGTTTACATCGATAGTCCCTTCACCTAAGTGTTGGAATGTATGGGGACATGGAAACGAGATAGTAAAAACAGCTATCAGAGATTCATGTAACTGTTATTTTTACGAAATAGGTTACAGATTGGCGACTACACCCGAAGGTGAGCATAATGATGCTTATGGTTTGGGAATTTTGGCTGAATATGCTGATTTGTACGGCTTGTCTTCTAAAACCGGAATAGAGATTTCGGAGTATGAACCCAATGTATCTGACAATGACTCGGTGCGTTCCGCAATCGGTCAGGGTACGAACAGCTATACTACGTCACAGCTTGCCAGATATGTAACTGCGATTGCCAATTCAGGCACTGTATATGATTTGACATTGTTGGATCATACAGAGCGTGCGGATGGTGTAGTTACATGGACCAAGGAACCGACGATTAGAAACACCATAGATATTCCGCCCGATTATTGGGATGTGTTCCATCAGGGTATGAAGGCAGTTGTCGATAATAAATTGTATTTCAGAGATATCGGTGTAAATGTTGCGGGTAAGACAGGTACGGCACAGCAGTCTACATCACGTCCCAATCACGCTTTGTTTATATGCTACGCACCATATGAGAATCCTGAGATAGCAATGGCCGTAAGAATACCTTTTGGATATTCATCCGACTATGCGGCGCAGGTGGCAAGAGACATTTTGAAATACTACTATGATCTTGTAAACGAAGAGGATCTACTCAACGGTCGTGCAGATAATCCCGATGGTGGTATTACCAACGAGATGTAAGCTATATTGAGGGAGTATACGGAGGAAACAATAAATGAGCGGTAACAATCTTGTTGTTATCAAAAGTCTGATGAACGGATTAAAGCTTATTCTTGATGCAAATGCTGACTTTGAGGATATCCTCAGAGAACTTGCAAAAAAATGCTCTGACGGAAGAGCTTTCTTTGGTAATACAACAATGGCTATTTCCATTGAAGGAAGAAAGCTCTCTGAAATTGAGGAGATTCGTATTCTTGAAACTATTCATATCAATTGCAATCTGAATGTAATATGCATTATCGATCATGATGAGGATATGAATTATAAATATATAAAAGCAATCAAGTCTATGGAGAAGAAGTTTGCGGAGAATACCGGCGATTCGGTGCCCGGCAAAAACTTCTTCAGAGGTTCTCTGACCGACGGAATGAAGCTTGAAGTTGACTATCCTATTGTAATACTCGGTGATATTAATCCGGGATGCAGTGTGGTAAGTACAGGAAGTATCATTGTACTCGGAGGACTCTACGGGGAGGCAATGATAAAAAAGAGCCTTACTGATGATGACAACATCGAAATAGATTTTGAGAGTGAAGAAAAAGATGCAGTCAGACCTTTTATTATAGCCCTTGAATTGGCACCTGAGAGAATGGTTATTGGAGATATAAGTTATACTCCTGCAGTTAAGCCTAAGTGGGGAATTAAGCATAAAATTGAACCACAGATTGCATATCACAAGGGTCGTAAGCTTGTGATAGAGCCTGTGAATAAGTCAGTTTTGGAGACGGTTTATGCCCTTTAAGAAATTTAAGATATATGACTATGATTTTAAGTTAATATTGCTTGTTGCGGCTTTGGCAGTAATCGGAGTATTTGCTGTCGGAAGTGCACAAGGTGATTTGCAGACCAAGCAGATGTACGGTGCTATAGCAGGTTTTGTCGTCATGATAATAGTGTCTTTTATTGATTATCATTTCCTGCTAAAGTTCTATTGGGTGATGTATGTCGCCAATATTGTTTTGCTTGTATTGGTAATGGTTGTGGGTGAGTCTAGTAATAATGCTCAGCGTTGGCTTAAGATTGGCGGAATTCAGTTTCAGCCGTCCGAATTAGCCAAAATTTTATTGATTTTATTCTTCGCTGCGTTTATTATGAAACAGAAGGATAATTTCAATTCCTTCCCTATAATCGCACTGTGTGTATTGCTTGTTGGAATACCTATGGCTCTTATTGTAAAGCAGCCCGATCTTTCGACAACTATTATGATAGCAATACTGTTTAGTGTAATAATGTTTGCCGGTAAACTCAAATTTAAGATAATTTTGGGTATACTGGCTGTTGTGATACCATTGGTTGCGATTTTTATATCGATTGTCATGCGTGATGACAATACTATTTTGAAGGACTATCAGAAAAATCGTATTCTTTCATGGCAGAATCCCGATGAGTTTGCGGATGAAGAAGCTTATCAGCAGCTCAACTCGGTTACAGCGATTGCATCCGGTATGATGGATGGTAAAGGCTATAAAAACAATGCCATTACTTCTGTAAAGAACGGTAATTTCCTTTCTGAGGACCAGACAGACTTTATCTTTGCTGTAATAGGTGAGGAGTTTGGATTTAAGGGAAGTGTTGTAGTTATTATACTGGTTATCCTGATTGCATTGGAGTGTGTTGCCATTGGGCGACGGGCACCTGATACAGCCGGACAGATTATTGGAGCCGGCATAGGCGGACTTGTAGGATTTCAGGGATTTATAAATATAGGAGTTGCGACATTCCTTTTGCCTAATACAGGTTTGCCGCTTCCGTTTGTAAGCTATGGACTGACATCTTTGCTTACATTGTTCGCAGGTATGGGAGTAGTTATAAATGTCAGAACTCAAGTGAAACGGGGAAATTCACTTGGCGAAAGTTTTGATTAAATATGTTGATATTTTAGGAGGTATTTTCAAAGATGAATATTGCGTTGATTGCGCACGATGCAAAGAAAAAGCTTATGCAGAATTTTTGTATTGCTTATAGGGGGATATTAAGCAAGAACGAGCTTTATGCGACAGGTACAACAGGCAGACTTATTGAGGAAGTTACCAATTTAAGTGTGCATAAGTTTCTTGCGGGACATCTTGGAGGAATGCAGCAGATTGGATCTCAGATTGAGTGCAACCAGATTGACCTCGTTATTTTCCTGAGAGATCCGCTCACTCCCAAATCACATGAGCCTGATGTAAATAATGTTGTAAAACTTTGTGATATACATAACATTCCGCTGGCTACAAATCTTGCCAGTGCAGAGCTTCTGATCAAATCATTGGACAGAGGAGATTTCGAGTGGCGTGAGATATACAAATAAGCGCATGGCCCTGCATCAAAAAATTGTTGCAGGGCTTTTATGTTTGTTAATGGTATCCCTGATGACAGGGTGCGGTGCTATGGATTATTCGGTTCCGTACGGAAGCGAGGAAATGCCGTCCGTGACTGCAGGAATGGGATATTCAGGAACAAGGACCGATACCTTTTCAAAAGACCTCTGTGTATATGAGGGAGATGTGTTTGGTGACGGAAACCTTGATTTGACACAGTGTGAAAGCGCTGTTCTTTTTGATGTAAATAACAAAGATGTATTATATTCCAAGAATGCATTTGAGCAGCTGTATCCTGCCAGCCTTACTAAGATAATGACTGCATTGGTTGCTATTAAGTACGGCGATATGGATCAGGTACTGGTTGCAACAGATGCTGTAAAGGTAAATGAATCGGGTGCTCAGCTTGCAGGTATTGCACCGGGTGATTCAATGACATTGAATCAGGCACTCAGAATAATGCTTTTATATTCTGCAAATGATGTATCACTTCTGATTGCAGACTGTCTCGGTGGCGGTGATGTAAATGTATTTGTAGACATGATGAATGAAGAGGCAAAAAAACTCGGAGCTACAGGTACTCATTTTATGAATCCGCACGGTTTGTCAAATCCCGAGCATTATACTACTGCGTATGATTTGTATCTGATTTTTAATGAATGCATTAAGTATGAAGAGTTTGTCGAGATAATATCTATGTCAAACTACGAGACTACTTATAAGAATAAGAGCGGACAGGATGTGAATCTGTCTGTTAAAAATACAAACGGATATGTAAACGGTTCACAGTCATCACCTGCGAGTGCCACAGTAATAGGTGGCAAGACAGGAACGACATCTGCAGCCGGACATTGTCTGATTATTTTATCAAAAGATATTAACGGGGCTCCGTATATATCAGTGGTTTTGAAATCTGAGAGCACGGATTCGTTGTATGATAATATGAATTCACTGCTTGGAAATATATAAGAGGTAACAGTTGGGTAGACAGGAAGAAAATGATGACGGAAAAGTAGTCCGTTTTCAAAAGAAAAAGTCCGTAAAAGTTAATATTCTTTTTGTGCTGTTTTGTTGTGTGCTTCTTTATGTAGTAATCGTAATGATTAACTATTTAAGAACCACTCATACGGTAAGATATCAGGTTGTTGAAGGATCTCTGGCTACAAGCACTATTTACAGAGCTATAGCTGTCAGAGATGAAAAGATAGTAACTAATCCTACGGCGGGATATGTTAATTTTATAGCCCGTGAGGGACAGAGAGTTGCTGTTGGCGATCTTGTGTATCTTGTAGATGAGTCGGGTAACCTTAATGACTATATCGAAGCGCAGTCACTTGGTGAAAATACCTTGACCGATAAGGAATTGGCTGATTTCAGAACTGATATTATAAATTTTGTTCACAGCTATGACAATGCAGACTATGACTCGGTATATGATTTTAAGTACAGTCTTAAAAATACTGTTTCAAAGCTTGCGAATACGAAACTTTTGAACAATATGGACGGTGCGGCAAGCGGCTCAAGCTTATCCTTTAAGTATGTGTATTCCGGCAACACGGGAATAGTGGCATATTGGTATGATGGGTATGAGCAGCTTAAGCTTTCTGATATCAATAAAGAATGCTTCGATGAGAAGAAGTATGAGAAGACTCAGCTTCTCAGTAATGAACTTCGTGGTATTGATGAGAAAATATATAAGCTTTCATTAAATGATAATTGGTCTATTGTATTTCCCGTAGATGATGAAAAGTATGCCGAGTCACTTTTGGATGAGGGATATATTCTTGTTAAGTTTTTGAAGAATCAGGATGAAAGCTGGGGTAAGGTATCGTTGCTGCATAATGCTGACGGAACTTATGTACAGCTGACATTTACTAATTCAATGTTGAATTATGTTGATGAGAGATATCTTGATGTTGAACTCGTACTTAAGAATGAAACAGGCCTTAAAATACCGTCATCATCAATTGCAGAGAAGGAATTCTTCCTTATCGACAGTAATTATGTGACAGAGGATGAAAATGATAATTACACCGTGCTGATGCAGGTATATAACGAGGATGGTACCAAGACAGCGAGTGCCAAGTCACTGGAAGTATATTATTATGATGAGGCCTTAGGTGCATATTATGTTGATGATACTGTGCTGTCGGCAGGTGATTTGCTCTTCGGAAGCGATCAGACAACATTTGTTGTCAAGGAACGCGGTACCTTGATTGGCGTGTACAATATTAATAAGGGATACGCTGATTTTAAGCAGATTACGATTCTGTATCAGAATGAAGAGTATGCGATTGTTAAGTCAAATACAACCTATGGATTGAGAGTTTATGATTATATTGCTCTTGATGCTACAACGGTTGATGACGATCAGTTTATTTCAAAAGCAAATTAAGTGACGGATATTATGAGTATTATTGGTGATAATTATTTAGCTGTTCAAAAAAATATTGATGAAGCGTGTGCCGCTGTCGGAAGAGACAGAAAAGATGTGACGCTTATCGCTGTAAGTAAGACTAAGCCTATAAATGAACTTATGGACGCTTATGAGGCCGGAGCCAGAGATTTTGGTGAAAATTATGTCCAGGAGCTGGTTGATAAGATTCCTCAGATGCCTGTCGATGTAAGATGGCATATGATTGGCCATCTTCAGAGAAATAAAGTTAAGTATATTGTGGGTAAGGTTCATCTGATTCACAGCGTGGATTCACTTAGACTTGCCGAAGAAATCAGTAAGGAATCGGTTAAGCAAAATGTAATTTCGAATATTCTGCTTGAAGTAAATGCAGCCGGAGAAGAGAGCAAATGGGGCGGTTCGCTTGAAGAGACTATAGAGTTGGTAAAACAGGCATCCGAATTACTCAATATTAAAATCATGGGATTGATGACTGTGGCACCATATGTAGAAAATTCTGAGGAAAATCGTCAAGTATTTGTGAAAATGAAGAAATTGTCTGTTGACATAAGTGAGCAAAACATTGATAATGTTACTATGAGTACTTTGTCGATGGGAATGACAGGCGATTATATGGTTGCTGCCCAAGAGGGGGCTACTTTATTAAGAGTAGGCACAGGTATTTTCGGTGCCAGAAACTATAATAAATAATATTTTGGAGGATTTGATTTAATGGGTAAGTTTGACGGCATTCTTAGTGCATTCAAGATTAACAATGATGATGACGATTACGAAGACGATTATGATGGATATGATGATCCTGAATATGAAGCACCCGAAAAGCCTTCAAAGCCTTCACGCAAAAAGGCAGACAGTTCGAACTCATCTGATGATTACGAGAGCGAACCTAAGAAATTAGGTAAGAGTTTTTGGGCTCCCGGAAAAAATACTTCTAAGAATAATTCAAAGAAAGGCACTGAAAACATGGAAGTTTCAATTTACTATCCTAAGTCACTTGACGCAGCTACTACAATTGTAGACTCACTTTTGGAGAATAAGAGTGTTATCATGAATCTCGAAGGCATTGAGATGGATCTTGCACAGAGAATCTTCGATTTGATTACCGGTGCTACCTATGCTCTTGACGGACGTCTTGAGAAGATTTCTAAGTATGTATATGTTGTTACTCCTCAGAATGTAAATATTTCAGGTGATAACAACGCTGATGATCCTGCAGTTCCTATTGGCAAGGATTTCCCTGTTTAATCTGTTATTGAATTTGTTTTGAAGGGAACTTCCTATTGGGAGTTCCCTTATTTTGAGTATATACGTTTCTATATGGATGTATCTTGTTGATAATAGTGCAACAAGTTGATTGGAGTAATTATGTCTCAGAGAATGACAGTTAATTATAATAAAAAACCCTGTTATGATATTGTATACACCAATTCTTTTGATAAACTTTTGGAAGAGTTGGAAGGCATAGAGGCGCTTGGAAAGAGAATATGTATCGTTACCGATTCAAATGTAGATCCTTTGTATGGCGCTGAGGTACTCAGTCTTTTGGAGGGAAAATGTCTTAAGGCTGTAAAGTATGTAATTCCCGCAGGTGAAGAAAATAAGAATCTTGACAATATCAAGGAGCTTTACAAGTTTCTTATTGAAGAGAAGTTTGACAGAAAGGATATGCTTCTTGCACTTGGTGGCGGTGTTATCGGTGATATGACCGGTTATGCTGCGGCTACATATTTAAGAGGTATAGATTTTATACAGGTACCCACTACGTTACTTTCGCAGTGCGACAGTTCTATCGGCGGTAAGACAGGAGTTGATTTTGACGGATATAAGAATATGGTTGGTGCATTTAAGATGCCCAGACTTGTATACATGAATCTTTCTGTTCTTAACACATTGCCCGACAGACAGTATTTCTCCGGTTTTGCTGAGGTTATGAAGAGCGCTCTCATCAAGGATTCTATATATTATGAATGGCTTATTGATAATATGTATGAGATATGTGCCAAGGATATGAATGTCCTTGAGGAGCTGGTTGTTCGTTGTACCAATATTAAAAGAATGGTAGTAGAGAAGGATCCCACAGAAAAGGGAGACAGAGCTTTACTTAATCTTGGACATACTATCGGACATGCAATTGAGAAATACATGAATTTTGAGATGTATCACGGTGAGTGTGTTGCGCTCGGATGTGTATGTGCTGCCTACATATCTTGGAAAAAGGAAATGCTTTCAATGGAAGAGTATTATGAAGTAAGAGATATGTTTGTACCTTTCAATTTGCCTATTTCCATTGACAAGATAGATGTTCAGGAAGTACTCAGATTGACTAAGTCTGATAAGAAGATGGACAGCGGTAAGCTTAAGTTTATTCTCCTTAAAAAGATTGGTAAGGCTGTTATTGATAATACAGTAACCGATGAAGAAATAATAGCTGCACTTAACGAGATTAATTTTGACGAAGAGAACGGAGATTAAGCAATGTCTAAGAAAAACGCAAAAGCAATATTGCTTTTTGTTGATGCAATAATTGCAGCGATTCTTATCGTTTTGGACCAAGTAATTAAATCTAAGGTAGTTGAAGTGTTTACCGCCGATCCTTCTGAGAAGAAGTTTATTCCCGGTGTTATTTACCTTGTATATCTTAAAAATACCGGTGCGGCTTTTAGTTCTTTTCAGAACCAAAAATGGCTTTTGCTGTTAATAAGCATTGTGTTTATGGCAGTTTTGGCATTTATTATGATTAAGCTGCCATTGCGTAAAAAGTTTATACCGGCAAACGTATTGT
Source organism: Lachnospiraceae bacterium (assembly GCA_024403435.1). GTDB lineage: Bacteria > Bacillota > Clostridia > Lachnospirales > Lachnospiraceae > AC2028. Next base: position 52,988 of record JAKSRV010000003.1, read on the forward strand.
TTTCTCTTGTAATCGCAGGTGGTATCGGCAATATGATTGACAGAATCAAGCAGAGCTATGTTGTAGATTATCTTGGTTTTGATTTCTGGAGATCTTATCCTATATTCAATTTCGCTGATATTTGTGTTGTTGTCGGTGTTATTGGATTGTTTATCCTGTTCCTTTTTGTTTATAAGGAGAATGATCTTGATTTTCTTAGATTCAAAAAGGCAAAGGTTGCTGAAAAGTCTGAGAATGAAGCTGATGAAAAGGATTCTGATGTGCATAATCCGGACAAAGAAGAAGCAGTATCTGTTGATAAAGAAAAAGAAGAAGCTGAGTGATGAATTTTATTATATCTGAAGATATGGAAGGGGAACGCATTGATAAATGCATTCCCCTTCTTGCAGAAAATGTAACAAGATCATATGTGTCAAAGTTGATTAAAGAAGGCAATGTTCAGGTTAATGGTGCGGTCGTAAAGGCCAGTTACAGTGTCAAAGAAGGCGACTGCGTAGCATTTGAAATCCCGCCTGCTTTTGCTCCTGACATAGAACCTGAGAATATTCCGTTGGATATTATTTATGAGGATGAAGATTTGATTATCGTCAATAAGCCCAAGGGAATGGTTGTACATCCTGCTGCAGGTCATTATAGTGGTACTTTGGTAAATGCACTTATGTACCATTGCGGCGAAAGTCTGTCCGGAATTAATGGTGTATTGCGTCCGGGAATTGTGCACCGTATTGACATGGATACAACAGGCTCTGTAATTGCTTGTAAAAATGATTTTGCTCACAATTCGATAGCTGAGCAGCTAAAAGAACATTCAATTACCAGATGCTATCATGCAATAGTCATCGGTAGATTAAAAGATGATGAGGGTACAATTGATAAGCCTATCGGCAGAAATCCTAATGACCGTAAGAAAATGGCTGTATCCATGGATGGAAAGCATGCTGTGACTCATTATAAGGTGATTGAACGTTTTAAGGACTATACATATGTAGAGTGTAGGCTGGAAACAGGAAGAACACATCAAATTAGAGTCCATATGGCTTCAATAGGACATCCGCTTCTTGGTGATTCCGTGTATACTGCTGCAAAATGGCCTTATAATTTACAGGGACAGTGTCTGCATGCGAAAACATTGGGCTTTATTCATCCGAGAACCAATGAATATGTAGAGACCGATGCTCCGTTGCCCGAATATTTTAATCACTTACTTGAAATTCTTAATCGATAATGTGATTTGTGTTTATTTTACAAAAAACAATCCTTTTTGATTGAAAAATTGGTAAAATTGGCTTATAATTTTATTGATATTTTGATTTGTGGGGGACACCCGGAAAGGTGGTTTTTTATGAATACAATTATTACTATCGGAAGACAGTTTGGTTCAGGCGGACGTGAGATTGGTTTGAAGGTTGCTGAGGCACTCGGTATTCCTTGTTATGATAAGGAACTTCTCACACGAGCCGCTAAAGAGAGCGGTTTTTGTGAAGAGATGCTTGTAAATCATGATGAGCGCCCGACCAATTCATTTTTATATAACCTGGTAATGGATACTTATTCATTCGGTTATAATTCGAATTCATATTCTGATATGCCTATCAGCCATAAGGTGTTCCTGGCCCAGTTTGATACTATCAAGAAAATCGGTAGTGAAGGTCCTTGCGTTATTGTTGGACGATGCGCTGATTATGCATTGGCTGATTTTGATAATGTAGTTAATCTTTTTATCTTTGGTGATGAGAAGTGCAGAATCAAGAGAATCATGGAAAGATTTGATCTGAACGAGAATAAAGCTAAGGATATGATTAATAAGAAGGATAAACAGCGTCAGAGCTACTACAATTATTATTCTTCAAAGAAGTGGGGAAGGTCCGACAGCTATGATTTATGTATCAATAGCAGTAAGCTCGGAATAGATGGTACTGTAAAGCTTATTAAGCAGTATGTTGAAGATTTTGAAGCCAACAGAAATGCAGAAAACTGATAGCATTAATGATACAAAATGTTCACTGAATGATGATTGAATTATTTATGTGAAAAATATACAAAAAAGTCAAAAATATTCGTAAAAATAGTTTGACTTTTAGAGGCACCTCTGTTATGATATCTGAGTATGCCGCTTAGCGAGGTAGAAGTGTGATTTTTTAACAGGTCACCACCGAAGTTAGCGATTTGTTCAAGGCCTAATGCATACTTCATGGCCATATCATGAAAAAGGAGGTGCCTATTTATGTACGCTATTATTGCAACTGGTGGAAAGCAGTATAAGGTTTCAGAGGGTGATCTTGTTAACATCGAGAAGATCAATGCAGCTGAAGGTGACACTGTTTCTTTAGACGTTATTGCAGTAAGTGACGGAACTCTTAAGGTTGGCGCAGATGTTGCAAGTGCTAAGGTTTCTGCAACTGTTGTCGCTCAGGGCAAGGAGAAGAAGGTAATCGTTTACCACTACAAGAGAAAGTCCGGATACCACAAGAAGAACGGTCACAGACAGCCTTACACTCAGGTTAAGATCGAAAAGATCGAGGCTTAAGGCTAATGACTACAGTCACTTTTGAAAAAAACGAGCATGGATATGTAGCATTTACATGCTTCGGACATGCAGGCTTCGCCAAGAAGAGAATTGGTGGTTATGAACCCGATATTCTATGTGCAGCTATTTCAGCACTTACCGAAAATGTGGTAAACGGTTTGGAAGAGATTGCAGGCGAGCAGCTTACCGTAACACAGAATCCTGATGATGGTTTCTTACGTTGTGAGATTAATTCATCATTGAAAGATTCTTCAGTACTTTTAATAGAGGCATATGTTCTTTCATTAAAAGTCTTAAGTGAGCGGTATGGTACTAAATATTTAACAGTAAATTTCAAGGAGGTAAGATAAAATGCTGAGACTTGACCTTCAGTTTTTCGCTCATAAAAAGGGTGTTGGTTCTACCAAGAACGGTAGAGATTCCGAGTCAAAGAGATTAGGTGCTAAGCGTGCTGACGGACAGTTCGTTAAGGCCGGAAACATTCTCTACAGACAGCGCGGAACTAAGATTCACCCCGGCGTGAATGTTGGAATCGGCGGAGATGATACTCTGTTTGCTTTGACCGATGGTGTTCTTCGTTTCGAAAGAAAGGGAAGAGACAAGAAGCAGGCTTCTGTATATCCCGTAGAGCAGTAAGTTTTATTAACTACAGGCTTCAAACATTCAGTTGTTTGAAGCCT
>JAKSRV010000030.1 GCA_024403435.1 Lachnospiraceae bacterium
TTATGAGAACCATTCCCGGAATGGTAGTTATGTGTCCTTCAGATGATATCGAAGCAAAGGCAGCAGTTCGTGCAGCACTTGAGTACGAAGGACCTGTATATATCAGATTTGGTCGTGCAGCAGTTCCTGTAATCAACGACAAGCCTGATTACAAGTTTGAAATCGGTAAGGGTACCGTAGTTCGCGAAGGCGCAGACGTTACCATCGTTGCTACCGGTATTTGTGTAGATTCTGCAATCGGTGCAGCTGAGAAGCTTGCAGCAGACGGAATCAATGCAGAGGTTATTAACATCTGCACCATCAAGCCTCTTGATAAGGACATCATTATCAACAGCGCAAAGAAGACCGGTAAGGTTGTTACCGTTGAGGAGCATTCTGTAATCGGTGGTCTCGGCAGTGCTGTATGTGATGCTCTTGCAGAGAGCCTTCCTACTCCTGTTAAGAAGCTTGGTATGCAGGATATCTTCGGTGAGTCAGGCTCTGCAGGCGAGCTTATCGCTAAGTATGGTCTTGATGCGCAGGGTGTATATGCTTCTGTAAAGGAATTCCTTGCATAACAGAGTGATCAAAACGCAGTCCTCACAATGGGCAGGCGTATGATTAATCAGTAAAAATCATTAACGGCTTTCAGTCATCTTTTGATGATTGAAGGCCGTTCTTTGTTTATAGGAAATTGTATAAAAAATAGAGACATATTACGGAATTTATTATAAAATAGTATAGTATGGATTATTATAGGTGGGACTATACCCACAAAAGATGGAGTGATTATGGCAGACGATAAAATTATTGATTTTGCAGCAAAAAAAGCTGAAGGAGTTGGCGCTGACAGAAACAGCAACGGCAATTCTGAACGTAGTGTGGTGACTGTAGGTTTGAAGCCTCAGGAGCCCAAGATTAATGTGATTCGTGACGGTAAGGTTGTTCAGGTAAACCAGGATGAAGTAGATCCTCAGTCTACGGTTAATGTTAAAAATCCTGAGGTTGATGAGCTTATCGACAAGTTTACCGAAGAGAAGACCAATGAGAATCTTACAGCTTTGATTAATAAGCTTGAGACAGCAAGAGTACTTCTTCCGGCAAAGCTTTTCGGCGAGAATAAGGTTCCGATTCCTCTTACTGTTAACACCAGTGAGGGAGAAATTATTCAGCCTATTTTTACCGATAAGGAAAAAATGGCTAATGCACCCAAGTGCGAGGTAATAATGAATCTTCCCTTTGTAATTGTACTTGCTACAGTTATTGATAAGGGTCCCGATATCAAGGGAATCGGCATCAATCCTTTCGGAAAGGCAGTTATTCTTAAGAGAGAGCTCCTTGAGAAGATTCTTGAAAATGTTCAGAAGAAGACTGCAGCTATGAAGAGCGCACAGGAAGCACTTGCAAAAGCTGAAGGCGCTGCACCCGGCGCGAGCCTTCCCGGTGTAGAATCTGAGCAGATAGTAAATGAAGACGGCACTGTAAGCACCAGAATGAAGCTTACAGAAGAGCAGTATACAGTTTTCGAGCGTTCAAGATTTGAGGCAGGATATCTTCCTAAGAAGTTGTTCAAGGAAGGACAGGCATTCATTGATGCACTCAGTGAAGGTCGTGAGGAATATCTCGACAGTCTTTTCGAGGATTCATACGCTGAGAAGAGAATGTATCCATATCTTGCAAGTGAGTTCAAGGTAATGGTTATGGGAGTGTCAGAGACATTGGATGTTGTAACAATCACAATGCCTGCAAATGACAGAGCACCCGGACTTGCAGAATTCATCTACATGGCATGGAATAAAGAGACTAACACAGGTCGTTATTTCTCTATCGTAAACGGTACCAAGAAGAAGTCTCGCGAGGTTTTGGAAATAGTAGACGGCGAGAAGCCCAAGTTCCTCGGAGAGGCACCTACAGAAGGAACCGAGATTAACTGGCTGATTGAAAAGCTCAATGAGGGCAGTGAGGCATAATTACAATGAAAAAGCATAGAATTATTGCTGTTGTGATGGCTTTGATTATGGTGTTGAGCTTTGGTGCCGTATGCACAGGCTGCGCAAATAACGAGGAGGAACCCGTAAAAATCAGAGTCGGAGCAATGGTAGGACCGACAGCTATGGGAATGGTCAAGCTGATGAGTGATTCTGAGGCGGGCCTGACAGCCAATAACTATGAATTTGCAGATTTGACTAACGATGCTTCTTCGCTCGTGGCTCCAATTGCCAAGGGAGAACTCGATATCGCAGCTATACCATCCAATTTGGCGTCTAATATTTATAATAACAATGATGGGTCAATACAGGTTATAGCTATTAATGTACTCGGTGTTTTGAATCTGGTTGAGCGTGGGGAAAGTATTAGCTCAATCAGTGACTTAAAAGGTAAGTCTATATATGCTACCGGGCAGGGGGCTGTTCCGGAGTATATTATTCGTTACATTTTAGAAGGTAACGGATTGAATCCTGACACTGATGTCAATATTATTTGGTGTTCGGATACTACAGAGGCTTTGGCATATGTATCTGAAGTCGTAGATGCTGTTGCGATTCTACCGCAGCCTTTTGTAACTGCGGCAGCAGCGAAGGTCGAGAAAGTCAAGACTGACGGTGAGCCGAGCCTAAGAGTGGTTGTAGACTTAAATGATGAGTGGGATAAATTGAATCCCGGTTGCAGCATTGTTACAGGTGTATTGGTAGTAAGAAAAGAGTTTGCGGAAAAATATCCTCAGCAGTTGGATACTTTTATTAAGGAATATACAGCTTCCGTGGAATATGCAAACAGTGATGTCGAGGGAACAGCAGTACTTACTGTCAATTACGGAATTGTAGCAGCGGAGGGAATAGCCCAAAAGGCACTTCCGGGATGTCATATTGTATGTATTACAAACGAAGAAATGAAGAGTTCTGTTGGGGGATTTTTACAGATTCTTTATGATATGGAGCCTAAGGCAGTGGGCGGAAAATTGCCCGGCGATGATTTCTATTACGGAGTAAAATAATGCTCCGGTAAGCTTCGGGGGAATGCTTAATCGGAAATTATCAGCTATGCACAGGCGAGAAAGGTATAAAAATGAGCAGAAAGAATTTAATGTCGCCATCTATCTTGTCCGGTGATTTTTGGAGACTTGGGGAGCAGATTACCGAACTTGAGAATGCAGATGTGGAATGGCTGCATATAGATGTAATGGATGGAGTGTTTGTGGACAGCATTTCATACGGAATGCCTGTTATAAGATCGCTCAGACCGAGAACATCTTTGGTTTTTGATGTACATCTGATGATTACAGAACCTGAAAGATACATCAAGTTTATTTCAGACTGCGGAGCAGATTATATCACGTTCCATTACGAGGCTACAAAGAATGTGCAGGAGTGCATAGACGCTATTAAAGCTTGTGGCAAGAAAGCAGGAATCGCCATCAAACCTGACACACCTGTCAGTGATATAATGCCTTATGTCGAGCAGCTCGACATGGTATTGGTTATGACCGTATATCCGGGATTTGGAGGACAGAAGCTTATTCCGGAATGTTTTGAAAAGGTTCGTGAGCTTAGAACCTTCACCGAAAGCAAGGGACTTACAGATATTAATATCCAGGTTGACGGTGGAATAAATACAGATAATGTTACTATAGCGCTCGATGCGGGTGCCAATATAATAGTAGCGGGCTCTGCTGTGTTTAAGGAGAGCATTACCGAAAATATCAACAGATTCGGTGAGAAGCTGAAACAGAGCGCGCTTTAGGAGGATTTATGGATTTAGTTATTTTGCAGGATCAGATTGCACAGTGCAACGGTAAGGCCGGAGATATCATATACTGGCTGTGGGAAATAAAGTTCCTTGAGTCAATACCCCGTGAGGACTGGCTTACGATTATCATGAAGGTGTTTACATACCTTGGTGAAGGCGGAGCTATGTGGATTGTGCTCAGCATTGTGCTTGCTATTTTTGCAAAGACCAGAAAGACCGGATTTACCATGATGATTTCGATGATCGGTGCGGTAATAATCGGTAATGTGATTCTGAAGAATTGCTTTGCGAGATTCAGACCCTGTTGGGTAATATCAGATACATTTAACGGAACAGAGTTTTTCAACAGTATAAAGTATCATATTTCCATACCCAACGACTATTCCTTCCCTTCCGGACATACAATGAACGGAGTTACGGCTTCAATGAGTATTCTCTTTTGTACATTGAAAGATAAAAAGAGAGTTTTCTATGGTATAGGTGCTGTGGTTTTGGCTTGTATCATTGCATTTTCAAGAATGTATTTGCTGGTACACTGGCCTACCGACATTATTGCCGGTGCATTTGTAGGACTCGTAATAGCTATCGGTTCATACATTATTATGGATAAAAAGCTTTGGGCTGTTATTGATAAAGCTTGTACTAATTTGAAGAAAGCTATTGACCGCAAGAAACAGAACAAGATTGTTTAGTATAGGAGATTGAATGAATACTGACGAGAGAATTGAGAAACTGATATCGGAGATTGAGAAAGTAATTGTCGGTAAGCGTGATGTTATTGAGTTGGTTGTGACAGCTCTGCTTTCAAGAGGACATGTTTTGGTTGAGGACGTACCGGGTGTAGGTAAGACTCAGATGGTATCCGCTATGGCAGCAGCATGTAACGGTGAGTTTCATCGTGTACAGATGACACCCGATATTATGCCCGGAGACATTACAGGATTTTCAATGATTCGCCAGGAAACCGGTGAATTGGTATTCAAGAAAGGTGCAGCATTCTGCAATTTCTTCCTTGCCGATGAAATCAACAGATCTTCACCGAAATCGCAGTCTGCACTTCTTGAGATAATGGAAGAACGTCAGGTCAGTATGGACGGAAACACTTATGAACTTCCCAAGCCTTTTATGGTAATGGCGACCCAGAACCCGGTTGAGACTTATGGTACTTATCATCTTCCCGAGGCGCAGATGGACAGATTCCTGATGAAACTGTCAATGGGTTATCCTACACGTGACGAGGAGAAATATATTCTCAGACATAACGGAAGTTCGGCAAGACTGAATCTGAAGGCAGCAAATGCCGGTTCTGATGTCAACAATACAATTTCGACCGAGGATATTATTGCACTTCAGGAGAAGGCTGACAGTATATATGTAAGCCCCGCAATCGAGGAATATATTATCAGAATAGTTACTGCTTCAAGAGAGATGGATGGTATTCGTTTGGGTGCCAGCCCCAGAGGAAGTATTGCATTGTATCAGGCAGCTAAAGCATACGCTGTTGTAAAGGGAGAGGACTGTGTTCTTCCCGAGATGATTAAGAAATTGGCGCCTTATGTGCTTGCTCACAGATTGATGATGTCATCTCAAAAGGTAAGAGAGTGGGATACAGCAGAGGCCGCTGTAGAGTGGATTCTCAGCACAGTGGAGGTTCCTGTTTGAAAAAGCTCAAAGCTCGATTCAAAAGAATAGAGAAATTTGTAGGAGCGCTTTTTAGCTATTTGTTGGCGATATTTACGACAGTTATATTTGCACTTTATTGCAGTGGTAGAGTCGGATTTTTCTTGCTGATAGTAGTTTTGGGGGCTCCTTTGCTTTCTTTTATCTGGACCATAGTGTCTTTCCGCTTTATATCAGTAGGAATGTACACTAAAAACAAACTGGTTGAGAAGGGAAAGTGGGAAGATTTCAAGGTATATGTATATAACAGCAGTTTTTTACCTGTTCCCGAGATAAGTGTCTACCTTAAAAACGACGGACGTGTCACTTTGGAGAACAATATTATATCATTGAATGGTGTTCTTCGTGGTGAAGTTATGGTGGATACGAAGATGTTCACCATGTTTGCAGGTCTCACAGAGATAGAAATAGAAAAGATAGTAGTAAGTGATTTCTTCGGTGTTTTGAAGCTTAGGCTGAAAAATAACAATCCGGAGCGAGCTCATGCAAAGGATAAAGAAGATTTCTCAGAGGAAGCAATAACATTAAGCAAAAAGATTGGTGTTGGAGTACTTCCCACGCTCAGAGATATGGAGCATGAGGAGGATTGGTTACTGAATGCAAGAAGTGCTGCGTTTGATGGTGAAGAACCGGAAGATACAGTAAATGACAGTAGTGCCACTTTTGGCGGATTCCCCGGATTTGATCATAGGGATTATGCACCCGGTGATCCGATTAAAAGAATTAATTATAAGTTGTCCGCAAGAGTCGGAAAGCTTCAGGTTCGTTTGGACGAGACTCAGGCGGTGGCAGGTATCAGTATGTATTTGTCCAACGCTTTGAGAGATGATATGAACCCCGGAGAACCTTATATTAAGAATTCGTCAGCTTGTCTTGAGGAGTTTTTGGGTGTTGCAAGATATCTTTATATGCTTGATTTTGCGGTAATGATATATTTACCGGGTGAGGAAAGCTTCGAACTTATAAATGACAGTAGTATAGAAGAGCTGCGTGAAAAGCTGGCATTTCAGAAATTTGAGGCTGGCGCGGTGGTGGATGAAAGCATCCTTAAATCTGCGAAAGGCAGTCTTATTGCATGTGTAAGTTATACCGTTGATTCGGTAATAGATATGTTGAAAAGGTATTCATATCTCGAGGGCAACAGTGTATCGGTCTATGTCTCTTCGATAGAAAAGGGGAGGAGGCTGTGATGAAAAAACTAAGAAATTATGCATCTCAGGATATATTCCCTTTAGAGGTATTGAGCATATTGTTGTCCGCAATTTTGCTGGCAACAGTATATTCGCTGTTTGAGACTCCGCTAATCATGGTTATCCTTTTTGGATTGTTGGAGGCGGTAATCAGCATACCGTTTATGCTTCTGTGTCATTTCACAAACACACACAGAAAGCTGGGAACACTACTATGTTTGTTGGTGTATGGCGGACTACTGTTTATACTGTCCGGAATCGGTTTTTACACTGAGTTTGGATATGGGCAATCATTTGTGCAATGGGTGGCGCAAGATATTGAAGACACTCCATGGATACCGGGGTTTGGATTGGTTCTGTGCCTTGGCGGAGCGATGTTTTTCGGAACGGTAGGTTATTACTTTACCGTTGTCAGATACAGAATGGGTATGTTGGTTGTGGTAAGTATCGTACCTTGTGTTCTGTATGCTAAAGCCGTTGCAGATGTAAATAACTGGTACCTGGTATTTATTGCAGGTATGAATGTCATCATTGCCATTGTGCGCAGGCGCTATGACAAAATAGCTGCTGCAAAAGAAAAAAGCAAGGATGAATTAAAGGATATTCAAAACGAAGAGCGCGTAATCAGAAGCAATAAGAGTTTTTCGGCAGCGTTGATAAGTACCACAATATTGATGGTATTTACCGCAACTATTCTTATTATAAGTGCAGCTATTCCCAAGAAGTCTGATGCGATATATTACGATCAGTTTGAGGATACCTTCCTCGGCGGAGATACAAATTCACAGCTGATAGATGCATCCGGTGCTTTGTCGGATATATCGGGTAACGCCGATGGACTCAGAGCAGGCAGTAACCGCCGTTTGTATAGGGTAACGGGTGATGCATCCTACCTGAAGCGTCAGTGTTTTGACGTATATGATTTTGAAAACGACAGATGGTATCCGATTGAAGAATATCAAAAAACGGTTACGGCCGGCTCGAATTGGGAAAAATATATATCTGAGCTGAATATTTCCAAGTTACAGGCAGCTATAAAGAAAGTAGCTGAATTGTCTCCCGAGTTTGCTGAAAAATACGGGGTTGAGGAAATTGTTAACAGTAGCAATATTATTTATTATGAAAAAACTGTAGCCATAACTTCACTTAATTTTGCGGCGGAATATTATGTGGCGCCGCCTAATACAAAGTTGCTGATTCCCGAAGACACCGGCGGAGCCGAGGTGACCTGGGCGGGTACGTATGTCAGACCTACCGGTATGCATGATGCCGATTTTTCATACAGGGCAATAGTAATGGTTAACAGCATGAGTGCCTATGAATGGTGCGTATCGGGTGGCTCTGCAAAGGATATTTCTGAATTTAGAGATATGCTTTCTGAGATGAATACTATTTTCTTGACGGAATCTTCGATTTCGGATTTACTGCAAAATACACCCGAGTATTTCACAGTGCTGGTGTATGAGAAAGAACTTGAGGATGTCGAAGGTTACAATAATGCGGTCAGTGAAAACACTGATCTGATACCTGACAGTGTGCGCGAGTTGGCAGCAGAGATTACAGCTGACTGTACCTATGATTGGGAAAAAGCTTTGGCTTTGGAGAATTTTTTCCATGACGGGCAATTTGTGTATGACTTAAATTATCGTGCACCCGATGATTCCGTAGAGTATTTCCTTTTTGAAAGCAAGAGAGGTACCTGTTCGGATTACGCGACTGCATATGTGCTGTTGGCAAGAGCCTGCGGATTGACTGTTCGATACTGCGAGGGCTATGTCGCTCAGCCATCAGGTAATTATCAGGTATGTTATGTCAAGGAAAGCGATGGTCATGCTTTCCCCGAGGTATATATACCGGGAGCCGGATGGAATGTATTCGAGCCTACCTCCGGTGTTGTTGAAGAGAGCGGAGCATCAATATGGAGCAAACTCTTTAGCAATATCAACATGGACCTCAATCTGATACTTACTATCAGCATCATTGTTGCCGCAATTGCAATTATCATTATTATTATCAGATTGATTATTCCGTTCGTACTCGAGAAGATATTTATAAGTCAGCTGAAGAGCGGCAAGAAGAGTGCTACGGATGCCTATAATAAGATACTTAAAAAGGTAAGATACGGCAGATTAAAGAAAAAGTACCGTAAGTTACTTAACAGAGATAGATTGGTCAGAAAAGTTAATCCATATTCATTGACTCCGGCAGAACTCAATGAGAGATTTGCGGAGATTGGAATTGACAGTGGTGTCATTTGCAATACGGTTGAAACGGTTGCTTATCGTAATCCGGAACAGTCAGTGGATAAGAATAAAGAGATCAGTGAAGTTTATAAAAAAATTATTTCAATTTTTAAATAATTATTAAATAAAAGAAGATTATTACTGTCTATATTTATAAGAGGAGAGGGATTTATGATGGAAGATTCCAAGATTATTGATCTTTATTGGGATCGAAATGAGGATGCGATAGCGCAGACGGCTCAAAAATATGGTAACTATTGCCATACTATCGCGTTCAATGTTCTCAGCATTCACGAAGATGCGGAGGAGTGTGTTAATGATACCTATGTCCAGGCCTGGAACACTATTCCGCCTCAACGTCCCACGATGCTTAAAGCATGGTTGGGTAAGGTCGTACGCAATATGGCCTTGAACCTTTGGGATAAAAACCATGCACAAAAAAGATACCAGGGAATGGATGTCGCACTGGATGAGCTGGAGGAATGTGTTCCTGCTTCTCAGACAGTTGAAAGTGCCCTGGAGGACAAAGAGCTTGGAAAGGTGATAAGCAATTGGCTCAGAACACTGCCCGAGGATGACAGAAATCTGTTTGTTCGCAGATATTGGAGCGGGGATTCTGTAAATGATTTGGCGGAAGAATGGGGCATCACTCCAAATAAGCTCGCACAGAAGATGTTTAGACTTCGTAACAATCTCAAGGCTGTACTTGAGAAGGAAGAGGTATACCTATGAGTGAAAAAGGAAGGAAGATTTATAACGGTATCACCAATATTGATGATGACCTTATAATGGCTGCGCTTGCTGCAAAACCGCAAGCGATGGCGCCGGTTAAAAAGAAAAAATCAAAAATGTACTATGTATACAGATGGGGAGCTGCTGCAGCTGCAGTAATATGTCTCGCAGTAGTAGGAATTGTGTTATTCCCGGTACTTAGTAACAAAGGGTCTTCTGATTCGGCGACCAATTATGCGCCGATGTCAGACAGTACGAATTCCGTAGCTGAATCAACATCTTCAATCAAAGGGGATGGTAATTACAACGGATATTCAGATACTGATGCAGCATGTGATACAGAGGTTGCTGACATGGATGAAGCCACAGCTAATGAGGATATAAATAGCGACGAGGTAAGTGCAGATTCCGAATATGTAACAATAATCTCGTCGTTTGAGGATACTGCTACCGGAGCGCAGGTTAATCAGGTAACCGTCGATTTAGAACCCGATGATGTTGAAGAGGTTACTATTCAGTATCCCGGAAAAGAGCCTATTGTCGTTGATGAGGTCTATGTAAATATTGTCGCCAACATAGTAGGTGATATGGGTGTCCTTACAAAAACAGAGTATTCTGCAGATGTAATTGATGAGGACTGTGCTAAAATAACCATGAAAATGAGTGATGGAAGCGAATTAGTCATCGTTCCAAACTATCCATATATTTCAATAAACGGTGTAGTATATGAGTGCGATCAAGAGAATAAGGCTATAGAAAAACTTGCTGTATACATAAATGAACTTTTGAGTATATACTATCAGCAAGGCGAGTAAGACCTTAATTGACAGTCAATCGGACTGACATAAAGGGGAAGACAGCAATGTATTTACGTGATTTGAAAATCGGTGAAAGCGCTGTAGTTAAGAGCGTAGGCGGAGAGGGAGCTCTCAGACAGCATTTTCTTGATATGGGATTGATTCCCGGAGCAAAAGTTAAGCTGGAAAAATTGGCACCTATGGGCGATCCGATGGAGCTCACTATACATGGTTATGAGCTGACACTCAGATTGGCGGACGCACAGCAAATAGAAATAGAGCAATGTGAATCAGAGGTATCTGCGGCAGAGAAAAATGTCGCAGATTTTTCTGCGTTAAAGGAATCGGGCAAAAAGAAGAAAAAATTCGGAGATAAAAAGGATCGCAGGATTGAGAGTATACCGCATCCCGGACTTGGTGAGGACGGTATTTACCACTGCAAGCGTGATGAGAATCCGTTGCCTGAGGGAACGATACTTACATATGCGCTTGTAGGTAATCAGAATTGCGGTAAGACTACACTGTTCAATCAGCTGACAGGATCGAATCAGCATGTTGGAAATTTCCCCGGAGTAACCGTCGATCGTAAGGACGGACAGATTAGAAATCATCCGAATACCAGGGTTACGGATTTGCCGGGTATATATTCAATGTCTCCGTACACTGCTGAGGAGATAGTATCCAGAAATTTTGTATTGGACGAGAAGCCCAAGGCGATTATCAATATTTTGGATGCTACCAATATTGAAAGAAATCTTTATCTCACCATGCAGCTTTTGGAACTCAATATTCCGATGGTTGTGGCGCTCAACATGATGGATGAGATGATCAACAACAACGGTTCGGTAAATGTGAACCTAATGGAATCAATGCTGGGAGTACCGGTTATTCCTATTTCTGCGGCCAAGAACATGGGTGTAGATGAGTTGGTTCATCACGCGATACATGTAGCACATTTCCAGGAAAAGCCGCTTCGTCAGGATTTTTGTGATGAAAATGATCACGACGGAGCTATCCACAGAGGTATTCATGCCATTATTCACTTGATTGCCGATCATGCCAAGAAGGCAGATATACCGGTTAGATTTGCTGCGAGTAAACTGGTGGAAGGCGACGAGCTGATTCTTGAGAAGCTTGAACTGGATCAGAATGAGAAGGATATGCTCGAGCATATCATATTGCAGTTGGAAAAAGAGCGTGGCCTTGACCGCAGTGCGGCAATGGCAGATATGCGTTTTTCATATATTATGAAGGTTTGTGACGCTACTGTCACAAAACCCGCGGAAAGCAGAGAGCATCATAGAAGCACCAAGATTGACAAGATATTGACCGGTAAATTTACGGCAATTCCTTGTTTTATTCTGATTATGTGCGCAGTGTTCCTTCTGACCTTCAATGTAATCGGTGCATTTTTTCAGGGGCTGATTGAAAAATTTGTGGACTGGCTTACGGTGGTCACAGATGCGGGATTGACGAATGCGGGAGTTAATGAGACGCTTCACAGCTTGATAATAGACGGTATATTTGCCGGAGTCGGCAGTGTGCTCAGCTTCCTTCCGATAATAGTGATAATGTTCTTTTTTCTGTCGATGTTGGAGGACAGCGGATATATTGCACGAGTGGCGTTTGTTATGGATAAGCTTCTTCGAAAGATTGGTTTATCCGGACGAAGCATAGTACCGTTGCTTATCGGCTTCGGATGCAGTGTACCTGCAGTAATGTCCACCAGAACGCTTCCCAGTAAGCGCGACAGAAGAATGACTATACTGCTGACACCTTTTATGAGCTGTAGTGCCAAGTTGCCTATTTATGCATTTTTTGTAAATGCATTTTTTCCTAAGCAAGGCGGATTGGTGATGGCAGGATTGTATCTGTTGGGAATTTTGGTAGGAATAATAGTTGCGCACATATATAAGATTACTCTTTTTAAGGGCGAGGCCGTTCCTTTTGTAATGGAGCTTCCCAATTACAGAATGCCGGGAGCAAAGAATGTGTTGCACCTGCTGTGGGAGAAAGCTAAGGATTTCTTACAGAAGGCATTCAGTATTATCCTGATTGCAACGATTGTA
Organism: Lachnospiraceae bacterium; assembly: GCA_024403435.1. Classification (GTDB taxonomy): domain Bacteria; phylum Bacillota; class Clostridia; order Lachnospirales; family Lachnospiraceae; genus AC2028. The sequence goes on from JAKSRV010000030.1 coordinate 12,438, forward strand.
ATATGGTTCCTGCAGAGTTTTGATTTTAGATTCAATCTGGTGGCAGATACTTCCAACAGTATCATGGCGACTTTGGCAGGATTTATGGAGCCTGTATTTGCACCTGCGGGCTTGGGTGATTGGAGAATATGCACTTCATTTATTACAGGTTTTGTGGCAAAAGAGAGTGTTGTTTCGACCATGCAGATATTGTTCAACAGTGATATAACTTCTGTAATGTCACAGGCATCGGCAGCAGCTATGTTGGTTTTCAGCCTGATATATACTCCCTGCGTAGCGGCGGTAGCTGCAATAAAGAGAGAGCTTGGTGCCAAATGGGCGGTGGCTGTTGTAGTGTGGCAGTGTGTGCTCGCATGGTTATTGGCGGTTATTGTATATCAGATAGCGGCTCATTTGTAAAAATAGTGTGCCGATTACAGTGGAGAATTGAATGAAACTGATTGATTATGTATTAATTGGAATATTGGTTCTTGCAGTAGTCGGTGCGGTTATGCTGATGATACGCCGCAGAAAAACCGGCTGCTGTGGGGGAGCAGCCGGCTGTAACGGAAATTGTGAAGGCTGCAACGGCTGCAGTCGCACTTGCGGCAATGATAAAGCCGGCGGAGGTTGCGATTGCTGTAAAAGTAATGCGCAATAAGCCGCTGACATTTTATGCCGTTTTACTAAATTTTACTGTTTTATCAAAGTTTATACTGTTTTATCGAGATTTTTTCTTATCTCTTCCAGGCTTTTACCTGTCTCGCGGGAAATTCTTGCCAGATCTTCGTATTCCCACTTTTCACGAACAATACCATAGCCTGTTGATACCTTCTTACGAACAGGACCGTATTGAGTGTCAACAGTCTCCAAATGTCTGTCCAATCCGTATCGACGGCTGATATACTCACGAACTCCGAGAGTAGTGGTATGTCTGAGGACCAGACCGATAAATTTTTCTTTATCTGCGTCGCGGCACATTACTGTAATCAGGAAGCCGGGGCGTCCTTTTTTCATAATTGCATTTACCGCATAGGCATCGAGAGCGCCTTCCTTCATGAACGTCTCAATAGCAAATCCGATAGATTCGGGAGTCATATCGTCCACGTTACAGGTCAGTTCGATAATCTCGGGCGAATAAAAATCTGCGGGGATGGGAGTTGTTATATTATCCATATGTTTTTCCTTAGGTTGTAGAGATTGTATTTTAGGTATTTGATATAATTAATCTTTATCGGTTCAATAACTTCTAACATCAGCATAAATGATGCAAAATTCTAAATCAACCATAATCTCATTATAATAAATCAATATTTTTGTGAGATATTTTTATATTAGGTCATTGACAATATATGAATTGATGATAATATAAACATATGAACAACGGTGCAAGTATTCAAATGTGAGGCGGCCGCGCACCGTATGAGAGGAGTAAAAGATGAGTTTTATTGAGATTAAAGGCATCAAAAAGCATTACGGCGAGGGCGAGAGTCGTGTCGATGTGCTTAATGGAATTGATATAGAGATAGAAAAAGGAGAGATTGTGGTCCTGCTTGGTCCCTCAGGTTCCGGTAAGTCTACATTGTTAAATATAATCGGTGGAATCGATGATGCAGATGACGGATATATAGCTATCAATGGAGAGAAGACTGCAAATATGTCAGAGAAGGATCTGACATTATATAGAAGAAAGCATCTAGGATATGTATTTCAGCAGTATAACCTTATCCCCAACCTTAACATTAAAGAAAATGTCGAGGTTGGGGCTTATCTTTCCGATAAGCCGCTTGAGACGGATGAGATATTGAAGACTCTTGGCTTGTATGAGCACAGACATAAGCTCCCCAATCAGCTTTCCGGTGGTCAGCAGCAAAGAACTTCCATCGGACGAGCAATTATTAAAAATCCCGACATCTTGCTTTGCGATGAACCCACCGGAGCGTTGGATTATAAGACCTCGAAGGAAATCTTAAAGCTTATTGAAGAAGTAAATCATAAGTACGGCAACACAGTAATAATGGTTACTCACAATGATGCAATAAAAAATATGGCTGACCGTGTGATTAAGCTTCGCGATGGAGCTATCCGCAAGGAATATAAGAATGAGACCAAGGTTTCTGCAGCGGATCTGGATTGGTAGAGTAAATGTGTGAGGTAGATTATGAAAAATCCTTTGAATAAACGAATACCCAAGGAATTGGTAGGCGATCTTGGTAAGTATTTAGTTATTTTTGTATTTATGGTTCTTCTTATAGGTCTTGTATCATCATTCAAAGTAGTCGGTGAGAGTATTCAGATATCTTTTGCTGAAGGAATAGAAAAGTACAATATGGAGGACGGTCATGTTGTTTTCAGTGAAAAAATAGATGACAGCATTGTCAGTTTGATCGAAGAAAAAGCAAACCTGACTCTGTATGATTTTGAATATTTTGATGAGGATATCGAAGGGACTTACGCAACAGTTCGTGTGTATAAGGACAGGAGTGAAGTAAATACCCCTTGCATTATGGAAGGAGAATTTCCGAAGGCTGACAACGAGATTGTATTGGACAGATTGTTTGCCAAAAACAATGATATAAAAATCGGAGACACAATAGTACTGAATGGCAGGGAGCTGGTGATGACCGGTACGGCTGCATTTCCTGATTACAGTTGTTTGTTTGAGAGTAATTCCGATTCAATGTTTGATTCTACTATTTTTACTCCTGCGCTGATGACTGAGAGCGGATACGATATGATGGAAAGTGCGCATGTTTCCCATAATTATGCATGGACCTATGAGGAGGATATTCCCAGAGAAGATAAAAAGACCGCAGACAAGCGTTCATCGGAATTGATAGATGTGCTGGAAGATGTACTTATCGATGCAAATGAGAAGTATGTGGATGAAGCTATCGCAGCAGGAAAGCTTCTTATTCTTAATGAATGTCTTGAAAAAATAAAGGCTCAGGGCATGGATTTGGCGATGTTTGATTCCGATGCCGGAAGAGATATGCTTCTGGAACAGATTACTGATGCTCTTGACGAGGAAGGTGTTGATTTAAGCGAAGACTTTGGGGAGATTTTGGAGAAATATCCCGATAAGGAAATAAAGCTTACCGCTGATGACCTTAAGATTGCGATGAAGGCCACCCAAAGTGATGTGGATGCGACAGATGAATATCTGGAGAACATAGAAAACAGGATGCTGACCGTGGAAGATTATCTTCCGAGATATCAGAACCAGGCGATTAATTTTGGTATTGATGATGTAGGAAGCGACAGTGCTGTTGTTGTCATGTTCGGTTATATTGTTGTGGCGGTTATAGCTTTTGTATTTGCGGTAACTACCAATAATACTATTATTTCGGAGGCCGGAGTAATAGGTACTTTACGAGCATCAGGATATACTGTTGGTGAAGTTATCAGACACTATATGGTGCTCCCTGTGATGGTGACTTTTATTGCTGCGATATTAGGTAATGTATTCGGTTACACCGTTATGAAGAACGCTATGGAGGCCATTGAGTATAACAGCTTCAGCTTTGCCACCTACAGAACAGTCTGGAATGCGGATGCATTTCTTATGACAACGATTGTACCGATTATACTTATGTTTGTGATAAATCTGGTGGTCATAGCCAATAAACTTAAGCTTTCTCCCTTACGTTTTCTTCGAAGAGATTTGAGCAGAAGAGGTAAGAAAAAGGCTTTCAGATTGAGTACAAAAATGCCAATCTTAACCCGCTTCAGAATAAGAGTTATTTTCCAAAATATTCCTAATTATATTGTGCTGTTTTTGGGAATATTCCTTGGCGGTGTTCTTGTAGTTTTCGGATTGATGTTTGGTCCTCTACTGGAAGACTATGCTAATCTGGTTGTGGAATCGAGAATAGCGGACTATCAGTATATTGTCACAAATAATGAGGCTGTGACCGGCAATACCGATGCGGAAAAATTTGCAATGACCGGACTTATGACATTTGATACCAAGTACAAGGAGGAGGAAATCTCTATCTATGGAATTGAAGCAGGTAGCACTTATGTATGTGCAGAAATTCCCGAAGGTAAGGTTCTGGTGTCAAATATTCTGAAGAAAAAGTTCAAGCTTGATGACGGCGATACAGTAAAGCTTCGTGATGATATCACAGGCAAGGAGTATAGTTTTGAGATTGCGGGTGAATATAAATATGACGCAGCACTTGCTGTATTTATGAATATCGATGAGTACAGAGAAATGTTTGACGAGAGCGAGGATTATTTTACCGGATATTTCAGTAATGAAGAACTGACGGATATTGCTTCGGAGGACATTTATACTATAATCACGATTGAGGATTTGAAAAAGCTCTCCAACCAAATGAAGATATCGATGGGAAGTATGATGATATTCATGAGACTGTTTGGTGTGATTATGTTTGTACTTATTATGTACATTCTCAGCAAACAGATAATCGAGAAGAATACCACATCTATAGCAATGACTAAGATTTTAGGATTCAAAAATGGTGAGATAGGCAGCTTGTATATAGTTGCCACATCAGTAGTGGTACTGTTGTCACTACTCATCACTGCTCCGCTGATTCATGGTACCATTAATATACTGATGAATGAGTATTTGTATCTGAAAATGGTGGGATACATTCCGTTTTCAGTAGACAAGAGCTGCTACGTAAAAATGTACCTGATGGGTGTAGCAACCTATGCAGTCATTTCTGTATTCCAGCTCATCAAGATTGGCAGAATTCCCAAGGTTATTGCACTAAAGACTTTGGAGTAAGCTAACCCAAGACAGACCCGCCACAATATGTGGCGGGTTTTTTACTTTATAAGAAATTGCGCTTTCCTATTGCTAAACATGTTTTATTTGTGTTGACGTAATAACTTTAGGTTGATATTGTTAATTTGTGTGTATTCATTAGCTTTATACTATAACGATATAACTTCGATAGGCGGAACATAGTATTATAGCGATATGGATTTTGGAAAACATAAATATGTCATAAAGAAGGAAAAATATGGACGAGAGAAATTTTTTTCAGCAGCTTGCCTTTGATTTTACCAGATGTTTCATAACAGAAGATCGTTGGCAGCTATTATTAAAAGGTATACTTGTTACAATCGAGGTATCGCTGGTGGCGATAGCGCTCGGTACCGTTATCGGTTTTTTGATTGCTCTTTGTAATCTTTCAAAAAATAAGTTTCTCAAAACTATCGGTGGAATCTATACAGATGTAATCCGTGGTACTCCGTCGGTTACTCAGTTGATGATTATTTACTTTGTTATCTTTGCAACCGCACCGATTCCCAAGTGGTTGATTGCTTCTATCGCGTTCGGTATCAATTCCGGCGCATATGTTTCGGAGATAATCCGCGCGGGTATCCAGTCAATCGATAAGGGACAGACTGAGGCAGGAAGATCGCTTGGACTCAATGCTTCACAGACTATGACTCATATTATTATGCCGCAGGCGCTCAAAAATATTTTCCCTGCGCTGTGCAATGAGTTCATTGTTCTGATTAAGGAGACCGCTATTGTAGGTTATGTAGGACTGATGGATATTCAGAAGGCCGGCGACTTTATCAAGTCAGCTACCTTTAGTGCTTTCATGCCTCTGTTTGCTACAGCTATTATTTACTATGTACTGATTAAGGTGCTCACACTCGGACTTAAGCAGCTCGAGAAGAAGCTTCGTAAGTCAGATGTTCGATAGGAGGTTGCGGGATGATCAAAATTAAAAATCTTAAAAAGCATTTTGGTAAGCTCGAAGTACTCCGCGGAATAGACGAGCATATTAAAAAGGGTGAGGTAGTATGTGTAATCGGACCTTCGGGTTCCGGTAAAAGTACTTTCCTCCGTTGTCTCAATCTCCTCGAGGAGGTAACCGAGGGCGAGATTTATGTAGATGATGAATTGATTAACGGCCCCAAGGCTGATATCAATCTGATTCGTCAGAAGATGGGAATGGTATTCCAGCAGTTCAATCTGTTCCCTCATCTTAAGGTAATCGATAATATTACCATGGCACCTGTAATGCTCAAAAAGATGAACAAAGAGGATGCGCAGAAGCGTGCGCTTGAGTTGCTCGACAGAGTCGGACTCAAGGACAAGGCACAGGTATATCCCGCATCGCTTTCGGGCGGACAGAAGCAGCGTGTAGCTATAGCAAGAGCGCTTGCTATGGATCCTGAGATTATTTTGTTTGATGAGCCTACAAGTGCACTCGATCCCGAGATGGTTGGTGAAGTACTTGATGTAATGAAGGACCTCGCCAAGAGCGGTATGACCATGGTCATTGTTACTCACGAGATGGGATTTGCAAGAGAGGTTGCTACCAGAGTAATCTTTATCGATGAAGGTGTGGTTCAGGAGTCGGGTACTCCCGCCGAGGTATTCGGTAATACCAAGAATGAGCGTGCTAAGGCATTCCTCAGCAAGGTTCTGTAGGGCTTTTGTAGGTCATATCGTAAGGTATTGCCTGAAATATACTGTTTGTATATGAACACAATATATGTTGACATTTTAAAGTCTGTATTTTATTATGCTATCCGAAGACAGATAGGCTGTCTTTGACACATATGGCCGATAGGCCGAAGAGGAGAATATTATGAAAAAGTTTACAAAGTTCGTAGCACTTGCAAGCGCTGTTGCAATGGCAGTTGCTTGTATGACCGGATGTGGAAATCAGTCATCAAATAAGCTTGTATTTGGTACCAATGCTGAGTTCCCTCCTTTTGAGTTTGTATCAGCAAACGGTGTAATCGATACCTATGACGGAATCGATATCAACATTGCAAAGCAGATTGCTGAGGACAACGGTATGACCGCTGAGATCGCTAATATGGAGTTTGATTCACTCCTTGTTGCTATTCAGAACGGACAGATTGATGCTGCAATCGCAGGAATGACCGTTACCGAAGAGAGAAAAGAGTCTGTAGATTTCTCTATTCCTTACTACAATGCAACTCAGGTTATCATCGTAAAGGAAGGTTCTGATGTTACTTGTGCAGCTGATCTTGAGAATAAGTTCACAGCAGTAGTACAGGGTTACACCGGAGAGACCTGCATCAGCGAGCTTGGTTACAAGTATGAGTCTTTCAAGAAGGGTACCGAGTGCATCATGGAGCTTGTTAACGGCAAGTGTGATGCAGTTGTAATCGATTCAGCTACCGCAAGCAAGTATGTTGCAGACAATGAAGGTCTTGTAATCGTTAATGATGACGAGGCATTTGGTTCTGAGCAGTATGCAATTGCTGTAAAGAAGGGTAACACCGAACTTCTTAACAAGATTAACGCTACCATCGAGAAGATGCTTGCAGACGGAACTATCGGAGAGCTCAGCGACAAGTATTGCACAGCAGAGTAATGATTGTGAAATGTGTTTATTCGATGAGAATATATACATAGGATAATCTAAACAATAATAAACCCGTATTTGATCTGCCGAGAATGACAGGACAAATACGGGCTATTTGTTTTAAATATTTGCATATCATGATTGTACTGAAATCAGTTTTCCTTGTTGAGCTTGATGTCTACAAGCAATGCAATTACATATATTCCAAGTGAATAGAGCATAGGAATTACAGCAACAGCGAGTCCGAAGAAAACTGTCTCTGCTGTAGAAGTAAGGAACAGACCGACAGACTGAAAAATCATTGTCATAGCACCTACGGGGAGTGCAACTTTTCTTATTGTTGAGAATACTGACTTGACGGTCTTGGCACCTGCAATCAAAATGCATGCAAAAATAAATGCGACTACGATTACAAGTGATGGTGTGTCGATATAATTGCTAACGAGTCTGGGATCTGCACCGTAGGTAGTAACTGCCATAAGTAATACAGCTGCGATAAAGAAAACGATGCCTGCGATTAACTGAACGATGTAAGCCTTCTTATTATTTGTATTATTTTTGAGTAATTCCATGATATTTTCCTCCGCTTTTTCCGAATATTTTTCCGGAGGAAGGATCTCGCCTGAGAGAAGTTCGTTTACAGATATATTCAATACAGAGCAAAGCTCGTTTAGTAGAGATATATCAGGCATACCGTTTCCGGTCTCCCACTTGGAGATGAGCTTGTCGCTTACTCCGAGCTTGTCTGCAAGCTCTTTCTGAGTCATATTTGTCTGTTTTCTTGAACTCTGAATGAATCTTCCGATTTTGACCTGATCCATGTGTTTGTCCTCCGGGTTGATTGTATTGGAACGCGTTTCCTGAGACTAATTCTATGTGTAGAAGCGACTCTACACAACCTACAAAGGGTAGAATTGCTCCACATAGAGTAGAAAAAGAGTAGAAAAAGAAAAAGAGTAGAAAAAGAGTAGAAAAAGAAAAGGCACAAGAGATTTTCTTGTGCCTTGGTTTTATACTTCTCTGTATCTCTTTCTGGTCTGATAGAATATATCCTTTTGACGATACATTTCCATGTCGGCTTGATGTAAGAGGTCTTCAAAAGGCATATCCATATGGTCGACATAGACATATCCCATTGTCGAACGCTCTCCGATTTTGATGGTACATTCACCCATCAGATCGTCAACCTCTTCTCTGGTTTTCTCTGTAAGGATGATAGCAAATTCATCACCGCCCATACGGTATACATTTGCTTTACCAAACACTTCGCAGAAGGTATCGGCGCATCCGGATATATATCTGTCTCCGGCATCATGGCCTTGTTTATCATTTACAGCTTTGAGTCCGTTCAAGTCGCACTCAATGATGGTGAAGGACTTGTTGGGATTGTATTTTCTGTTGTAAGCCCAATCAAGTGCTTTTCTGTTTTTGCATCCTGTGAGCTGGTCGTGAATAGCACCGTCTTCGATGGCTTGAGTTCTGTTACGGAGTCGAATCATCATTGCAAACTCAAATTCGACAAGTCTGAACAACTCTGACAAATACTGGATTGAATCCTTGGGAGGATTATCCACTCCGTAGAAACCGATTACTTTATCGTCGATTTTGATTTCTGCGGCTACTACCGATTTAACTGAACGTGAAGAAAGGAAATCGTAAATATCTTCATTAGTGCTGCGATAGTTTTTAATATCTGAAATAGTAATTGAACGTGATTTTCTGAACAGGCTCAACCAGGTTGATTCTACATAATCGGCTGAGAGGTTTTGCAAGGTAGATTTCTGTGACAGAATACCGGGACAGCACCATTCATATGTGTTGTCGAATCCGCCGTCAGAGTTCTGCTCGAATATATAAGCTCTGTCCGCTTTTGAGTTCTCACCGATGAAATGAAGAAGGTTATTAAGAATCTCTCCCGCATCATCCTCGGTTCCGGCCTCGCGAATCATATCAGTAATGGTCTTTTCATAGTTGTTACTCTGAATACGACTGTTCTCTGAGCGGAAAACAAATCTCTGAAGCTTGACACTCATAAAATATGTAGTGGTAAGCAGGCTGAGTGAACCGTAGAGAATGACATTCAGGAGGTTAACTATGAACATGTCGTGCTCTTGATTAAAATAAGCCGATATGATGTACAATATGATGGTGGCAAGTGTCATCAGATTGGTGTACAAAGCTCTTGAAGTAAAAAGGAGCGGTACAGCAAGCAAAAAGACCAAATAACTGACAGTCACATTCTGAGGTGACAGGATGGTACCCATCAGTATGCCAAAGCTTAAAAGTACAAATTGGAAAACGTGGATAAGAACGTTGATGGCTGTTTCATGTTCAAGCTTGATTACTATACTGATGCCGCCTATTATCAGGCAGACAACCATAAACGCAATATATGCCAATTTATATCCGACGATTGACGGAGCAATGAATCCTATGGCTGTGATAACTGCAAAAGCAGCAGCAGCTAAAAAAGAAAGAACTCTCAAAAGTCTGAGGTTTTCTTTTGCTAATTCATCGCTGATAGAATAATATGTAGCTTTATCCCACATAAAGCTTCGAATATCGAATTTCAATGTTGTATCCTCTAACTGCTATATAAAAAAAGTTATAACATACGACACTACGCTAACGTTTATATTATATCAATTTATTTCGCTTAGGTAAAAGGATATTTCGAGCTTTTATTTGACGTACACATAGAAAAAATAGATAATAATATGTGATAATTGTACTAAGCATACGCGTTTTTATATATGAGGAAATAAAAATGAGTGTTGAAGAAAATGAGTTCGCAGACCTTGAAGAGGAAATAATCGAAATCAAGGAGATAAAGGAAACGAGTAGTGAATCCGGAAGCGAGTTGCCTGATAATAAGAAAGAAGTGTTTACAGTGGAAACACAACTGCCGATGAAATGCTTCACGAAGCCTATTATCGGCGATGAGGAGTCTAAATATTATAAGATAATTAATGTGCTGATTCCTATTCTTATAGCAGAAACGATATATCTGATTGTAATAGCCAATCCGACTATGAGAGCGATGTGGCTGATAGTACTGATGCTGATTGCAGCTTTTGTAGTTTACAATCTTGTTATTCGTCCTTCCGCGCGAAAAGAAGAGTATAAAAGAATCAGGAATAACGGAGAGGATGAGGTCAGCTATACATTTTATACCGATTGTATGAAGCTGGAGGTTGCAGGCAAAGAGAGTATTTTGAGATATGATTCAGCGGAGTACTGTACCGAGAACGAAGAGTTTTTGATGATAATGTTTCCCGGTAAAAAGTCGGTTATACTGGATAAATCCGAATGCTCTGAGGACCGTATTGATTTTCTGAAAAATGTCGTATCTGAGGAAAAGAATACCGAGCATAGAAAAGATGTTTCTTCCAAGATGCTTCTGATTATCATTGTTATGGCAGCATACATGATAATGCAGGTGGTATGTATAGTACAGCTGAGTAAAGCCAGAAGCATAGCTGATGAATACGAGTACATGACCAGATATCAGCAGACCACTTATGAGAGTTTTATTGACTGTGTTGAGATCGGAGCGGTCAAAGATGTTGTAATTTATGACAGTATATACGTTGAGTATACCTATGTGGATGAAGGTAAAGAAAAAAGATACTACACCGAATATTATGGTAATGAAGATATTTTGGCAAAGATTTTGAACAATTATTCAATAAACTGGGAGAAAAAGACGACGGAATAGGGGTAATTTATGGATTATTATTCACACAAAAGTGAAGAGGAAAGAGAAAAATTTATAATTGTCGGAGAGACGGTAACAGAGCTGCTAAAAAAGGCGCTTCAGGATTTAAAAAAAGCAAAGGGCTGGAGCAAGATTGATTTAATCGGTGGCGGATGGCTTTCGACATCCGAGAAGCAAAAATTTATGCAGAGAGCCAAGGCGTATGTGGCCGATGCGGTAGATATTATGGAGAAATACGGCAGAGAGTATAAAAGCGTAGCTTATGGTCTCGGAACCTCGGCTCTTGAGACCAATAATTCCCTGGGAAATGCAGACTACGGTTCACATGACAGATATGTGGACTCAGTTATGAATGAAAGAATAGTGGGGGCCATGGAGACTATAGAATCTGCTATAAGTAAGATTGAAGATTTAATGGCCGGTATTTGATATTACACAAACAAAAAG
>JAKSRV010000031.1 GCA_024403435.1 Lachnospiraceae bacterium
GAGATTGCTGTATTTACGGTTTAGATATATGAGGCGAGGTTGCCGTATTTAGGGCTCGATATATGAGGCGAGGTTGCCGTATTTAGGAATCGTCATATTGAGGTAAGAAGGTTGTATTTATGGGCTGATAAGTGAGAATAAAAGTCGGATTGGGTGGATTTAGCATTATATGGATGATTTCAGCCAAAAACAGATTCGGTTTGGCTGAAATTACTTGAAGAGTATGCTAATAACCCAAAACTTTTTTGGGATTGGATGAATTCAAATAAAAATAGATTAATTCAGCCAAAAGTCTTCCGAGTTTGGCTGAAATGAGTGTAAATTGTTTGTTTACACCCAATTTAGTATATGAGGTTATGTGTTTTGGCTATTTTAATCTAAAAATTCATTTTTTAGCCAATGAGTAAAAAAAGAGTGCCGAGGCTTACTGCCGCGGCACTTTTTGTCGTATATAACTTGTATCAATTTAATACACGGGTAATGCTTTAATACATTGGTAATGCTTTAATACACGGATAATGCTTTTATAAATGGGTGATTCTTTTTACAAATCAGAAATGAGCTTAAAAATTAGTGGTACTTCTCTTGATGAGCGAGCCTGAGAATACCGTCTTCTGGGGCATCTCCTGACCGGACAATACACCGATGAGAGTCTTGACCAGAGCTCGTGTCTGAGTTTCGAGCTGGCTGTCGATGGAAGTGAGCTCGGGAGTACAGCAGTGAGTGAGGATTGAGTTGTTGTAGCCGAGTACCTGAAGCTCATCGGGAATGGATATTCCGTTTTTCTGAGCATATTTTATGGCCGCAATGGCAAGCTGGTCGTCAGCAGCGATTATACCGCCGAATTTAGGTGCTTTTGCGGCAAATTTTCCGAGGTAATCAGCCATAGCATCGATGGATCTGCAATCTGCGGGAACCTGACAGATGAGTTCCTCATGCTTCTTTGAATGATGACTCTGCATGGCCATTCTGAAGCCGTCTAATTTTTTTCTGCCGCTGTAGGAGAGGACATCATAAAAATACAGTATGTCTGTAATGCCGGACTCATACATCTCCGTGGTGGCACGGTACATGGCATTCATATCATCGCAGAGGATGCAGTACACATTGTCGTGCCTGAAGGATGCGTTGAGAATCATAACAGGTACCTTGGCAGAACAGTCGATGATGTACTGGTTTTCCTCTTCGGAGGAACCGATGAAGTGCGAACCTACGAGGATAATGGCATCCACCTTCTTGGATAGAATCAGGCTTGCGTAGTTTTTCTTGGAATCAGCATTGTAGCCGGTGCAGCACAGAAGTGATTCATAGCCGTGAGCCTGAAGGTTCTGCTCGAGATAGTAGACTGCTTTGGCAAGGAAAATATCCGAGCTGTCGGCACACATTATACCGATGGTCTTCATTGATTTGAGTCCCATCGCACGGGCAGAAGAGTTGGGAGTATAACCGTATTCATCAATGATATCCATTACTTTTTTACGGGTAGCTTCCTTTACCTTGGGGCTTCCGTTGAGCACACGGGATACCGTTGCGATGGAAACCTCTGCCTTTTTTGAAATGTCATAAATTGTAAGTGACATATATATCTCCGCATTTTGAATCTGTTGTTTTGCATTTTATATCCGTAAGTGTCGGCCTGTTATTGCAGAAGCAATAGTATGGACAGCACTGTGCCGGTGAAGGAATTATACACCTGCATCGTGTATAAAATGTAAACAGTTACATTGTCATTATACAGTTACGGTACGCTAAATTCAAATACTTATGGAATACATTTTTGGAGTTCGGTAAAAATAATTGTGAGAATGTTAAAATCCCGCATTGACTTATGAGATTTTTCGTGTAAAAATATGAAATGTAAACGCTTACACAAAAGCAGAGTTATTATGCAAATTAATTCGGAGGAAGAGACGAAATGAAGGCATTTATGGATGATGATTTTCTGTTACAGACAGATGTCGCAAAGAAACTGTTCCATGAGTATGCAAAGGGAATGCCGGTTCTTGATTACCATTGTCATATCAATCCCAGAGAGATAGCTGAGGACAGAAGATTTGAGAATATTACTCAGGTATGGCTCGGAGGAGACCATTACAAGTGGCGCTTTATGCGTTCATGCGGAGTGGAGGAGAAATACATTACCGGAGACGCATCTGACAAAGAGAAGTTTATGAAGTGGGCAGAGTGCCTCGGAAAAGCCATCGGCAATCCTCTTTATCATTGGTCTCATCTTGAACTTCAGAGATACTTCGGATATCACGGTGCACTCTCTGCCAAGACCGCAGAGGAAGTATGGAATATCTGCAATGCCAAGCTTGCAGAGAGCACTATGAGCGCCAGAAATATTATCCGTCAGTCAAATGTTACTCTTGTGTGTACCACAGATGATCCGATCGATTCGCTCGAGTGGCACAAAATGATAGCTGAGGATGACAGCTTCGATGTAGCTGTTCTTCCGGCATGGAGACCCGACAAGGCTATGAACCTTGAAAAGCCCGACTATATTGATTACATCAAAAAGCTTGCGGAAGTAAGCGGAGTTAAAATCGATACTTTCACAGATTTGAAGAACGCTTTGGCTAAGAGAGTAGAGTTTTTTGCATCAATGGGATGCGTGGTATCTGACCACGGACTTGATTATGTAATGTACGAGCCTGCTATCGAGGACGAGATTGAAAATATCTTCAGAAAGGCTATGGTTAAGGATACACTTACCGCCAAGGAGATTGCACAGTTTAAGACTGCATATCTTACATTTATGGCAGGTGAGTACACCAAGAGAAACTGGGTAATGCAGCTTCACTACGGTGTAAAGAGAGACAACAACAAGCCGATGTTCAATAAGATCGGTGTTGATACCGGATATGATTGCATTAACGACTATGCACCTTCTGCTCAGCTCGTTGATTTCCTCAACAACTTGGCAGAGAAGGATTCGCTTCCCAAGACAATTCTTTACAGCCTGAATCCTATCGACAATGCAGCCATCGGAACTATAATCGGATGCTTCCAGAACTCAGATGCTGTGGCTAAGATTCAGCAGGGCAGCGCATGGTGGTTCAACGATCACAAGACCGGAATGCAGGACCAGATGAATTCGCTTGCAAGCCTCGGAAACCTCTCAGGCTTCGTGGGAATGCTTACCGACTCAAGAAGCTTCCTGTCATACACCCGCCACGAGTATTTCAGAAGAATCCTCTGCAATCTCATCGGCAACTGGGTGGAGAACGGAGAGTTCCCCGAGGACTACGATATTCTCGGTGAGATGGTACAGAACATCTCATACAATAACGCAGTTAATTACTTCAACTTCGAGATGCTCAAGTAAGTAACATAAGCACTGCCCAAACCGAGACATATAGACATACAAACATTAAAACTTATTATCAAATATCTATAGCAATCACAAATGATTATGCTTAGATTTAAATCTCAGGAGGAATATCATGAACTTAAATCTCAGACCCGCAAATGAATGTACATATGACGCCGTATCACTCGGAGAAGTAATGCTCCGCCTCGATCCCGGCGAAGGAAGAATCAGAACCGCTCGTCAGTTCCGTGCTTGGGAAGGCGGCGGAGAGTATAACGTAGTAAGAGGACTTCGCAGATGCTTCGGCCTCAAGACCGCAGTTATCACTGCTTTCGCAGACAACGAAGTAGGTAAGCTCATGGAGGATTTCATCCTTCAGGGTGGCGTGGATACCTCGCTCATCAAGTGGATGCCAACTGACGGTATCGGACGCGTATGCAGAAACGGACTTAACTTTACCGAGCGCGGATTCGGTATCCGTGGTGCTGTAGGTTGCTCAGACAGAGCTAACACCGCTATCTCTAAGGCTACTCCCGCAGATTTTGATTTTGATTATATCTTCGGTACCCTCGGAGTAAGATGGCTTCACACCGGCGGAATCTATGCAGCACTTTCAGAGCAGTCATGCGAGACCGTTCTCGAGGCTATCAAGACCGCAAAGAAGTACGGAACCATCGTTTCTTACGATCTCAACTACCGTCCTTCAATGTGGAGCGCTATCGGAGGACAGGCCAAGGCTCAGGAAGTTAACAAGGAAATCGCAAAGTACGTAGATGTTATGATCGGTAACGAGGAAGACTTTACCGCATGCCTCGGTTTTGAAATCGAAGGTAACGATGCAAACCTCAAGACCTTGAACCTCGACGGATACAAGAAGATGATCAATGAGGCTGCAAAGGCATATCCCAACTTCAAGGCAGTTGCAACAACACTTCGTCAGGTTAAGACCGCTACCGTAAACGACTGGAGCGCTATCTGCTGGGCAGACGGAGAAATCTACAAGGCAAAGCAGTATGACGGACTTGAAATCATGGACCGTGTAGGCGGCGGTGATTCATTTGCATCAGGTCTTGTATACGGCCTTATGACTACCGGCGATGCAGAAATTGCTGTAAATTACGGTGCTGCTCACGGCGCATTGGCAATGACCACACCCGGTGATACCACCATGGCTTCAAAGAAGGAAGTAGAGGCTCTTATGGGCGGTGCCGGAGCTCGTGTTCAGAGATAAAAAACAGGGGATTTTTGTTCGGAAATTTGGTAAAATATATTAAGGCAAAAATGTATAAAAAAGTAAGGGGATTTACCGTATGAAGCCATTGACAGACAAGTACAAAATTGAGTTTGACAGTCCCGCCGGAGAGTGGAATGAAGCGTTGCCTATCGGTAACGGAAAGCTTGGCGGAATGGTCTACGGTCATCCCAATACAGAACGCATACAGCTCAATGAGGACAGTGTATGGTTCGGAGGTCCTCAGGATAGAAACAATCCTTCTGCGAAGGATAAGCTCCCGGAAATCAGAAAGCTTATTTTTGAGGGAAAAATATCCGAGGCTCAGGAGCTGTGTGCGTTTGCTTTGTCGGGATTGCCCGAGGAGCAAAGACACTATGAGCCTCTCGGAAATCTCTATATCGAGTTCATGGGTAAGGATTACAGTGATGTAACCGAATACAGCAGAGTGCTCGATATGAGTAATGCAACAGCTACCGTCAGCTTCAAAAAGGGTGGGGTTCATTACGAAAGACAGATTATTACAAGCTATCCGGAAAATGCGATGATTATACATATGACCGCAGACAAGCCGGGAATGCTTTCTTTTCATACACAGCTGACCAGAGGGAACAACCCCTGGAGTATGCAGCCGTATCAGACTCAGGAGTGCAGAAGACCTGCATATAACGGTTACACCGACAGCATCACAGGACATGAGGGCGGTATTCAGCGAATGACAGCCAAGGCCGGCGGTATCGGCGGAGTACAGATGGCAGCAGCAATCAAGGTCATCCCTGTCGGCGGCAGTATGGAACTCATCGGCAACACACATATTGTAAAAAATGCGGATGAAGCAACTATCATTCTTACGGCAGATACCACATTCAGAGTGGAGAAGCCTGAGGAAAGTGTTCTGAGCAGAGTGGAAGCAACCGCAGCAAAGAACTGGAACGAGCTTCTTGCGGAACACATTGCGGATTACAAGAATTTATTTGACAGAGTAGATTTGGATATCGAGGGCTACGATGAGGTGGTCAGATTTTTCCAGTTCGGAAGATATCTGCTGATAGCATCGAGCAGACCCGGATCACTGCCTGCTAACCTTCAGGGAATATGGAATCAGGATTATGCACCTGCCTGGGGAAGCAAATTTACGATCAATATTAATACTGAAATGAATTACTGGCCGGCATTTAATTGTAATCTTGCAGAGTGCAATGAGCCGCTGGTTACACATATAGAAAACATGAAGGAAAACGGCAGAAAGACTGCACAGATGATGTACGGCTGCCGCGGCTTCATGGCTCACCATAATACAGATATTTGGGGAGATACGGCACCTCAGGATGTATGCCTGAGTGCGAGTTACTGGGTGATGGGTGCGGCATGGTTGTCGCTTCACATCTGGGAGCAGTATCTCTATACCGAGGACAAGCAGTTTTTGAAAGAGCATTATCCTACAATGCAGGAGGCTGCTCAGTTTATAATCGATTATCTTGTTGAGGATCCGGAAGGTAAATACCTGGTTACCTGCCCTACGATTTCTCCGGAGAATACATATATTCTTCCTAACGGCGAGAGCGGAGTAATCTGCCAGGGCGCTACAATGGATAACGAGATTATCAGAGAATTGTTTGAAGCCTGCATCAAGGCTGAGGAGATTTTGGGAATCAGCAAGGATGCCGGAGAGTATGATGATATGAAATCCGCAGACGGCAAGGTGATGAGTCTTGCCACCGATATGAAGAAGGTGCTCGACAGAATAGCACCTCTTAAAATTGGAAAGTACGGACAGGTTTGTGAGTGGAATATTGACTACGAGGAAAAGGATCCCGGTCACAGACATATATCACAGCTATTTGCTCTTTACCCGGGAAGTCAGATTACACAGGACAAGACTCCTGAACTGTTCGAGGCGGCTCGCAAGACCATCGAGAGACGTCTTGCATCGGGCGGCGGACATTCGGGCTGGAGCAGAGCCTGGATCATCAATATGTATGCGCGTCTTGGAGAGGGTGACAAGGCTCTTGAAAATATAGAGACGCTTATTTCAAAGCAGACACTGCCCAATCTTTTTGACAATCATCCACCGTTCCAGATAGACGGTAACTTCGGATGTACTGCAGGTATCGCGGAGATGCTGGTGCAGAGCCACGAGGATGAGGTAAAGCTCCTTCCCGCGCTTCCGGCAGCATGGAAGAACGGAAGAGTAAGCGGACTCAGACTTCGCGGAGGCAAGGTTGTGAAGCTGCTTGAATGGAAAGACGGTCAGATAGTCAAGGCTGAAATTGAGTAAGCATGGCAGCCCGAGAGAATACCGAATATGCAAGTGGCTGTAAGAGCTTGTAAGCAGTTATAAGTGATTGTAAGCAGTTATAGGTGTTTGTGATAAACGTATATGAATAAGCAGATAAAACAAAATGTGACTGTAATGACCTTTGACTCTTTGGAAAGACATGGTGTAAAGCATGGATTTTCTACCAAGCTCGGTGGAGTGAGCGAAGGAGTATATGCCACAATGAATCTCGGTTTTAACAGGGGAGATTCGGACGAGAATGTACATAAAAACTTTTCGCTTATGGCGGATGCGTTGGGTGTGGACAAGGACAGAATGTGTCTTTCACAGCAGACGCATACAACCAATGTGAGGGTTATGACTGAGGCAGATGCCGGCAACGGTATCATCAGGCAGCTTCCTTATACGGATGTGGACGGAATGATTACCGATGTAAAAGGTATGACGCTGGTCACTTTTTATGCGGATTGTGTGCCGCTTTATTTCTACGATCCCGTAAAGCAGGTAATAGGGTTGTCGCACTCAGGCTGGAAGGGAACTGTAGGAAAAATCGGCCTGAATACAATCAGACTGATGCAGGATACCTACGGATGTGATGTGCAGGATATTTTATGTTGTATAGGACCGAGTATCTGCAGAGACTGCTATGAGGTATCATCGGATGTGGCAGAGCGATTCAGAGAGAGCTTCGGAGCCCAGACAGTGGTTGAGACCGGAATGCTGCGAAAATCCGTAATGCATCCTGAGGATGACGATAAGTATATGCTGGATTTGTGGAAGGCGAATGAACTGGTCTTTTTGGAGGCCGGAATACCTTCGGAAAATATAGAGGTTACCGATTATTGTACTCATTGCAAGCCCGATTTATTTTATTCACACAGAATAATGGGAACCGCAAGGGGAAGTCTGGCAGCATTTTTGAGCCTGTAGGAATGAGGATTGATAAATGGGTTGTGTTTATTTTGTAAGACACGGACAGACTGTATGGAATGTTGAAAATAAAATATGCGGAGCGACTGATATCGCGCTTACACCTAAAGGGCATGAGCAGGCTATTGAGACAGGCAAAAAGATTCTTGAGCAGGGAATCAAGGCTGATGAGATACTGTATTCACCATTGGTAAGAGCCAAGGATACAGCACTTCATATATCTGAGATGACAGGGATACCTGCCAGAGAAGAGCTGAGACTCAAGGAGCAGAATTTTGGCAAATATGAGTCGACGGCGAGAAACGGAGCAGAGTTTCAGGAGGCTAAAAAGCAGTTCATATGCAGATATGAAGGCGGGGAATCGATGCTTCATCTTGCACAGAGAATTTACAATCTTCTTGATGAAATCAAAGAGGATGACAAGACATATATTTTGGTTGCACATAATGGAATCGCCAGAGTGATTCAGTCGTATTTTTACGAAATGACAAATGATGAGTATGCTGCATACGGAGTAGATAACTGCACCGTGACAAAATACGAGTTTTGATAAAGGGAGACAGCAGAGTGAGTGTTGTTACAGTAGGAATAGAAGGATCTGAAAAAGCAGAATGCATAGGACGTTTGTGGCTGGACGCAGACGGGGTGGTGCGTGATTACGATGAAGATGCCAAGAATATTATCGGCGAATACGATAACGGTATTTTCACTAAGATTGCGTTTGAGGAGAGATCGGTAGCACATATCGAAGATTTCCTGCATGAACTGAAGCTTAAAAACAAGTCGAGAGCCATTACTATGATTAAGGATGCTCATGACAAGCCTCGTTTGGTGGATTTGATAGGTAAGACCAATATCCGCGAGCGTTCGTACTATGATATAGAGATGTGGGATATTACCAATGTCGAGGCAGCTTATAATTATTACTACGAGAAGACATGGAAGTTCGCAATGCTTCTCGGACTTGGAAGTACCACATATTTTGACTTGAATCTTGAATTGATGGAAATCACTTTTTACAGGTATGTGGACAAGAAATCAATAAAGATTTATCAAAATGATTTTGACGCCTTCAAGCAGGAACTGGTTGATTATGCGGACCCTGCCGAAAACAATATCGCGGCCATCGAAACCATGTGCCAGCAGATGGAGGACGGCTTCAGTACTATTGAGTCGATTATTCGAACAGGTCTGTTCCACAAGGATAATAAAATCCAGCGTCTGAATATACGCGCGGGATTTGATGGAATGTTTGGCCGCAGATTTGTAAGAGGTGCGGTGGTTGCCACTGACGATACATTGGATGATGTACCTTACTATATGACATATGCGGGACTTGATCCCATGACCGGTATTCTCAACAAGCGCTCGATTGTAGAGTATACGGAGGATATGATTTCAAGCTCGGCAACCTCACAAAACAAGCATTATCTGGTGCTTTTGGATATCGATGATTTCAAGGAAATAAATGATAATCACGGTCATCAGGAGGGCGACAGAGCCATTCAGCTGGTTGCGAATGAAATGAAGGCAGTGGTTATGGACCAGGGAATTGTAGGACGCTTCGGAGGCGATGAGTTCTATATTTTCACCGACGGAATCAGCAGCGAAGAAAAGCTGCGCAGCATGCTCAGAACAATCAGAAGCAATATCGACAGCAAAGCAAAGAGCGAGCTTGGAATGCAGAAGCTTTCTGTAACGATGGGTGCGGCTCTTTATCCCGATTTCGGAAAGACATATAAGGAATTGTTTACTCTCGCCGATAAGTGTCTGTATATTGCTAAGGAAAAGGGTAAAAACAGATATATCATTTATCGTCCCGACCTGCATCAGAATGTACAGGTAGGCGCGGAACGTAAAGGAATGTCGTCATACGATGAACAGTCTAAGGCTATCAACCAGGTAGTAAAGGATTTGTTCCTGGAGGGCAGAGATGCCATCGGCGATTCGCTGAACGTAATCGTTAAGGGATTCGATCTTGATAATATAGATATTTTCTACGGCAAGGATTTGGTGTCTGTATATAACTGCGGTAAGTATTCATCGGAGATGAAGGCCAATGATTTTGTAAGCAATCCCAGATATATGGAGTTTTTCGACAACAGCGGAATGTATGTCATGAACAACTACAGCAACCTGAAAAAGTCGTTGCCGGAAGTATACAATATGCTGCAGGAAAAGAACTGCATGTCACTGATACAGCTGGCATTGCCGAATCCCGATTTGCCGGAATATTTTATCAGCTTCAATATGCTCAACCGTGTTCATCGGTGGAGTGAAGCGGAAATCAGTAATCTGAGTCTTTTCGGTACACTGGTGTACGAAACAATCAGAGGTAAGAGATAGGTAATCACTGATATTGGATAATAAGCAACATATCAGATAAATAATACAAATTATTCAGAAAAACGGAGAAAAGAAAAATGGAAATGACATTGAGATGGTACGGATCAAAGTTTGATACCGTTACCCTGAAGCAGATCAGACAGATTCCCGGAGTTACAGGAGTAATCACCACACTGTACGATACCAAGCCCGGTGAGGTTTGGAGCAGAGAGAGAATCAAGGCACTCAAGGATGAGGTTGAGGCAGCAGGACTTCATATTTCAGGTATTGAGAGCGTAAATATTCACGATGCAATCAAGACCGGAGCACCCGAGAGAGAGCAGTATATCGAGAACTACATCGAGACTCTTAAGAATCTTGGTGAGGAAGATATTCATCTTGTATGCTACAACTTCATGCCCGTATTTGACTGGACACGTACCGAGCTTGCAAGAGTTCGCGCCGACGGTTCTACCGTACTTGCTTATACTCAGGAAGCAGTGGATGCAATCGTTCCTGAGAAAATGTTTGATATGATTGCAGGCGATGCCAACGGTGCAATTCTTCCCGGATGGGAGCCTGAGAGAATGGCAAGGGTTAAGGATCTTTTTGAGGAGTACAAGGATGTTACCGATGAGAAGCTTTTCGAGAACCTGAAGTATTTCCTTGAGAGAATCATGCCCGTATGTGATGAGTATGATATCAACATGGCAATTCATCCCGATGATCCCGCATGGAGCGTATTCGGACTTCCCAGAATCATCATCAACAAGGAGAACATTCTCAGAATGATGAAGATGGTAGACAACAAGCACAATGGTGTAACCTTCTGCTCAGGTTCATACGGAACCAATCTTGAGAATGATCTTCCCGATATGATCAGAGCACTCAAGGGCAGAATTCATTTTGCACATGTTCGTAACCTCAAGTTTAACAACACAGAGCCCGGACATCTTGATTTCGAGGAGGCTTGTCACCTCTCAAGTGACGGAACCTTCGATATGTATGAAATCATGAAGGCTCTCTATGATATTGATTTTACCGGCCCTATCAGACCCGACCACGGAAGAATGATTTGGGATGAGGTTGCTATGCCCGGCTACGGTCTCTATGACAGAGCACTCGGCGCAACATACCTTAACGGACTTTGGGAGGCAATTGACAAGAGCCATACAAGAGGAGTTGAAAGAAGATGAGATTAAGCGCAGAAGATATCGTTAAAAACAGTGAGTGGTCTGAAAAGGGCTACAAGCTTCCTAAATTCGACAGAGAAAAGATGCTTGAGAATACTGCCAAGAATCCTACATGGGTTCATTTCGGCGGCGGTAATCTGTTCAGAGCATTCCATGCTGCACTCGCACAGGATATGCTCGACAACGGTTACAGCGATAAGGGTGTAATTGTTATCGAAGGTTTTGACTATGAAATCGTAGAAAAGTCATACAGACCCGGAGACAATCTCACTGTAGCAATCACTCTTAAGGCTAACGGCTCTATTGACAAAAACATCATCGGTTCGGTATCGGAGTCTTGCATTCTTGATTCGAAAAATGCTGATGAATATGATAGATTGAAGCAGATTTTTACATCTCCTTCTCTTCAGATGGCAACATTTACAATCACCGAGAAGGGATATGTGGTTACAGGACCTTCGGGAAAGATTTTGCCCGCTGTTCAGGAGGATATCGATAACGGTCCCGAGCATCCCGACACCTACATCGGTAAGGTTGCATCGCTTCTCTATGCGCGTTTCAAGGCAGGTCAGCTTCCTATAGCTATGGTATCTACCGACAACTGCTCACACAACGGCGACAAGCTGTATACCGCTATCAATACCATCGCTACCGCATGGGGCGCTATCGGTAAGGCTGATGAGAAATTTGTAGAATACGTAAATGACAGAACCAAGGTATCATTCCCTTGGTCAATGATTGATAAAATTACTCCCAGACCCGATGCAAGTGTTGAGAAAATGCTTGCAGATGACGGACTTGAGGGACTTGAGCCCATTATCACTTCAAAGGGAACCTATGTTGCTCCTTTCGTAAACGCAGAGGAAACTCAGTATCTTGTTATCGAGGACGCATTCCCCAACGGAAGACCTGCGCTTGACAAGGTTGGTGTTATTTTTACAGACAAGGAGACCGTTGATAAGGTTGAGAAGATGAAGGTTTGTACCTGCCTCAATCCTATTCATACCGCACTTGCCGTATACGGATGCATCCTTGGATATACCAGAATCTCGGATGAGATGAAGGACGAAGATTTGCTTGATCTTGTTAAAAAGATCGGATATGTTGAGGGACTTCCCGTGGTAGTTAACCCCGGAGTGCTTGACCCCAAGGAATTTATCGATACCGTAATCAATGTACGTGTACCCAATCCTTTCATGCCCGACACCCCTCAGAGAATTGCAACCGATACATCACAGAAGCTTCCTATCCGTTTCGGAGAGACCATCAAGAAGTATCGTGACAACGGCCTGGATATGAAGGCGTTAAAGAGAATTCCTCTTGTATTTGCAGGCTGGATGAGATATCTGATGGCTATCGATGACAACGGTGAGAAGATGGAGCTCAGCTCAGATCCAATGCTTGATAAGGTATGCCCTATGTTTGCGAATGTGAAGCTTGGAGATACAGTTAAGGCTGCAGATTTTGAGACACTTCTTAAGGACGAAAATATCTGGGGCGTTGACCTTTATTCAGTAGGAATAGCAGAGCTTGTAATTGAGTATTTCAACAAGCTTATCAGCGGAAAAGGTGCTATCAGAAAGACTGTTGCAGAGATGAGACAGCAGTAATACTGTTTCCGCGCAATATGTGATTATAAGCACACAAGATTTAGCGAGAAAAACTAACAGAAAAGTTTACACTGATTGTATATCCGATATTTTATGGTTATACAATCAGTGTTTTTACTTTATAGGGATTAGTTATTAATTCCCCAACTGTATATTTGAGAGGTGGAATCTATGAAGAAGCAGGCGTTAAACCCTTATCTTCCTTCTTGGGAGTATGTTCCGGACGGAGAGCCTTATGTATTCGGTGACAGAGTATATATTTACGGCTCACACGATTTTTACAACGGTTATGTATTTTGTATGGGTGACTATGTATGCTGGTCGGCACCCATTGACAATCTCGGCGATTGGAGATACGAGGGAGTGATTTATCCCAGAAATGCAGATCCCATCAATGCCGACGGACATATGTGCCTGTATGCGCCCGATGTAACTGTCGGACCTGACGGACGCTATTATCTTTATTACAATCTTGACAAGGTCGGAATCATGAGTGTTGCTGTATGCGATACTCCCGCAGGCAAATATGAGTTTTACGGATATGTACATTATGCTGACGGAACACGTCTCGGAGAGAAGGAGGGCGATGAGCCTCAGTTCGATCCCGGTGTTATTACCGAAGGCAACAAGACCTATCTATATTCCGGCTTCTGCGGCAGCGGAGACAAGTCACGTACCGGATCAAAGGTAGTGCTTCTTGATACTGATATGCTGACCATCCTTGAGGGACCTACACTTGTGGCTCCCGGAAGCTGCTATTCAGAGGGCACCGGATTTGAGGGCCATGCGTTCTTCGAGGCATCTTCAATCAGAAAGATCGGAGATACTTATTACCTTGTATATTCATCAGAGGTTATGCATGAGCTTTGCTATGCAACCTCCAAGGATTTAATGGGCAAATTTACTTACGGTGGAGTAATTGTTAGTAACGCAGATATAGGAATCGATACCTACAAGCCTGCCGATATGCCTATTGCATACGGCGGAAACAATCACGGAAGTATCGTTCAGATCGGTGATGACTGGTACATTTTCTATCATCGTCAGACCAACGGCACATGGTATTCAAGACAGGGCTGCGCAGAGAAGCTTACAGTAATGCCCGACGGAAGTATTCCTCAGGTTGAGATTACTTCATGCGGACTTAACGACGGGCCTCTCAAGGCTGAGGGTGAATATCCTGTATATATTGCATGCCATATGTTTACGGACAAGCCCAGCCTCTATGTCGGAGCAGGCTATCCCAAGATTGAGCAGGATGGTAAGGATGGAGATGAGATTCCCGGACATATCGCGCAGATTTGCAATTCAACCACAATCGGATTTAAGTATTTTGATTTCAAGGGTGTAAAGAGAATCGGAATCACTACCAGAGCTTATTTCAACGGAGAATTTGAAATTAAGACAGCATGGGACGGTGAGGTACTCGGAAGCATCAAGGGTGATAATTCAAATGTATGGGTTACCGGATGGGCAGATGTAAATATTCCCGACGGCGTACATGCGCTTTATCTTACTTACAAGGGCGGCGGATCCGCTCAGCTCGGAAGTATTATTTTTGAATAAGCAATTGGGGACTAAACAGAAGGAAGGTACGAATTGGTATGGCAGAAAGAAATGTATTTGCGGAAATAGGAATTCCCGAAGAGAAGATAAATGTCAGACTTGAAGAAATCAAGCAGCAGTTCTTCTACGGTGAAGATTCGTTTTATCATGCGGTCGGAGATGACATGGGATATCTTGAGGATACCGGCAACTTCGATGCGAGAACCGAGGGAATGTCCTACGGAATGATGATATGTGTACAGCTTGGCATGAAAGAGGAGTTTGACAGAATCTGGAAATGGGCCAAGACCTATATGTACATGGAAGAGGGTTGGAACGAGGGCTATTTTGCATGGTCATGCAAGCCCGACGGTACCAAGAATGCGCACGGAGCAGCTCCCGACGGAGAAGAGTTCTTTATCATGGCTCTGCTTTTTGCTTCGCATCGTTTCGGTGACGGCGAGGGAATATACAATTATTCTGCAGAGGCTAAAAAGATTTTGGAGGCAGTGCTTCATAAGGGTGAGAACGGTCGCGCAGGCGATCCTATGTTCAATCCCGACAATAAGTATGTATTGTTTGTGCCGGGTTCTGATTTTTCGGATCCTTCATATCATCTCCCTCATTTCTATGAGCTTTGGGCAGAGTGGGGCAATGAGAAGGATAAGGAATTTTGGAAGGATGCGGCAAAACGCAGCAGAGAATATTTGATTAAGGCGTGCCATCCCGTAACAGGTTTTAGCTCAGAATATGCAGAGTTTGATGGCTTGCCGATGAACAGAACTCTCGATTGGGCAAAAGAAAGACATAACTGGTTCTTCAGTGATGCGTACAGAACCGCTGCAAATATCGGATTGGACTATTTGTGGTTTGGTAAGGATGAAGGACAGTGTGTAGCGGCCAAGAATATCCAGAGAGCTCTTCTTGAGGATATGAGAAACGATACATATCATATCTATGAAATTGACGGAACCGTTGCCGGTGATGTTGCACGTCATCCCGTGGCAATTACCGCTACGGTGGCACAGTCAGTGCTTGCTTCGGAGCTTGATGAGATTGCGGTTGAGTGGGTTAAGAAGTTCTTTGAAATGCCACTCAGAACCGGAGAAAGAAGATATTATGACAATTGCCTCTATATGTTTGCATACCTTGCATTGAGCGGTAATTATAAGATTTGGTAAAGCTGCTGATTGAAATGAGAAGTTATTTTGCAATTATGAGTGGATTGCATTTATAAATGGGGACATTTATTAAAAAATAATGTGAAATGATGTAAATCAGGAAAGGATAAGACTATGGCAGTAATGTTTAAGAGCGGACCTGCAGCACCCAAGGATCCTACAAAGAAAAGACCATTCTTTTATATTATGAGAAACAAGGCGGTCAGCGGATCGCCCCAGCCTGACGGAAGAGGTATTACATTTATTTATGAGAGCGACGGAAGACTGCAGAGCAGTGCCGGAGTTGTAGGTAATATTACAGATCAGCAGATGCTTGATAACCTCGGAAAGGTTGATACCTTCAGAAAAATGGTACACAGCATCGGCGTTTCGGTTAAAAAGACCGGAGATCCCGTGACCGTGGGATTTGCGTTCCAGATGTACGGACATACCGATCCCTATGTATCGGGAACTACTCTTTATACAGAGATTGCTTCGGACGGCATGGAGTATGTACTCAATCTTGAAGATTACGAATGGTCTGAGGATGACAACTGTCCCGGACAGATTCGTTTTGAGTTCCCCGAGCCCGGCATTCCCGCATCGGTCACGGTTGCATTTTATCTCAATGACGGATACGATGCTCCCGAACAGCAGGAAGACAAGGAAATCGATATCAACGGTCCCGCTTACAAGGCTATTATCGAGAAGTCACTTATAAATCAGGGTAATCCTTATCGTATTAAGAAGGCTATCGAAAAGGCAAGAAACGGAGAAGAGGTTGTATTTGCATTTATCGGCGGATCTATTACTCAGGGTGCCGGAGCGGTTCCTATCAATAAGGAGTGCTATGCATACAAGACCTTCGAGGGATTTTGCGAATTGTGCGGCAAGGGCACTGAGGAAAATATTAAGTATGTGAAGGCCGGCGTGGGCGGTACTCCTTCACAGCTCGGTCTTGTAAGATATGAGCGTGACGTGCTTGATTGCGGTAAAATAACACCTGATATCGTTGTGGTTGAGTTCGCCGTTAATGATGAAGGCGACGAGACCAAGGGCGAGTGCTATGATTCACTTGTAAGAAAGATTTACAACGGACCCGGTAAGCCTGCTGTAATTCTTGAGTATGCAGTATTCGCAAATGATTGGAATCTCGAGGAGAGACTCTGCTGCGTAGGTGAGAGCTACAATCTTCCTATGGTCAGCGCGAGAAGATCTGTTGTTGAGCAGTTCTATGTAAGTGAGAGCGAAGGCGCAGTTCTTACTAAGAGCCAATTCTTCTATGATTGCTTCCATCCTACCAATGTAGGTCATTCGATTATGGCAGACGGAATCATCAATATGATGAAGAAAGCAGATGCGATGCCTCTCGGAGAGGATCTTGATATCACAGATATTGAAGCTCCCAAGGGTAAGGAATTTGAGAACATCAAGTTCTACGGAAGAAATGATATTGATAAGTGTGCCGAGATTACCAATGTAAACATCGGAAGCTTTACCGAGACCGATACAATGCTTCAGGCTGTTGAACGTAATCTTGACCTCGGTGGAACTCCCGAATTTGCCGATAACTGGATGTATGCAGGCAAGGGAGATGCTCCTGTATTCAAAGCAACAGTTAAGTGCAGCGCACTTATGATTGTATATATGGATTCTGCTTCTATTGAAGTGGGAACCGCAGATGTATATGCTGACGGAGAGAAGAAAATCAGCATTGATCCTCATGTTGTCGGATGGACACACTGCAATGCGCTCATCGTTTTCAGAGGCGAAGAGAATATAGAACATGAGGTAGAGGTAAGAATTCCTGAAGTAGATCAGGATAAGCGCTTCACAATACTTGGATTCGGTATTGTGGAATAGAGAGGAATGAATGATGATTAATCCACTGACAAGAATGGATTATCCGGACCCGGATGTAATAAGGGTAGGTGACACCTATTATATGGTGAGCACAACGATGCATTTTATGCCCGGCGGAGCTTTGCTTAGATCATACGATCTGCGCAATTGGGAAATCGCAGGGTACATATATGACAGCCTTGATGATTCTCCTGCAGAGAGAATGGAGCAGGAGAGGACAGAGTATGCCGGTGGTATGTGGGCGGCATCAATCAGATATCATGAGGGTATGTTCTATGTTGTGTTTGTCAGCCACAGTGCTCAGAAGACCTATCTTTTCAGGGCTACCGATCCTTGCGGAGAATGGGAAAAGAGCGAGATTGAAGGCTATTATCACGATTGCTCGCTTCTTTTTGACGACGGAAGAGTCTTTCTCGCATACGGTAATTTTGAAATAAAGCTTATAGAGCTCAATGAGGAAATGACTGCTCCGAAAAAGGGCGGACTCAATCGTACACTTGTGGTAGATGACAGAGATTATGCGATGCTCGGTCACGAGGGTTCACACCTTTACAAGATTGGTGATTTCTATTATTTGTTTACCATTCACTGGCCAAAGGGCGGAATGAGAACCGAGTGCTGCTTTAAGGCTGATTCGCTGGAAGGCGAATTTGTGGGCGGTGAGGTGCTTTCGACTGACGGCGGATACTGCGGTCAGGGTGTTGCGCAGGGTGGTATCGTGGATACTCCCAACGGCAAATGGTTCGCAATTCTTTTCAGAGATATGGGCGCGGTAGGAAGAATTCCTGTGCTCGTGCCTGTTACCTGGAAAAATGATTATCCGGTGTTTGGAAACGATGGAACTGTACCTGAGAAATTCGAGACATACGGAAGCAGACCCGGATACAGATATGAACCTTTGTTTACTTCGGACAAGTTCCTGCCTATTGAAGGACTTCCCAAAGAAAAACAGCTGGCACTTCAGTGGCAGTGGAATCATCAGCCCGATAACGAGAGATGGAGACTGCTTCCTGAGGGTGGTTTGGAGATAACCACCGGCAAGGTGTGTACAAATCTTACACATGCGCGTAACTGTCTGACACAGAGAATGCTTTGGCCCAAGTGCGAAGCGGAGATTACAATCGATGCTTCGGAGATAAATGAGGGTGATGTTGCCGGAATCTGTGCACTTCAAAGCTGCTACGGATTTATCGGAATAACCAAGGAATTGGGATGCTATTACCTGGTGAAAATAGTAAGAAATGAGAGCGATTTCCCTGATAAGATGTTCTCTGCGGATTACATGCCCGGAACAGTGGAAGAGAAGTTTGTCCTTGATGATTCGAGAGTGACATTCTGTCTTAAGGCTAACTTTGAAGATATGAAGGACAAGCTCGATTTCTATTATTTCAAGAATGACAGATTCGTGAAGGTCGGCGGCAGTCATCAGATGAGATTTAGACTCGATCACTTCACCGGCAATCGTTTCGGATTGGTGTATTATGCAACCAAGAAGCCCGGCGGAGTATGTGTGTTCAAGAATTTTGTGTACAATGCGTAATATAATACGGACAAAAATAAGAGTGCTGAGAGATAATCTCAGCACTCTTTTGTATTGCAAATTATGGTGTATATGTTGGTCAAGCGTTTGCTGCTATGATTGGGGCTATTTAAGGTGCTTGCCAACCATAGGAGAGTTTTGCTTGCGGTACTCACTGGGAGTGCATCCTTTTTGCTGCTTGAATAAGCGGTTAAAAGTAGATATGCTTGCAAAACCTGATGAAATAGCCACATCTGTGATAGAGTAGTCAGGATTTTCGAGCTTTTTCTCGGCTTCCTTGATTCGTCTGAAGCATAGATAATCACTGAAATTATATCCCGTATACTGCTTGAAAAGTCTTGAAAAATGGAACTTACTGAAACCTGTCTGACCTGCGATATAGTCGAGACTGATATCTTCGGTGTAGTGGTTGTCAATATATTCCAAGGCGTCATTAAACAGTTGGATATATTCCTTCTGCTTGCTTGGCTTGGCATTGGTAAATATGTTTTCCTGCTGACTGTGGTTCTCTCCGAGCTTTACGAACAAATTGAGCATAAGAGACTGGATGGTCAGCTCGGCAAATTCGTGGTTGCTGAAGTATTCGTTTCTGATCTGAACAAGCAAATCATATACATCCGCATAAATGTACGGATGAGTGGTCTCACTGATAAGCAGAGAGTGAGACATGATGGACGCAATACGTGAAAATCCCTTCAGTTTGGTGAGCGGGGAGATGTTCATGATGTAGATAAAACGCTTACCTGTAGAGGGGGCGCGCAGCTCATGAAGTTCTCCGGGCGGTACAATCAGTATCTCTCCGGGCTGAAGTACTATGGTTTCTCCATGGGCTATGATAGTGTATGAATTCTCCAGAGGGAGGATCATTTCCAGGGCGGAATGCCAATGTGCCTCATAGTCTTCTGTTGATTCGTTTAACCAAATGCGGTGATGAGTATTTTCATGGTATTCGACCATTTCATGACCGCCGGATACGTTTCTTTTGCCGGTATAATCGCTGTTCTTGGTATAGTAATCCACGGTAGCAATATTTGATAATCCATTGATGTCGCCGGGTGCAATTGACATTTAAGAACTCCTCCGAGTTGTTAGTGGAAATGTTGTCATAAAATGCATTGTAAAGTGCTTACATACAGATGTCTATTGTGCAATTCTGACACATTTTAGGCACTAATTAAGTTACTTTGATGATTATAGCATATTTCGAGGAATATTTGTGGTTTAAATAGTGAAAAAAAGTGAAAAATGCTATACAATAAGAATAAAACAAGGCGCTTTTTTGGATGTTTATTGTCGAAATCGGTTTCTGAGACTGAAATTGATGTTCAAAACAACCAAAAAAAATACGTTTTTACAGACAAAACTGTTAATTTGATAGCAGCCGAGGGAGTACAAGCAAAATTTGAGAAATACACCGCACAGATTAGTGAGTACAAAACTTGCCTGATATATTATAATTATGCAGTAAATGACATAATTGTGAACAAATATTGTCCAAGAGGTTAACTACAGTAACGGATGTGGTATTTTGACAACGTTTTTGATATACCTGGCGGACAAGGAATTGTATACTTGTAGGGTTATGAAAAAGAGCAAGCGATTCAAAAAGTTAATAGCGATTGGATTGGCTGCCATCGGCTGTGTAAGCTACTCTGCATGCGGTACTTCCGGTAACGATCCCGGTTTTTCGGATTCGGGCGGAGAGCTACGGCGGGCTGCAGAATATACAGATTCGGGTGGCACGTAAGACAATAAAAATGAAGCTGTTTCTTCTTATTATATATAGAAGAGACAGATACAGTTATTTTATGAACCTAAGCCTTGCTTTTATAAGGCTGAATGATAAAAAATTGGCGCGACTATAAAGTTGTACCGGAGGGTGAAATGTTTAAGAAGTATAAGAAGTTTTTTATCACAGTAGCAGTAATTGCGGCGTTCATTCTGCTATGCTTACTCCTTTCGTTGAGAAAGGTGGCGAACTTCAGCGACAAGTATGAAGGTGTTAACCTTAATGCCGGCGTTGAAGGAATGGAGAGAACCGGTACTTATGCCGGATATCTCAATTCACACAGTGGAGCTGCAGAGCCCACTAAGACTGTAGACATCGATATCAACAGTTACGAGTCGGAAGGTACTGTTAGAAACGATGCAGAGCACGGAGGACTTTTCACAGATGCTGATTCGACAGTTACCTGGACTGTAAATGTTCCCGAAGCAGGCTTCTACAATCTGGAGGTTGAGTACTTCCTCCCTGAGTCAAAGGGTGTTGCGGCTGAAAGAGGAGTATACATCAACGGCGAGCTTCCTTTCGAGGATGCGCTCAGCATTACTTTCTCGAGAATATGGAAGGATGCATCGGAACCCAAGGTTGATAACCAGGGTAATGAAATCAGACCTTCACAGATTGAAGAGTACGCTTGGCAGACAGCATACTTCTGTGATGACAGAGGATATGTAAACGCTCCTTACAAGTTCTACTTCGAAAAGGGAGAGAACACAGTCACTGTTAAGGGTTCAAACGAGCCTATGATTATCAAGAGACTTTCAGTAAAGGGTGTTGAAAATCTTAAGTCTTACGCAGAGTACATTGCGGAGCATTCTAATTCGAACGGAAACGGAACCGCAGCTTCTTACCAGGTTAGACTTGAGGGCGAGGATTCAACTTATCGTTCTGAGTCTTCACTCTATGCTAAGTATGACAGATCATCACCTACAACTTCTCCTAACAGTGTAACCACTACCGTTCTTAACTATGTCGGCGGTGATGCATGGAGAAACAACGGAATGTGGATTGAGTGGGATTTCGAAGTTCCTGAAGATGGTTACTATAACATCATGATCAAGGGACGTCAGAACTACTCAAGAGGAAGCGTTTCAAACCGTGCGATTTACATCGAC
The DNA here is from genome assembly GCA_024403435.1 of Lachnospiraceae bacterium. Lineage (GTDB taxonomy): Bacteria > Bacillota > Clostridia > Lachnospirales > Lachnospiraceae > AC2028. The sequence continues at coordinate 21,887 of JAKSRV010000031.1, forward strand.
GGCGAAGTTCCTTTCGCAGAGGTTAATGAAGTAAGCTTCTCATATGACAATGATTGGCAGTGCAAGGATCTCGCTGATGAGAACGGAAATAAATATAATTTCTATCTCACCAAGGGAACTCACACAATCAGAGTTCAGGCTACTCTCGGTGGACTTGGAGAAATCCTTTCGGATATCGAGGATTCAACCTTCAGACTTAACCAGATGTACAGAAAGGTGCTCGTATTTACCGGAGCTACTCCCGATCAGTACAGAGATTACAAGCTTGATGTTTACTACCCTGAAATCATCGAAGCTATGGATATTGAGTCAAAGCGTCTTTACAAGCTCGTTGATGACACCGTTGCTTACAGCGGACAGAAGGCAGACAGCATTGCTACTGCACAGACTCTTGCACAGCAGCTTGAGAGATTCGTAAAGAGACCTCAGAAGATTACACTTGAGTTTACAACATTCAAGGATAACATTACTTCACTCGGTACTGCTTCACTCAACATGAGCGAGACTAAGCTTGATATCGACTACATCGTAGTATCAGGTACCGACGTAAAGGTTAAGAAAGACAAGAGCAATGTGTTCAAGGCTTTCTGGCATGAACTTAAATCATTCTTCGCATCATTCGTGGTTGATTACAACTCAGTAGGAGATGTATACGATGGTAAGGATGCGGGAGAGGCAATCACTGTTTGGGTACTTACCGGACGTGATCAGGGAACTATCCTTAAGTCAATGATTGATGATGACTTTACTCCTAACAGCGGTGTAAAGGTTAACGTAGAAATCGTTGCTCCCGATGCATTGCTTAATGCGGTGCTTGCAGGAAGAGGACCTCACGTAGTTCTTTCGGTTGGTGCAAACCTTCCTGTTGACTACGCACTCAGAGGTGCAGCAGTAGATATTACTCAGTTTGAGGGATGGGAAGAAGTTCTTTCACATTACTCAGAAAGCTCATATGAGCAGTACAGACTCGACGGACATGTATACGGTGTTCCCGAGCAGCAGACCTTCAACGTTATGTTCTACAGAAAGGACGTACTTGAAGAGCTCGAACTTGAAATCCCCAACACCTGGCAGGAACTCATCGAGATGCTTCCTACCATTCAGGGTAACAACCTTTCAGTAGGTATTCCCAGTGCCGGTGGTTCAAGTACTTCAGCAGGAGCTTCAACAGCAGTTGCTTCTTCTGCATCAGACCTTTCAATGTACTTTACACTTCTCTATCAGTACGGTGGAGATATGTATAATGCAGACGGAACAAAGACAACAGTAGATACCGAAGCAGGTATCGATGCATTTGACGATTATGTTCGTTACTTCAACGATTACGGTATTCCTGTTTACTTTGACTTCGTAAGCCGTTTCCGTTCAGGTGAGATGCCTATCGGAATCGCAGCATATTCAACCTACAATACCTTGATGGTATCAGCACCTGAGATTAGAGGTCTTTGGGACTTCACACTTATCCCCGGTACCGAGAAGGTTGATGAAAAGGGCAATACTTACATCGACAGAACAGTATTTATTACCGGTAATGCTACCATGATGCTTGATAAGGGCGATGACCAGTCAAAGCTCAAGTCTTGGGAGTTCATGAAGTGGTGGGCAGATGCTGATACTCAGGTAAGATTTGGTCGAGAGATCGAAGCACTCCTCGGTTCTTCAGCAAGATACAACACCGCTAACAGAGACGCATTCGAAAGACTCTCTTGGAGCGTTGAAGATATCGAAGTCCTCAGAGCACAGTGGGATCAGACAGTAGGAATCAGAGAGGTTCCCGGCGGATACTACACAGGTAGACATATCACCAATGCTATTCGTAAGGTAATTAACGAAAAAGATGATACTCGTGAGACTATTATTGATTACTCAATCAAGATAGATGAAGAGATTACCAAGAAACGTAAAGAGTTCGGAATGCC